>JBBQMH010000010.1:0-47790 GCA_038328755.1 Candidatus Limnocylindrales bacterium
GCGGGCACCCGTTCAATGGAGCCGCAACTCAGCGCGGGAGTTCCATCCCCAGGCCCTGGGCCTCGGCGGACTTGAGGATCGCATCGGAAAAGACCACGTCGGACAGGCCGACCCCGAGGTGCGTGACGACCACGCGACCCTCGGGCCGTGGTGTCCCCGCCAGGATCGCCTCGCCGAGCGTGGCGTCGGGATCCGGATACCCGTCGAAATTGCCGGCGTCGCGGTTGGCGAGGTACTGCCCGCGCTCGTCGACCACGAACAGTGTCGCCCGCTCGGCGACTTCGGCCGCGAGATACGTCGCGTAGTCGATCGGGATGATGGTGGCACCCGCCGCGAGCCACGCGTTCGTCATCTGCTGGCGATCCTCGGGCGGTCCGAAGGCGGCAGCCGTCAGCACGACATCAGCGCCGTCGATGGCATCCCGGGCGGACTGCTCGACCACCACCGTGCCGATGCCGACCGTGGCCCGAGCCTCCTCCGCGAGGGCATTCGACCGACGCGGGTCCGGATCGAAGAGATGCAGCTCGACGCCCGGCATCGTGTGGCCGAAGACGGGCAGATGGGATCGTCCCTGAACGCCGGCGCCGATCAATGCCGCGCGGACCGGCCGGCCGCTGACGATCGGCTTGAACCGCTGGAGGGCCACACCCGAGACGGCCGCCGTTCGCTGGGCCGTGATGGGTCCGCCATCCATGATCGCGAGGGGAATGCCCGTCGCAGGGTCGTTGACGATGACCAGCGCGCTGATACCGGCCAGCCCGATCTCGTTGTTGGTGGCATAGCCGGCGACCCACTTCATCCCGAGCCGATCGCCGAACAGGTCCGTCCCGCGAAGCATCGCCGGCATCGCATGCATGAACGAGGCGGCCGGTCGGGGGTGGATGGCGACCTTGGGCGGCATCTCAGCCCCGCCTGGGGTCGCCAGCGCGACCATCGTTCGTTCGGCCAGGGCCAGTCGCTCACTGATCGGCGGCATCGCGGCAACGACATCGGAAGCGGATAGCCAGCGGAGGGGTGGAAGAAGGGGCTCTGTCATCGACGCGAGTGTAGCGCCGTGGAAAGGGCTCCGGCTCACGGACGGCGCCATCCGGCTACGCTTTGGTCATGAGCTCGATCGACCTGGCCCAGAGCCTCGAGAACCTCAAGCTGGAGCGCGACGCCATCGCGCTGTACGAGGCGCTGGCCCGCATCGAGCGCGAACCGCGCCGGGTGCAGGCGTTCACGACCATCACCGGCAACGAACGGCGCCACGCTGAAATCTGGGCGAGCCGGCTTCGTGAACTGGGGGCCGATGTGCCCGAGCCGACCGGCCCCGGGTTTCGCGTCCGCGCGATCATCGTTCTGGCGCGACTGTTTGGAACGCATGCGGTGCGCGACCTCGTCCAGGCGCTCGAGGGCGACGAAGTCGAGATCTACACGGCGCAATCCACCCCCGAGGTGGAGGCGATCGCCGCCGACGAGCGCGAACACGCCGAGATCTGGAAGCGGCTGTCCGACAAGGGCATGTCGGCCGAGGGGCACGCGGAAATCCCCGCGGGTGTGAGCGCACCGGGGGAGATCGCGAACCGCGAGCGGTGGCACCGATCGAGTCAGTCCGGGACGCTGCGAGCGGTGATCTTTGGCGTATCGGATGGCCTCGTCTCGAACCTGGCCCTGGTCATGGGCGTCGCCGGGGCCAACAACGCCATCGACTCGGCGCACTTCATCCTCCTGGCAGGAGTCGCCGGGCTCCTGGCCGGAGCCTTTTCCATGGCTGCCGGTGAATACATCTCGATGCAGTCCCAGCGCGAACTCTCCGAGCGCCAGATCGCCCTCGAGCGTGCCGAGATGGAGGCCATGCCGGAGGAGGAGGAGGCGGAGCTGGCGGCCATCTATCGGGCCAAGGGCTTCACGGCCGACGAGGCACGGACCATCGCACATCGGATCTTCGAAGACCCGGACAAGGCACTCGATGCGCTCGTCCGCGAGGAACTCGGCCTCGATCCCGATGAGCTCGGCTCACCGTGGGGCGCCGCGTTCGGCTCCTTCATTGCCTTCGCGGTCGGCGCCGTCGTACCGGTCCTGCCGTACTTCCTGGGATCTGGCTCGACGGCATTCTTCGTCGCGCTCGCCATGTCGCTGGTCGCGCTCTTCGTGGTCGGAGCCGGAGTGTCCCTCCTTACCGGTCGGAGCCTCCTCTTCTCGGGGGCCCGTCAGGTCGGGATCGGTGCGGCGGCGGCGGCGGTCACGTACGTGGTCGGCAGCCTCATCGGCGTTTCGGTGGCCGGCTGACTGATGCCGGATCTCAGGGCGATTCTCATCTCCGTCGGCGTCGGGGGCGGAATTGTGGCCTATCTCACGCTCTTCTGGCACTGGCCACTCGTCGCCGGGGGCGGCATCGGGATCATCCTGGGGGGCCTGGCGCTCGTCGGATCGCTGTCGGTCGGCAAGGATCCCGGGGAGGCGGACGCGGCGTGGCGCGGCGCATCGCCCGATCTCGTGGACCCACCGGCGGGGCCAAACTAGCCCGATTGATGACCGGGTGACGCATGACCGGAGCGAATCAGAACCCGCCCCCGGATGTCCGGGAGCGGGTTCAGTGAATTGTTTCGTTGGCGTCGACGCGGGCGCCGCGGGCGCCGCTGGCGCCCGTGCCGGATCAGCGGATCCAGCGGTTGGCGTATCCGAGGACGGCCAGCGAGTCCGCAGAATTGCGGCGGTTGTCGCCCATCAGGGCGCTCAGGATTGAGAACAGAGCCAGAAGTCCGAAACCGGAGTACGCGAGCATGATTGGTACCTGAAGCTTTGCGAGTGTCGGTGGACCGGTGGACTGACCATCGGTCCCGTCGCAGTGGCGACGGGTCGCGACACAGGATGATTGACCTTGTCTAACAGCTGATAGCCTAACACCATTAGGCAGACTACGCAATATGCTTACGAAAGTGATGGTATGACGGAGCAACGCCCGCTCGATCGGATCGACGCCCAGCTTCTCGAGCTGCTCCAGGAAGACGGACGCCGTTCCTATGCCGACCTTGGAGCCGCCGTTGGCATCAGTGGCCCGGCCGCGCACGAACGGGTCAAGAAGCTCGGGGCGCGCGGGGTCATCACGGGCTACACGGCCCGCGTGTCACCTGAAGCGGTGGGCCTCGCGCTCCTGGCCTTTACCTGGGTGACCCAGGCACCTGGAACAATCGCAACAGACCTGACCGATGACTTCGCCGCGATCCCGGAGATCGAGGCGTGCCACCACATCACCGGCGAAGCCGACTACCTGCTCAAGATCCGGGCTCGGAGTACACGGGATCTCGAGCGAGTGCTCCGGGCTGTCCAGACCACCCGTCACGTCTTCACGACCGAGACCGACGTCGTCTTTTCGACCTCGTTCGAGCGTCGCCCGCTCCGGCTGTCCCGGCCAGACGACGCTTAGTCGTCGGTCGAGTGGACCCCGGCGGCGATAGGCGTGGCGTCGTCTCGCATCGCCCCTGGCGCGACCGGAACCAGTCGATCGGGTGGGGGAAGGCCCAGGTAGGCCTGGTGATCCAGGAGCACTTGCTCCACTGACCCAGCGTCCACGGGGCGCCCTCGATTGCGCATCCGGTCCGCAATCCACGCAGCTTCGGCTGGCAACTCTTCCTCGTCGACATCCGCCTCGTGGCGGGCGCTCTCGAGATAGAGAACCGCGACGAGGCCGCCGCCCGCGACCAGGCCGACGAGCAATAGCCACCACTGGAACTCGGCCATCAGGCAGGCTCGATCATGCGGTCCATCGGCCCGAGTCTACGGTGAACGGCGGGCCGCGTACACTCCGGGGCCATGATCAACTTCTTCGTTGACCCGATCGCCTTCCACCTTGGCCCGCTTCCCGTGTACTGGTACGGGATCGCCTATGCCCTCGGACTCTTCGTCAGCTTCACGGTCCTGGTCCGTCAGGCCCGGCAGTTCGGGCAGGATCCGGAGCTGGTG
The DNA here is from genome assembly GCA_038328755.1 of Candidatus Limnocylindrales bacterium. Taxonomy (GTDB): domain Bacteria; phylum Chloroflexota; class Limnocylindria; order Limnocylindrales; family CSP1-4; genus UBA5189. The sequence goes on from JBBQMH010000010.1 coordinate 3,946, forward strand.
GGAAACGGCCTGATCGTGATCGCCGTGGCCGCGCTGGTCGGCGGGCGGTTGTACCACGTGATCGATCAGTGGGCGCTCTACAAGGACGACCTGGCGAAGATCGTCCTGCCGCCGTACTCCGGACTTGGCGTCTACGGCGGGCTGATCACCGGCGTCATCGCGTTCGCCATCCTCGTCCGGTACCACCGGATCCCGGCCTGGACCTGGGCGGACATCGTCGCCCCGGCGCTGTTCACGATGCAGGCGGTCGGGCGATGGGGCAACTTCTTCAACCAGGAGCTATACGGCCCGCCGACGAATCTGCCGTGGGGCATCGCCATCGACTGCGCTCACCGCGTGGCAGCGTATCCGTGCTCAGGGTTTCCGGAGGCCAGCACGGCATTCCAGCCACTGTTCCTCTATGAGTCGCTGTCCGGGTTGGTCGGCGCCGGCCTGCTCATCTGGTTGTCGCGTCGAAGGCCGTACCCCCTCCGCCCGGGTGACCAGATCCTGATCTTCTTCATCTGGTACGCGGTCGTTCGGTTCCTGCTCGAGAACCTCCGGACCGGCAACTGGTTCGTCGCGGGCGTCCCGACGGCGCAGATCATGTCGATCCTCTTCGGCCTCGGCGCGTTCCTGCTGCTCCTGTATCGGCACCGGCGTTCGGTGGAAGTCGCCGATGCGGGCGCCGCCACCAACCTCGACGATCTCGACATGCTCGATGGACCGGACGACTTTGACGAACTCGACGAGTCCGACGAACGGGACGAGTCCGAGGACAGGGAAGAACCACCTTCGGATGCCGCCGATCCTCGGGCGTCGGAGCCCGAACCGGGCAGCTGATCCAGCGTGCCGTCCGAGCCGGTCGGACCGCCGGTGCGTACCCGGCCCGAGCGAGGGCGGCTCTCCCCTGAAGCGCTTGCCGCCGCATGGGGCGGTGTCCAGGAGGGCCTGACCTGGCTCGGCCGGCCGCCGGAGTCCAGGGCCGACTCGTTCGTGCGGGCGGTCAACGTCATGGCGCGCTTGATCCTGTTCCGGATCTTCGGGTTCAAGGTCGAGGCCACGGGCCGCGAACTCCTGCCCGAGGCGGGCGGGTACCTGGTGGTTGCGGCGATTCATCGCGGCTGGATGGACCCGTTCCTGATCCTCAACGCCCTTCCGCTGGAGCCGAGAGCGTGGTTCCTCGGCAGCGGTCCATCTGCTTTTTCGGCCCGCTGGCGCGAACTCCTGCTCCACCGCCTGGGCGGGATGCTACCCGTCTGGCGCGGCGGCGTCGGCGTGGACCAGCACGTGGCCTCGGCGCGGGCGGTGTTGGCAAATGGCGGCATCTTTGTTCTGGTGCCCGAGGGCGGCGTGGCCGGTCCGCCCGATCGCCTGGCGACCTTCCGCCACGGCGCGGCGCTGATCGCGCTGCGGACCGGCGCTCCAATCGTGCCCGTCGCGCTCGCCGGGGCGGATGAGCTGTACCTGGGAAAGCGCCTGGCGTCACGGATCCTGGCGCCCACCTCGGCCCAGGCGCTGCTCGCCGACGAGTGGGACGGGACGCCCGCTGAGGTCGGCAGTCGATCGGAACTGGCCCTGGCGCGTGCGCTGACGCGGCGATTCGAAGAGGTACTTGGTCCGGCCGTGATGGCCATCTACCCGGATACGGTGGATCTACCGACACATCGACGTCGACTGCGCGGCCTGACCTGGCTGCTGCTTGCGCGTCCGCGATCCCGGTGACGAACGGCTGACGTCCGCCGAGCCAGGCCGGTGGCCGGGCCACTCCGGCCGCGGCGCCGCATGGCAGACTCACGCCATGGATCGACTGGTCCGCCCGTTCGGGCGATTGCGTGCCTCGCTCGGGGTGATCCGGTCGGTCATGGCGAGTCGCGACCTGCGACGTGTCGAGCTCGCGTTCGCCGGCTTCAATATCAGCGAGTTCGGGGTGTGGGTCGCCATCCTGGTCTACGCCTACAACCGGGGCGGGACGACCGAGGCCGGGATCGTTGCGCTGATCCAGCTGGTGCCGGCCGCGATCGTCGCCCCGTTTGCAGCGGTGCCCGGCGACCGATATCGGCGTGAGTTGGTGCTCACCGTCGGCTATCTCGCCCAGGGAGCGGCGATGCTCGTGACGGGACTCGCCATCGTCGCGGATCTGACCCCGATCGTCGTCTACGCCTTCGCGGCCGTCGCGGCGACCACGATCACGCTCACCCGGCCGATCCAGGGGGCGTTGATGCCGTCGCTCGCACGGACGCCAGACGAGCTGACGGCCGCGAACGTCGCCTCGGGCACGGTGGAGGCGGTCAGTATCCTGGCTGGACCGATCCTGGCTGGATTACTCCTGCCCGAACTCGGGGCCGGGGCCGTCTTCCTGGGCGCGGCCGGCCTGCTGTTCGCGGGCGCCGGACTGGTGGCGGGAATCCGGCCGGATGCCCGTCGCCAGCCCGCGGTGGAGGGCCGGCGTGGCGGGCTTGCGAGCACGATGCTCAGCGAGGGGCTGCACGGCTTCAGACGGCTCGCTGCTGATCCGTCATCACGGGCCGTTGTCTCGCTGCTGGCTGGCGCCTGGATGCTGTGGGGAGCGCTCGACGTCCTCGCCGTGATGCTGGCGATCGATCTCCTGGGGATCGGCGAGCAGGGCGCCGGCTTCCTGAGCTCGGCTGTCGGGGCGGGTGGGTTGATCGGCGCGGCTGCGACCGTGGTGCTCGTCGGAGATGGCCGACTGGCCATCCCGATCGCGATCGGGATGGTGCTCTGGGGGCTTCCTCTGGCTGTGCTTGGATCCGTGCCCGCGCCGCTCGTGGCGTTTGGCCTGATAGCTCTCGCCGGGACCGGCCGAACGATTCTCGATGTCGCGAGCCGCACCCTGCTCCAGCGGGTGGCACCCGATGAAGTTCTCGCCCGGGTCTTCGGGATCCTCGAGGCGGCCCAGATGGCGGCCCTGGCGGTCGGATCGATCGCAGCTCCGATCCTCGTACTTGCGGTTGGTCAGCGCGGCGCCCTCGTGGTCGCGGGGCTCTCCCTTCCGCTGATCGGGATGCTCAGCTGGCGGCGGATCTGGGGGTCGGACCGGCCGGCTCTCGCGCCTCGACGCAGCCTCGAGCTGCTCCGGGGCCTCGCGATCTTCGCGCCGCTCGAAGCACCGGTCCTGGAGCGGCTTGCCGGGTCCCTGCGGTCCTTCGAGTTCGGCCCGGAGGTCGACGTCATCAACCAGGGAGAACCGGGTGACTTCTTCTACGTGATCGACGAGGGCACGGTCGAGATCTCCATCGACGGACGGTTCATTCGCACTGAGGGACCGGGTGAAGCGTTCGGGGAGATCGCCCTGCTCCTCGACGTCCCGCGCACCGCGACGGTGCGAACGACCTCGCCCGTGCGGCTCCTGGGCCTGGACCGCGCGACGTTCCTTGCCTCGGTCGGCGGGCGTCTCGCAGCCCGCGCCGCCGCGGCGGCGTTGAGCGCTGCAGGCCCCGCCGCTGGCTGACGCCCCTACACTCTGGGCATGAAATACGCCGAATCCATCCTCGATCTCGTCGGCGGAACGCCCCTCGTGCGGCTCACGCGCGTCACGCGGGACCTGGGGCCGGTGGATGGCCAGCCGCTCATCCTGGGCAAGCTGGAGACCCTCAACCCCGGGGGTTCCATCAAGGACCGGATCGGGCTGCCGATGATCGAGGCGGCAGAGCGTGCTGGGCTCCTCAAGCCCGGGGGCACCATCATCGAGCCGACCTCCGGGAATACGGGCCACGGCCTGGCGATTGCCGCCGCGCTGAAGGGCTATCGCTGCATCTTCGTCATGGCGGACAAGCAGTCGCCGGAGAAGCAGGCCCTGCTCCGCGCATATGGCGCTGACGTCGTCCTGTGCCCAACCAATGTCGAGCCCGAGTCCCCGGAGTCGTACTACTCCGTGGCGGCCCGGCTGGCCCGGGACATTCCCGGGGCGTTCAAGCCCGACCAGTACTGGAACATGGAGAACCCCACGGCCCACGAGCGGACGACCGGGCCCGAGATCTGGGATCAGACCGACGGTCGGATCACCCATCTCGTGGCCAGCGCCGGGACCGGCGGAACGATCAGCGGCGCCGGTCGCTATCTGAAGCGTCAGAACCCCGGGATCGCGATCATCGGGGCAGACCCTGAGGGCAGCATTCTCTCGGGCGACACGCCTCGCCCGTACCTCACCGAAGGAGTGGGGGAGGATTTCCTGCCCGGCACGCATGACCCATCCGTGGTGGATCGATGGGTCCGCGTTTCGGATCGCGACTCGTTCCTGATGGCGCGCCGGATCACCCGGGAGGAGGGGATCCTGGCCGGCGAATCATGCGGGACGGCGGTCGTCGCAGCGCTCGACGAAGCCCGACGCGTGATGGCCGCTGGGCCCGAGGCAACCAAGCGGGCCGTCATCGTGGTGATCCTCCCGGACGGCGGCAGGTCGTACCTGTCCAAGCTCTACAACGACGAGTGGATGCGGGCGAACGGCCTCCTCGCGACGACCGGCGCGGTCGTCCGGGTCGGCCAGATCCTTGCTGGGCGCGCCACCGGACAGGACCTTCCGAACCTCGTCCTTACCCGAACCACGGACCGCGTCGGCGACGCCATCGACACGCTCCAGCGCTTCGGCATCAGCCAGTTGCCGGTGTCGCAGGAGCCCGAAGGCGATTCACTCGAAGGGATCGTGGGGTCCGTCAGCGAGCAGGGGCTGCTTGATCGGGCGTACCGGAATCCCGAGATCGTCGATCGGACGATCGGCGAGGTGATGGACCGACCGCTGCCGACCGTGGACGTCGATGCCTCCCTGGACGCTGCCTTCGCCGTTCTATCCGGGGGACATCCGGCCCTCCTGGTCACGCGCGCGGACCGGCCTGCCGGGGTGGTCACCAAGCTCGACCTCCTGGAGTTCCTGGCGCACCGGACGGGGCCGTCGAACTGACCTGTCAGGCAGAAGCGGCGTGACCTCGGAAGGCTGGGACCCGCCCGAACCGATTCGCTCGGCACGACTCACCCTCGTGCCGATGTCGGTGACGTTCATGGAGGCTCTGCGCGAGCGCAACCTCGATGCGGCGGAACGTGCGATCGGGGCGCACGTACCGCACGGCATGGCAGAGGATCTCGAGCACTTCATCGTCTATCGGCTGGCGCAATTGGCGGTGGATCCGACGATGATCGAGTGGCTGGGCCGGGCGATGATCCTCGTGGACACGGAGGGGACCCGCCGCGTGATCGGCACAGTCGGCTTTCACGGGCCGCCTGACGCCCTCGGTCGCCTCGAGGTCGGCTATCGCGTCGAGGCGGCGTTCCGGCGCCAGGGCTACGCGATCGAGGCGGTCCGAGCGCTGTTCGACTGGGCCGTCGCCCGACATGGCGTCACGCGGTTCCGCGCCTCCATCAGTCCCCCAAACGTCGCGTCGCGCAGCCTCACCGCGCAACTCGGCTTCCGCGAGATCGGGTCCCAGATCGACGAGATCGACGGTCTGGAGCTCATCTTCGAGGCGGACTGGCCCGGAACGTAGCGCGGCTCGTGCTGGCGCCCCAAGCACCCCGGGCCGAAGCCGCCCGGAGCCCGCCGTGGCCCAGCGGTGCGATGATGCCGGCGATGCGAAACGACGATCTCGATCCGAACCTTTCCTTCGACACACTCGCCGTCCATGCCGGCGCCGAACCAGACGAGGCGACCGGGGCCGTCGCACCGCCGATCTACCAGACGAGCACCTACGCCCAGGACGGCGTCAATCGACCGCGTGCCGGCTACGACTACGCGCGGTCCGTCAATCCGACGCGAGATCGGCTGCAGCGAGCAGTCGCGCTGCTCGAGGGAGGCGGGGAGGGGATCGCCTTCGCATCGGGTTCGGCGGCAACGGCAGCGATCGCCGAGCTGGCCCCGGCCGGGACCGAGATCGTCGTCGGTGATGACGTGTATGGCGGAACGTATCGATATCTCGAGCAGGTCCGCCGGGGGGCCGGGGTCGATGCCCGCTATGCGGATCTCGCCGGCAACCCGGAAGCCCTCTGGGAGGCGATGACCGAGCGTACACGCCTCGTGTGGTTCGAGACGCCGACGAATCCCCTGCTCAAGGTGATCGATATCGCCGCCGCGGCGCGTGCCATCCGGGACCGCTTCGGCGACGCGCCCGACCGACCATTGCTCGTGGTGGACAACACGTTCGCATCGCCGGCGCTCCAGTGGCCGCTGGCCCTTGGCGCGGACATCGTCTTTCACTCCGCGACCAAGTACCTGGCCGGCCACAGCGACACGGTCCTGGGCATCGCGGTGACCCGGGATGCGGCTCTTGCCGAGCGGCTCCGCTTCCTTCAGAACGCGATGGGTGGGGTGCCCGGGCCCTTTGATTGCTTCCTGGCCCTTCGAGGGCTCCGGACGCTCTCGATCCGCGTCGATCGCCACGGGGAGAATGCCGCGGTGGTGGCTCGCTTCCTGGCAGCCCGTGACGACGTTGCCTGGGTTGCATACCCCGGCCTCGGCGAGGGACCGCACGCGCATCCGCAGGTGTCGGTCGTGGGTCGCCAGATGGCTGGTGGTGGAGGGATGGTCTCGTTCCGGCCCGCCCCCGGCGGTCGCCACAGCCGGACCGCCATCGAGCGCGCAGTCGCCGTTGCTGAAGGGACGCGCATCTTCACCCTGGCCGAATCACTCGGTGGCGTCGAGTCGCTGATCGAAGTGCCGGCCCAGATGACCCACCTGAGCGTGGCCGGATCGCCACTGGCGGTCCCCGAGGATCTCGTTCGGCTGTCCGTCGGCATCGAGGCTGCGAGCGACCTCGTCGCGGACCTGCGCGAGGCACTCGACCAGGCCTGACGATCGGCGACCGCCACCGGCCCCGGCTCGGGCCCCGGGCGTCTGCCCGGGCGTCGGCGTCGGCCCACTGGCCCCTGGCCGTTGCCGCGCGCCTCTGCCCCCGGCGACGGCCTCCGGCGTCTGCCAGACCGGACCACCAGTCCGGGATTTCGACACATGTCGCCGCGGAACGGACTCCTGGTCCGGTTTTCAACCGTTTGGGGCTGAATCGGCCGCGTTTGGTGTCGTCATCGGGACGGTCAGGCCGGATTCCGACATCGCGGCGCGAAAATCAGGACTGGTGGTCCTGAACGCGCGGCCCGCGCGCACGCCACCACGGGCTCGCAACCACGGGCCGCCCGCACAGGCCCGCACCGGACCGCGCGCATGGCGCCCGGGCGCCGTCCGCCCACCGCGCCTACCCTCGGCTCTCGTCATCGCAACCGTTTCGCAACCGGGGCTTCTCCCTGGTGGTACGATCGGTGGCAACTGTAACGACTGCGGAAGCCGACTCTTGCGGGTTCATCGCCTGCTCCACGCGCGGCCGGTCGATTCGAAGCCCTGACGGGCCGGGCTTGTTCGTCCCGCCGTCTGCGCCGAGGAGACCGCTGACATGACCACCGCTTTCGCCACCGGAACGCCGCGAAGCCTCGCGCGTCCGGGCAGGACCAACCTATCGACCGCCGAGCTATACGAACTCGCCCTGCGCGAGGGCGAGGGGATGCTCGCCGCGAACGGGCCCCTTGTCGTTCGAACCGGCAAGCACACCGGTCGATCGCCAAAGGACAAATTCATCGTCGTCGAGCCGAAGTCCGAGGCGAAGATCTGGTGGGGCGACGTGAACCACCCGATCTCGGAGGCGCACTACGACCGACTCCGCGAGCGACTCATGACCTATGCCCGCGAGCGCGATCTCTACAGCCAGGACCTGTTCATCGGGGCGCACCCGGCCCATCGACGCTCGCTGCGCGTCTACACGGAGACCGCGTGGGCCAGCATCTTCGCCCGCAACCTGTTCCGTCGGCCGACCCAGGATCAGCTGGCCACGTTCGAACCCAACTTCACGATCATCAACGTCCCGTCGTTCCAGGCAGATCCCGCGACCGAAGGCACGCGCACCGGAACGGCGATCCTCGTCCATCTCGAGCGGATGGAGATCATCATCGTCGGGACGATGTATGCCGGAGAGATCAAGAAGTCGGCCTTCACGGTCATGAACTACCTGATGCCCGATGAGGGCGTCCTGCCGATGCACTCGTCGATCAACGTCGGTGCCGACGGCGACGTGGCGGTCTTCTTCGGACTCTCGGGAACCGGCAAGACGACCCTTTCGGCCGACCCGCTGCGAAGCCTGATCGGTGACGACGAGCACGGCTGGGGCAGCGACTACACGTTCAACTTCGAGGGCGGCTGCTACGCCAAGACCATCCGCCTGTCACCGATGTACGAGCCGGATATCTTCGCCACCACGAAGCGCTTCGGGACGATCCTCGAGAACGTCGACATCGACCCGATCACCCGCGACCTCGATCTCGACAGCGAGAAGTTCACCGAGAACACCCGGGGCGCCTACCCGCTGAATTTCATCGGCAATGCGGATCCGACCGGGATCGCCGGAAAGCCACGGGCCATCGTCTTCCTCACCGCCGACGCGTTCGGCGTCCTGCCGCCGATCGCGCGACTGACGCGTGAACAGGCCGCCTACCACTTCATCTCGGGCTACACGGCCAAGCTGGCCGGGACCGAGATCGGCGTCAAGGAGCCAACGGCCACGTTCTCGGCCGGGTTCGGAGCCCCGTTCCTGCCCCGTCATCCAGGCGTCTACGCACACATGCTCATGGACCGGCTCGAAGAGCACGACGTCCCGGTCTGGCTGGTCAACACGGGCTGGACCGGAGGGCCATACGGGGTCGGCGAGCGGATGAACATCACCCACACCCGGAACATGGTCCGGGCCGCCCTGAGTGGCGCGCTGGCGGATGTCCCGACCGTCACGGATCCGATCTTCCAGGTCGAGGTGCCCGTCAAGGTTCCAGGAGTCCCGGCCGAGGTTCTCACGCCGCGTGGGACATGGGCGGACGGCGAGGCCTACGACACCGCCGCACGGCGGATTGCGGCCATGTTCCACGAGAACTTCGTGAAGTACGCCGATGGCGTCAGCGAAGCCATCCGGTCCTCGGGCCCGATCGTCGTCGATGGCGCGGCCCAGGTGGAGCGGAGTTCGAATCCAGCGAGTTGAGTATCCAGCGGCTGACTCGTCAGCTGCCGACAGGAGTGCAATGAGCCGAAGAAAAGTCTCCGTCATCGGGGCGGGCAATGTCGGGGCAACGACGGCCCAGCGGATTGCCGAAGCAGGCCTCGCCGACGTGGTCCTCGTTGATATCGTCGAAGGCCTCCCGCAGGGGAAGGCCCTTGATCTCGCCGAGGCGGCGCCGGTCATGGGTCACGATTCGCGGCTCGTCGGAACCAACGACTATGCCGACACCGCTGGCTCGGACATCGTGGTCGTGACGTCGGGCCTCGCCCGCCAGCCCGGGATGAGCCGGGACGACCTGCTGGCGAAGAACGCGGGCATCGTCCGGTCCGTGGTCCAGGCCGCGGCGACCCACTCGCCGGACGCGATCCTGATCATCGTGACCAACCCGCTGGACGCCATGTGTCACGTGGCGATGGAGGCTTCGGGCTTCCCACGCGAGCGTGTGATTGGTATGGCCGGGGTCCTCGATTCGGCCCGGTTCCGCGCGTTCATCGCCATGGAGTTGGGCGTCTCGGTCACCGACACGCACGCCTTTGTCCTGGGCGGGCACGGGGACACGATGGTCCCGTTGCCGCGTTACTCAACGGTCGCCGGGATCCCCATCACCGAGCTCATGAGCCCCGAGCGGGTGCAGGCGCTGGTGGACCGGACGGCTAGCGGTGGGGCCGAGATCGTGGCGCTGCTGAAGGCCGGCTCTGCCTACTACGCTCCCGCGGCCGCGACCTTCGAGATGGTCGAGTCCATCCTCCTGGATCGCAAGCGTGTCCTTCCCTGCGCCGTGTTGCTCGACGGTGAGTACGGCGTGGACGGCCTGTTCGTCGGAGTTCCCGTGGTGCTCGGCTCGACCGGCATGGAGCGCGTCATCGAAATCGGCCTGACCGAGGTCGAGGACGCCGCCTTCAAGCGATCAGCCGCCGCGGTCCGCGAGCTCGTGGACAAGCTGCACGCCTGATCTCGACCCGGCTGGCTGCCCCGATACACTCGCGGGGTGACGACAAAGCCACTCCCGGACAATGGCCGGCCCGCGTGATGCCCGCGGTCATCACCGTCGCGTTTGACCCGCTGCTGTATTTCGCTGACACCAGCATCCGGATCCAGACCGTCGTCCTGGCGGGGATCATCTTCGTCTCGCTGGTCCTGCTCGCCCGCATCGGGCGGCTGACACCGATGGAGGGGCCGTACGTCCCGCCCTTGACGCTCCAGCCAGCCGAGCTGCCGTTCCTCCTGCTCGGCGTGATCCCGGGTGCCGTCATCGGCGGCCGGCTGGACTACGTCCTCGTCCACCTCGACTACTACCTCGTCCATCCCGCCTCGATCCTGGATCCGGCGCAGGGAGGCCTGGGGCTCGGTTTGGCGGTGCCCGGCGCGATCCTGGGCGGAGTCTTCATGTCGCAGTTGATGGAGACGCAGACGGAGCGGTGGATGCACGCCGCGACCCTGCCCGCGCTGCTGGCGCTCGCGGCCGGCAAGCTGGCGAGCGTTCTCGCTGCTGAGGGGCAGGGGCTGCCGACGGATCTTCCGTGGGCGACCGCCTACGTCGGCGATGGCCCGTGGAGCAGTCTTGCGGCCTGGGTGCCGTCCCATCCTTCGCAGATCTACGAGGCCGTTCTCACCATCGTCGTGCTCATCCTGCTGGGAATGGCCCTTCGGGCCGGGGTCTTCGCTCGCCGGAATGGATCGGCGCTGCTCGTGGCCGTTGCGCTGTGGGCGTTGGCTCGAGCGTTTGTGGTCTTCACCTGGCGAGACGCGGATGTTCTCGGGCCGATAAGAGCCGAGCAGATAATCCTCATGGGCGTCGTGCTGGTGAGCGTGACCATCGGGCTTCGGCTACGGGTTCGATAGCCCGGACGGAGGGGGCGAATCGACAGAGCACGGTATCGTTGATGGATACGACTTCTGCCCACAAGCACTCACCCGAGGTTCAACCGATGACCCAGGTCGCCGATCCCCAGACTGCACCGTCAATGCCGACACTCGAGAGCGTCCCGCACTGGATCGGCGGTCGCCGCGTTGCCGGAACGTCCGGGCGTCGCGGGTCCATCTTCAACCCGGCGACCGGTGCGATTGCCCGCGAGGTCGATTTCGCGTCCGTTGCCGAGGTGGATGCGGCGGTCGCGGCCGCCAAGGCGGCGTTCCCGGCGTGGCGGGCAACATCGATCTCCAAGCGGACCGACATCATGTTCCGGGTCCGGAACGTCCTGGATGCGCACCGCAAGGATCTCGCGGCGTTCCTGACGTCCGAGCACGGCAAGGTACCGTCCGACGCGCTCGGGGAGATCGCCCGAGGGATCGAGAACCTCGAGTTCGCGACCGGCATTCCCAGCCTCCTGAAGGGCTCATTTTCCGAGCAGGTGTCCACCGGCGTCGATGTCTACCAGATCCGCCAGCCGCTCGGCGTGGTCGCCGGCATCACGCCGTTCAACTTCCCCGCGATGGTCCCCATGTGGATGTACGCCAACGCGATCGCCTGCGGAAACACCTTCATCCTCAAGCCATCCGAAAAGGACCCGTCGGCGTCGCTGTACATGGCCGAGCTGCTCGCCGAAGCCGGCGTGCCGGAGGGCGTGTTCAACGTCATCAATGGCGACAAGGTTGCCGTCGACGCGATCCTCAATCACCCGGATATCTCCGCCGTGAGCTTCGTTGGATCGACCCCTATCGCTCGCTACATCTACGAAACGGGTACGAAGAACGGCAAGCGCGTCCAGGCGCTCGGTGGTGCCAAGAACCACATGATCGTCCTGCCGGATGCCGATATCGACATGGCTGCCGACGCGGCGGTCTCCGCGGGCTACGGCTCGTCGGGCGAGCGCTGCATGGCGATTGCCACCGTCGTGGCCGTCGGCGCGGTTGCGGATCCGCTGGTCGAGGCGATCCAGAAGCGGCTTCCGAAGGTCAAGGTCGGCCCGGGGACGGACCCGGAGGCCGAGATAGGCCCGCTCGTGACGAAGGTCCATCGGGACAAGGTTGCGTCGTACCTCGACAGCGCAGCGGCACAGGGCGCTACGGTCGTGGCCGATGGCCGCGAGCATCCGCTCTACGCTGGATCCGAGGGCTTCTTCCTGGGCACCTCGCTCATCGACAACGTGACGCCCGACATGGACTGCTACCGCGACGAGATCTTCGGGCCGGTCCTGACGGTCACGCGGGTTGCGACGTATGACGAGGCGCTCCAGCTCGTCAATGACAACCCGTACGGCAACGGGACCGCGATCTTCACCCGCGATGGGGGAGCTGCCCGGCAATACCAGTTCGACGTCAACGTCGGCATGGTCGGCATCAACGTCCCGATCCCGGTCCCGGTCGCGTACTACAGCTTTGGCGGCTGGAAGGCCTCGCTCTTCGGCGATCTCCACATGTACGGACCCGAGGGCATCCAGTTCTACACGCGATCCAAGATCGTGACGTCGCGCTGGCCCGATCCGGGCACATCGAAGGTGGACCTGGGCTTCCCGCGCACGAGCTAGGCAGAGGCGCGAGGCCGAGCGCCCTACGCCATTCGGGCGTAGTCGGCCGGGGAGCGGCGGAGGAATTGGCCGTGGCCCTTGCGCCCGGTGAACTTGCCATCGCGGACGACGATCGAACCGCGGCTCAGGACGATGTCGCTGGCACCCTGGACGGTGCGGCCCTCGTAGCACGAGTAGTCGACGTCCATGTGGTGGGTTTTCGCTGAGATCTTCCGCTTGCGATTCGGGTCGTAGATCACGAGGTCAGCATCTGAACCGACTGCCACGGCGCCCTTGCGCGGGTACATCCCGAAGAGCTTGGCCGGTGCGGTGGACGTGAGTTCCACCCAGCGCTCCTTGGTGATCCTGCCGGCTACGACGCCGCCGTCATGCATGAGGTCCATGCGGTCCTCGACCCCGGGGAGACCGTTCGGCACCTTCCGGAAGTCATCCTTCCCGAGGTCCTTCTGGCCGTGGAAATCGAACGGGCAGTGGTCGGTTGACACCACCTGGAGGTCGTCCTTGACCAGGCCCTTCCAGAGTTCGGGCTGGTGATCCTCGGTCCGAAGCGGCGGGGAGCACACGAACTTGGCGCCCTCGAACCCGTTGCCCATGTCCTCGATGGACAGGAACAGGTACTGCGGGCACGTCTCGGCGAATGCCGGGAGCCCCTCATCGCGGGCCATGCGGACGGCATTGAGTGCCTCGCGCGCCGAAAGGTGAACGATGTAGATGGGGACGTTGGCCGCCTGAGCCAGCCGGATCACCCGGTTCGTTGCTTCGCCCTCGAGAACGGAGTAGCGCGCCAGGCCGTGCCCAATGGGATCCGTGGTGCCGGCGGCCACGGTGTCAGCGGCAATGACATCAATCGCCAGCCCGTTCTCGGCGTGCATCATGATCAGCCCGCCGTTCTTCCCGGTCTGCTGGAGTGCCCGGAAGATCGCCCCGTCATCGCTGAAGAACACGCCGGGGTAGGCCGTGAAGAGCTTGAAGTCCGGCACGCCCTCCGCGACGAGGGTGTCCATCTCCTTGAGCGAGTCGTCATTGACGTCGCTCATGATCATGTGGAACCCGTAGTCCAGGACCGCGTTGCCCTCGGCCTTGGCATGCCAGGTATCGAGGCCTTCCCGCAGCGACTTGCCCCGCGACTGGACGGCGAAGTCCACGATCGACGTTGTTCCGCCGTACGCTGCTGCACGCGTGCCGGTCTCGAAGGTGTCCTTGGCCGCGGTGCCGCCGAAGGGCAGCTCCATATGCGTGTGGACATCTATGCCCCCGGGCATCACGTACTTGCCGGTCGCGTCCAGGGTCTCATCGACCTCGGCCATCCCGGCCAGCCCGGCACCGATCGCGGCGATCGTCTCGCCGTCGATGAGAACGTCCGCGGCGTATGAGCCGTCGGCGCCGACGATGGTGCCGTTGGTGATCAGCGTGCGCATCGAGTTGAGCCTCCAGCCTGAGCGCGGAGCCTCAGTTCCGCGCCGCTCGCTCCATTGTTCCCTACTTGGACGTCTTGTCCTTCGGCTTGTTCTGCTTCGGCTTCTTGGGGTTCTTGGCCTTCTTGTCCATCTCCCGCAACCTCCGCTCGGATGAGGACGGCGCAGAGCTCGGATCGCCTCGGCGCCTGATCCTGTCCCTGCATGGTAGCGCCGTCGGGTCCGTGCCTGCGGCCCGCCGTCCTCGCGCCGCGAGAGTCAGCCTCGGTTGGCGCTGACCGAGGCCAGCTCGGGAATGATCTCTCGCCCGTAGACGTCGAGGACGCCCTCCTCGTCACCGTTCATCAGGTAGATGTTGAACTGGTCCACGCCCGCAGCGGCCAGATCCTGGAGCTTGCGGATATGGTCATCGACCGAGCCGAGCACGCAGAACCGGTCGGTCACCTCGTCGCCGACGAAGGAGGCGTTGGATGAGCCCACCTCGGCGTGGTGCAGGTAGTCGTATCCGGTTCGGTCGCGGATATAGCCGGTCAGGGACTCGGGGAGCTCCTCGCGTGGGTACTTGTTGACCAGGTCCACGACGTGATTGCTGACCAAGGCCGGGAACCAGCGCGTGCGGTCACGGCAGTCCGCGAGGTCCCCAACGTGCGCTGGCGCCGCCGCCTGAACCTTGACTGACCCCCGCTCCCGGCCGGCGGCCACCTCGGCCTCACGGATCTGGCCGATGAACCAGCGGAGGAGATCCGGGTCGGCGAGCTGCAGGATCACACCATCCGCCACGCGACCGGTCATCTTGAGGGCCATTGGCCCGTATCCGGCGACCCAGACGGGCAACTTCCATTTCCCGGACCAGGGCAGGTTCAGGTCTGTGCCTTCGAACGTCACCGTCCGACCCTCGACGAGATCCCGGATGACCTGGATCGTCTCCTCGAGCGTTGCCATCGTGGTCGGTGGCTTGCCGAGGATCCGGCGCGCACTGTCGCCACGGCCGATGCCGAGGTCCATGCGCCCCACGGATATCTCGTTGAGGAGCGCCAAGGTCGAGGCCGTGACAGATGGTTCGCGCGTCGCCGGGTTCGTGACGCAGGTTCCGAACCGCATCGTCGTCGTTGCCTGGGTCATGAGCGTCAGGAGCGGGTACGGGTCCCGCCAGATCACGTGCGAATCGAAGATCCACCCGTATTTGAAGCCAGCGGCCTCCGCCTGGCGCGCAAGGGCGACGGACCGCTCGAACGGGTGATCGGGCCTGAGGGTGAATCCGAAATCCATCGCCGTGCGTCCTCCAGGTACGGGAACGGGCCGGGTTGAAGCGCTACGGCCGGACGAGGTCCGCGTAGGCGTCGGGCCGGCGATCCCGGTAGAACTGCCACGTCTGGCGGACCTGCTGGACCACGTCGAGATCCATGTCCCGGAGGATCAGTTCCTCGTTGTACGGGTCGCCGACGCTGCCGATGAACTGGCCGCGAGGATCGACGAAGTAGCTCTGGCCGTAGAAGTCGTCGTCGCCGATTTCCTTCTCGATCCCGACCCGGTTGATCGTCCCGACGAAGTAGCCGTTGGCGACCGCATGGCTGACCTGCTCGATCCGCCAGAGATACTCGGACAGGCCGCGCGACGTGGCACTCGGGATGAAGACCATCTCGGCGCCGTTGAGCCCGAGGGAACGAGCGCCCTCCGGGAAGTGACGGTCGTAGCAGATGTAGACGCCGACCTTGCCGACCGCGGTCTCGAACACGGGATATCCCATGTTCCCGGGCCGGAAGTAGTACTTCTCCCAGAAGCCCTTGACGTGCGGGATGTGCGTCTTACGGTACTTGCCGAGGTACTTGCCGTCGGCATCGATGACGGCCGCGGTGTTGTAGTAGATCCCCGACGCCGTCGAGTCCTCTTCGTACATCGGGACGACCAGGACCATCCCGGTCTGCTTGGCGAGGTCCTGCATCCGCTTGGTGGTCGGACCGTCAGGAATGAGCTCGGTGTAGCTGTAGTACTGCGGATCCTGGACTTGGCAGAAGTAGGGCCCGTAGAACAGCTCCTGGAAGAGCATCACCTGGGCGCCCTGCTTCGCGGCCTCGTGGGCCTGCGTCTCGTGCTTCTGGATCATCGACTCCTTGTCGCCTGTCCAGGTGGCCTGGAGCAGTGCTCCCCGTACGATCCTCGGCATTGGAGATCCCTCGTCTCTGCGGTCGGTCAGCGTAGCCCTGAGCGTACACCGCCCGGCGCCTCGGAACCGATCAGGCCCCGACCTCTGCGTCGGCCTCGGCGAAATCGGAGACCGTCCGGACCCCAGGTAGTGGAGATCGAACCAGCAGCAGGATCGAGATGGCCATCCCCGCCCAGCCGATCGCGATGCCGCCCCGGATGCCGATCCACTCGGCGACCACCGCCGCCAGGAGTGCCCCGACCGGATAGGCGATCCCGTGCGAGAACACCTCGACGGTCGCGTTGACGCGGCCGAGGATCCGATCCGGGCTCAGGCCCTGGATCAGCGAGATCTCCGCGACGCCCTCGATCGTCTGCAGGCCGTCTCCGATGAGCTGCGGGAGAAACACCATCAAGGCAGCCACGAGGACGGGGCCCTGGGCGAGCGGCGTCAGGATCCCGATAGCCGAGGCGGCCACGGCGGTCCAGATCAGGGCCGGACCGAGTCCCAGCCGGCGGATGACGCGCCCTGCAAAGAGCGAGCCGACGAGAGCACCGACGCCGCCGGCGGAGATGACGACACCCAGCAGGAACGGCGTCAAGTGCAGCTCGTTGAGGAGGTAGAGCGTGTAGAGGACGCCGTAGAAGGAACCGGAGATATGGGCAATCACGTCGCGAAGCACGATCGGGAACAGCACGCGGTGCCGCCGCACCAGCTCCAGACCCTCCACGATCTCCCGGCGGATCGGGGTTACGAATTCACGAGGCGGACGAGCCGGCTCCGGCGATCGGATGAGCATCAGCGAGATGGCCGATATCACGTACGAGACCGCATCGACGAGGACCGCGAAGGGCGCGCTGACGATCTGGACTAGGGCGCCGGCAAGACCCGGGCCACCGATCTCAGCCAGCGAGGAACTGGTCGCGAGCTTGCTGTTGCCCTCGACGACCCGCTCGATACCGATCAGCGACGGAACGTAGGCCGGGTAGGCCGCATCGAACAGCGCCCCGAGCGAGGCCTGGACGAACATGACGAGATACAGCTGCTCCATCCGCAGCGCACCGGCGACATACGCGACGGGGATCGAGAGCAGAACGACGGCGCGGATCGCATCGGCCCCGATGAGCAGCGGCCGGCGTCGGACGCGATCCACCCAGGCGCCGGCCAGGAAGCCGAAGAGGAGCACCGCGAGGCTGGCCGATACGACGAGGAACGCCATTTCGAACGGGCCGGCACCGAGAACCAGCACGGCCACCAGGGGTACCGCGGTCCGGGTGACGACCGAGCCGAATTCCGAGATGGTCTGGCCCACCCAGAGCTTCATGAAATCGGGGTGTCGCCAGAGCGAACGCAGTGCCATAGCCGCGGAGCATAGCGGCTGGGATTGGGGCCGCGCCGCAACCACGCCGCGCCGCAACCACGCCGCGCCGCAACTACGCCGCACCCGCTCCTCAGCGCATCGGCGACAATCGGCAGGCCTCATCGAACGGCCCCGCAGCGGCGCTCGGGGTGTGGAAGTGATCACGAGCGTACACCGATGCCGAGACGCTCGCGCCGGGTCTGGCCGGCCGACTGGCCTCGTCGCCCGTCCGAGTCACCCGTTCGGTGTGGCTCCTCGATTCCTCGACCGAACTCGGCCGGCCAGCAAGAGTCCCGCGAGGAGTCCGACGAGCAGGGCGAGATACCCGCCACCGTCGTACGGGACCATTCCGAACTGACCCGCAGCCGCAAAGAGCGCGGTCCCGGCCGTCGCTCCCAGAACCGCCGCAAGCAGCCGAGCGGGCCAGCCTCGACCTCGTCTGGCAGCCAGAGCGACGCCCGCGATACCCAGAACGCCAACCGCCAGGGCGCCGCCGCCAAACACGGTCAGCCACGGGTTGACGTCATCCAGCACGACGTCGACGAACCAGGAGCACGAGTCCGCTTCGTCCGTGCCATATGCAGCCGCGCCCATCCCGAACCGCGGCCCGAGGACGGCGTACCCGGTGAGGCCGAGGTCGTGGATGGTGGCCGAGCCCCATGGATCCGTGGCGTGCCGCTCCATGACGCCCAGCGAGGCAAGCCAGTAGAACGTCGTCACGCCACCGGCGCCCCGTTCGAACGCGTCCGGCGTCCTGAAATCGAACGGAGCCGTCACGGTGACAGACAGGCCATCACTCGCATTGAGGTGCCACGGTTTTCCGTTCTCGAGCCCGCTGATATCGACAGCCGTACGGGCGGACGCCCCGTGCACGGTGCAGAGTCCACTCGAACTCGCCGTGGCGGGGGCCACCGGGAAGGCGAGCGCCATGAGCACGAGCGCAGCAAGAACGAGGACGCGGACCCTGACCTTCATGCGGCACCCTCCAGTTGGGTAGCATACGGACCGGATGCAAGCTTCTCCGAGCGGGTTCGCGCGGGGGCGTAGATGCATCTGCGACAATCGGCAGGCCTCATCGAACGTCTGCGCAGTTGGAGCCTCCCATGGCTGTTGAAACAACCACCGCACTGTCCAGCGCCGAGATCGTCGCCCTCAATCGGGCCCACACCTTCTTCTCGTGGTCCGTCCAGGGTGCCATCGATCCCATTGCCATCGACCGTGCCGAAGGCGTCTACCTGTACACGCCCGAGGGGAAGCGGATCCTCGACTTCAATAGCCAGCTAATGTCGGTCAACATCGGCCACGGTGATCGGCGGGTCATTGACGCGATCAACGAGCAGGCGCTCAAGCTCCAGTACGTCCAGCCAGCCTTCGCCACCGAGATCCGCGGACGCCTCGGCCAGAAACTCGCCGAGATCCTGCCCGGCGACATGAACAAGGTGTTCTTCACCCTTGGTGGCGCAGAGGCGGTCGAGAACGCGATCAAGTTCGCGCGCCAGTACACCGGGAAGCAGAAGATCCTGGCCCGCTACCGGTCGTACCACGGAGCGACGTACGGGGCCATGACGCTGACCGGCGATCCGCGGCGCTGGGCCAACGAGCCGGGCATCGTCGGCGTCGTCCGCTACCCCGATACGCATCGTTGGGGCGAGGCCGAGCCGCGTCCGGTCGCAGAATCGCTCCAGGGCCTCGAGGACGTCATCCAGTACGAGGGCGCACAGACCATCGCCGCCGTCTTCCTCGAGACGATCGTCGGGACCAACGGCATCCTGATCCCACCGGACGGCTACATTGCCGGCGTACGCGAGATCTGCGATCGCAACGGGATCCTGATGGTCGCCGATGAGGTCATGGCTGGCTTCGGGCGGACCGGCAAGTGGTTCGCGGTCGATCACGCCGGCGTGACCCCGGACCTCATGACCATGGCCAAGGGGCTGACCAGCTCGTACCTCCCGCTCGGTGCCGTCGCGATGCGCGCGCACATCGCCGAGGCCTTCGAGTCGAAGATGTTCTACGGCGGGCTGACCTACAGCTCACATCCGGTGAGCCTGGCGGCATCGCTGGCCACGATCCGGGTCTACGAGGAGGACGGGCTGATCGAGAACGCCGCCCGCCTCGGACCGGTGATGCGGTCGCATCACGAGCACCTCGCGGCGAAGCACCCATCCGTCGGCGCTCACCGCAACCTCGGTCTGTTCGGGATCCTCGATCTCGTTCGGACCAGGGATCCGTGGACGCCGATGACGCCGTATAACGGCACCAGCGACGAGATGAAGGCGATCGGCAAGTACCTCCGCGAGAACGGGGTCTACGCCATGATCGCGAACAACTCGATCCACACCAACCCGCCCCTGTGCATCACGGAGGCGCAGCTGGCGGAGGGCTTCGAGGTCCTGGACGCCGCGCTCGACATCGCCGATCAGGCAGTCGCGGGCTAGGGCCCGGGCTCAGCGTCGCCGATGGCCCCGTCGTCACCGATCGCAAGGCTCCAGACCATTCGGGGCGTTGCCCGGGGCGGACTCGTCACGCTGATCTTCCTGATCGGCATCCTGGTCCTCTGGGAGGGAACCAAGCTGCTGGGCGGCGATCCGTGGCGGTTTCACGATGCCGCCGGCAACGAAACGGTCTACTACCCGCCGTTCGCGTGGCCGATCGCCAGCGACCTTTCCCTGCCGCATATCTGGAAGATCGTGAGCGCCCTGGCTGCGCCGGTTCAACGGCAGCAGGAGCAGACGCTCGGCAGCTATCTCGTCGGGGCCTCGCTTTACACCGGCCGCGAGGCCGTCCTCGGATTTCTCGCGGGGGCTGTCCTCGGGCTCGCCCTGGCCGCGGGGTTCGTCCATTCGAAGCTCGCCGAGCGCGCCTTCATGCCGTACGTCGTGGCGAGCCAGACCATTCCGATCCTGGCACTCGCGCCGCTGATCGCCTTCGCCTTCGGCAACGGCGTCCTCGGCATTGTCATGGTCGCGACTTACCTGACCTTCTTCCCGGTGACCGTGGCCCAGCTGCGCGGCCTGACCTCACCGGACCCGCGCGCGCTCGAGCTGATGCAGAGTTGCGCTGCCTCGCGCTGGACGATCTTCTGGAAACTCCGTCTTCCGGCCTCCTTGCCGTACCTCTTCTCCGCCCTCAAGATCGCGGCCACGGCCAGCATCGTCGGGGCCATCGTCGGCGAGGGGAACCCGGGCGGCAGCCAGTTCGGCCTGGGCCGGTCCATCCTCAACTTCAACGAGCAGTACGCGAGCGGCCCGGAGAAGCTCTGGGCGGCCATCCTGGCCTCGGGGCTGCTCGGACTCGTCTTCTATCTGGCCATCCGGATCGCAGAGGTCGTGACCCTGCGCGGACGGCCCGACAGCACGGCCGGCTGACGAACATGGCCCGCAGCAGAGAGTGAACGAGATGCCCGACGCCGTCGTCTCCGTCCAGGGAGTCAGCAAGATCTTCGTCAGTGCTGACGGGGTCCAGACGAAGGCGCTGGAGTCGATCCACCTCGACATCATGCCCGGCGAGTTCGTGTCGCTGATCGGCCCGTCGGGCTGCGGGAAGTCGACCTTGCTGCGGCTCATCGGGGACCTGACCCTGCCGTCGACCGGCGACATCACGATCAATGGCAAGCCAGCCAGGCAGGCGCGCCTGGATCGTGACTACGGGATCGTCTTCCAGGCACCGGTGCTGTTCGACTGGCGCACGGTCCACGCCAATGTCGCGCTGCCGCTCGAAGTCAAGGGGATGGCGAGATCGGACCGGAATGAGCGCGTGCCGGCCATGCTCGACCTGGTCGAGCTGCGCGACTTCGCCGGCCACTACCCATACCAGCTCTCCGGCGGAATGCAGCAGCGAGTAGCGATCGCTCGGGCCCTGGCCCTCGAGCCGTCGATCCTGCTGATGGACGAACCATTCGGCGCCCTTGACGAGATGACCCGTGAACGAATGAACTCCGAGGTCCAGCGGATCTGGGAGCGGACCGGGACGACCGTCATCTTCGTGACGCATTCGATTCCCGAGGCGGTGTTCCTCTCCACGCGCGTCGCGGTGATGTCGGCGCGGCCCGGGAAGATCGTGCGGGTGATCGATATCGACCTGCCTCGTCCGAGGACCGACGACACACGCGAATCCGAACGATATTTCGCCCTGATCACCGAGGTTCGCGAGACGCTGCGGGGTCGGGTCGGTGGTGACGGCGCGGCCGGCCGGGTGGCGTCAGTGGACCGGACCATCGCCGAAGGCGCGGTGGGATGACTGACCCGAACCCGACCCGCCGCTTGCGACTCGCGCGGCTGCGTCGCCAGGTCCGCTACCAGCTGCCGGCGGTCGTGGTGTTCGTTGGGGTCCTGATCACCTGGGAGATCGTGGTGACTGCCCTTAACCTCCGCCAGTTCATCCTCCCGCGACCTTCAGCCATCGGGACGGCTCTCGTCAGCGAGTGGGACACCCTGCAGCGAGCGGCCGGCAACACGCTGTACGAGGCGCTCGGAGGCCTGGTGATCGGGGTTACGGCCGGTGTCTCGACCGCCTTCGCCGTGACCCGCTGGGCCCGGGTCCGTGAGGCGGTCATCCCGATTGCCATCGGGGCGAGCGCGATTCCGATCATCGCGGCGGCGCCGATCATGTCGATCTGGTTCGGCATCCTGAACCCGTTCGCCAAGATGGCGATCGTGATCCTGCTCGTCTTCTTCCCGATGCTGGTGAACGTAGTCCGCGGCCTGTCCGAGGTCAGTGCGTCGGCGATCGAGCTGATGCACGCCTCCGCAGCCTCGCAGACCCAGATCCTGCGCAAGGTGCGCATCCCCAATGCCCTGCCTTTCTTCTTCACCGGGCTCAAGGTCTCAACGACGCTCTCGTTCATCGGGGCGATCGTGGCGGAGTACTTCGGCGGGTCGAGCGACGTCCTCGGACGGGTCATCGTCCAGAGCTCGAGCCGCCTGCGCTTCGACATCACCTGGGCCGCAATCACAGTGGCGTCCGTGGCAGGGGTTGCGCTCTACCTCCTGGTCGTTGCGATCGAGCGAGTCGTGATCCCATGGCATGCATCGCAGCGGGCCACGGACGGATAGACTGCACGGACGTGGAGCCAGGGCGTTGCCCGCTCACCCCGGAGGAGGAGAACTACTCGATGAAGGTTTCGCGGAAGCTCATTTCACTTCTTGGGGTGGTGGTCCTCGTCGCGACGGCGTGCAACGCCGGCGGCGGGGCGACGACAGGTCCGGCCACGGAAGCCCCCGCCTCAGCAGCGGCGACCGACGTTCCCGCGTCGGCGGCTCCAGCGGCCAAGATCAGCGTCCAGCTCCAGTGGGTGCCTCAGGCCCAATTCGCCGGTGAGTTCGCGGCCCTCAACGAGGGCTACTACACCGCCGAGAATCTCGACGTCACGCTCGTGGCCGGCGGCCCGAACGTCTCCAACGTGACCGTGGGTTCCGCACCCGATGGGCCTGAGTTCACGCTCGCCTGGGTGCCCAAGGCCCTCGAGGCGGTCGAGAGCGGTAACTCCGATCTCGTCAGCATCGCCCAGATCTACCAGCGCTCCGGGACGCGATCCGTGTCCTGGAAGGACAGCAATATCACGTCTGTCGACCAGTTCAAGGGCAAGAAGATCGGTGTCTGGGACTACGGCAATGAGTACGAGGTGACCGCCGGTGCCAAGAAGCATGGCCTTGTGGCCGGGACGGACTTCGAGAAGGTCATCCAGGACTTCAACATGTCGGCCCTGCTTTCTCGCCAGATCGACGTCGCCGAGGCGATGACGTACAACGAGTACGCTCAGGTTCTCGAGGCGATCAACCCGGCGACCGGCAAGCTCTACCAGGCCGACGACCTCAACGTCATCGACTGGAACACCGAAGGCACAGCGATGCTCCAGGACGCGATCTTCGCCCGCAAGGCCTGGCTTGAGACGCCTGGCAACGAGGACATCGCCGTTCGATTCCTGCGCGCGACCTTCAAGGGCTGGATCTTCTGCCGAGACAACGCTGACAAGTGCGTCGAGTACGTCCTGGCGGCCGGGTCCACGCTCGGCAAGGGCCACCAGGCCTGGCAGATGAACGAGGTAAATCCGCTGATCTGGCCGTCGCCGGCCGGGATCGGCATCACCGACCAGGCACTCTGGGATCAGACCATCGGCATCGCGACCGACGGCGGCATCCTGAAGGTCGCGCCCGCTTCGGGCGCGTTCCGCAACGACCTGGCCGAGAAGGCCCTCGCCGATATTACCGGCGACACCAAGGGCACCGGCTTCACGAAGGGAACCGTGGAGGTCACCGAAGGCGGCAACTAGTCGTCAGCGGACTCTCACGGTTGGGCAAGGCCGGCGCCGAAAGGCGCCGGCCTTCCTCTGTCCGCAGGTGGGATATCCAGCAGGCTGGGTGCGTGGTGCCTAGATCGCGGGTCGCGGCACGGCCCCGAAGTCGAGGTGGGCCGTGCCGACGAACCGGCTGAACCGCTCCAGGCCGTTGTCGAACGCGGCTCCGAAGGCGTCGTCGCGAGCGGTCGCGTCATCCTCATACCAAAGTCCGTTCACGGCAAGGGTCGCCGTCGGCCGGTCGAGCTTCAAGTCGACCCGGCCGACGATCTTGTCACCCCAGAGGATCGGCAGTGCGTAGTAGCCGAACATGCGCTTTGCGGCGGGCGTATAGACCTCCCAGACGTAGTCGAAGTCCCACAGTGCACGAGTCCTGGCGCGGTCGTGGATCACGGGCTCGAGTGGCGAAAGAAACGTGACCTCATCGGTGCTCGTGGTCGCAATCGGGCGCCAGGCGCGCGGGACCCGTCCGCGCGAAAGGGCCTGGAGGTCGCCGACTCCGTCAGCGGGCGTGAACCACCGTCCCTTGACGCCCTCGATGCCCACCTCGACCAGGATCCCGTCCTGCACCATGCGGTCGCGCCACGCCACGGCCTCGCGTGCGGTGAGCTTCCGTCGCAGGAGCCAGGTCAGACCCGCGAGCTTCGTGAGGCCATCGATGCGGGCCGCCTTGCGGATCAGGAACATCTCCGCGTCGTCGGGCGACACCTCGGCGACGTGTCGAGGCCGAGCAACTCGCTCGGTCGTGGTGTAGACGCGTTCGAACCGCTCCCGGCGGAGCACCATTGCCTCGCCCGTCCGCCACAGGTAGTGGAGCGCGAGCGCCGAGTCCTTCCGGCCGCGGTAGTCGTCCACCCGCTTTCGGTCGCCCATGGCGAAATGGCGGTTGGCGACGCCGCCGGGGCGCTCACGGAGGATCCGACGCATCTCGTCCACGGCCTCGGGGTGCTCCTCGGCGACCGCGTGGATTCTGGCCATCGTGGTCTCCCGACGCATCAGGACCCGGTAGTAGGGGAGCTCCTCGATCGGCCGGACCGCGAGCCAGCCGCCCCATTCGAAGAATCGTCGGCGCTCGTACGTCAGGCGCGCCCAATCGTTCGGCTCGTATCCGATGACCCGCGAGTGAAGCGCGATGTCCTGGGCCCGCGCGGCGACCTGGAGCGGGTCGAGTTGGAGGTCCCCGATCGTCCGCATGGCACGCTCAGTCCCGGCGAGCCCTTTCCAGCGACGGCCGGGCCACAGCCCCTGGCGGCCGAGCAGGAAGCGGCGCGCGACCTCGCGGGTGATCTCCACCAAAGGAATCTAGCTTGCCGCGGCGGGAAACTCAGCCGGAGTTGCCGGTCCCGAACTGGCGATCCCCGGCGTCGCCGAGGCCGGGCATGATGTAGCCCTTGTCGTTGAGCTGCCGATCCAGTGCAGCGGTGTAGATGTCCACATCCGGGTGAGCTTGGGTAACGGCCGCGACGCCCTCGGGGGCGGCGATGAGGTTCACGAGCTTGATCCGGACCGCGCCCCAGCGCTTGAGGACCTCGATGGCTGCCGTGGCCGATCCGCCCGTGGCCAGCATCGGATCCAGGATCAGGCACAGATCGACAGTCGCTGAGTCGGGGAGCTTGTTGTAGTACTCGACCGGGCGGAGGGTGCGCTCGTCGCGGAACAGTCCCAGGTGCCAGACCTGCGCCGTCGGCATCAGCTCGAGCATCGCATCGACCATGCCCAGACCCGCGCGCAGGATTGGCACCAGCCCGATGCGATCGGCCAGCTCCGCTCCCGGCATCGTCTCCATCGGGGTCCTGACATCGAGGGGCCGGACCCGCGCGTCCGCGAGCGCCTCGTAGCCGATGAGCCAGGAGAGCTCCCGGACGACCTCGCGGAACTTCTTCGGCTCGGTGGCCTCGTTGCGCAGGATCCCGAGTTTGTGGAGGACCGCCGGGTGCTGCGAGACATGGAGCGTCGGCGTCGTCATCGACGTGTTCCTCCGGGACGGATGCGGCCGCTGTTGGCCATCGGTTGGGGTCGTTGTTGGCATCGTAGACCATCGCCACCGGGTCGCGGGTGGCGCCGCGTTGACGGTGGTGCCGCGCATCTCTACCGTTGCGTTTCTGCCGTCTCGTTGCCCAGGAGGATCCAGCGGCCCGTGCCATCACCTGCTTCCGGCGTTCGCCCGCGTGTGCGTCGTGCCGCCCCACCGATCCTGGTTCGGCACGTTCGGAACGGGATCGAGGAGAGCGTCCACCGGGGCGACGTGGTGGAGGTGGACGTCTCGGGCCGCACGCTGCGAGCCCTCGGTGATCCCGACGTCCTCGTGAACCTCCGATCCTGCGTCAAGCCGTTCGGCCTGGCCGCCCTCCTCGAAGCAGGTGGGCAGGACGCCTTCGAACTCGAATCGGCCGAGCTCGCGGTCATGACGAGCTCTCATTCGGGCGAGGACGTCCATGTCCGGACGTTGCAGGCGATGTATCGGCGAACCGGAGTCAGCCAGGCGCATCTTGCCTGTGGCTCCGACGGCGCCCCGCTCGATGCCCTGACCGCAGCGCGTCTCGCCCGCGACGGCGAGAAGGGGAGCCCGATCCGTCACATGTGCTCAGGTCAGCACTCGGTCTTCCTCCTGCTCTGCCGGCTGCGGGGCTGGGATCCCGAGGGCTACTGGCTCGAGGAGCATCCCGCGCAGATTGCGTATCGCGCGGCGGTTGCGACCGCCTTCGGCACAACCCCCGGAAAGCTCCGCATGGGGATCGACGGGTGCGGGATCCCGACGTACGCCTTCACCCTCAGGGAGGTCGCCCGAGCCTTCGCCTTTCTCGCCGATCCACATGCGCTGCCGGCCGGCGATTCGCGCGCGCCGCTGATCGGGAGCCTGACGACCATTCGGGACGCGATGATGCGGCACCCGGAGCTCGTCGCCGGGAGCCGGGACCGGCTCGATACCTCCGTCATGAAGGCGGCGCCCAATCGCCTGGTCTCGAAGGGCGGGATGGAGGCGCTCCGAGGGCTCGCGATCCTGGCCGGACCCCGGGGCAACGGAGCTGATCACCCGGCATCGGGAATGGCGATCAAGATCGAGGATGGCGACGGTCACGATCGCGGGACGTGGGCGGCGACGGTCGAGGCGCTGCGGCAGGCCGGTGCGCTCGCGGGGCAGTCGCTCCGTGTCCTTGGGCGATACCACCAGCCGGTCGAGATGGACCCGCACGGCCGGATCAATGCGGAGTCGATCGCATCCTTCGAACTGGCTCCGCTGAACGAGTTGATCGGGCGCCGCTAGCGGGCGCGTCCTCAGCGCCGGAGGCGCGGGAGGCGCGAGACGCCAATCCAAAGGTGGGCGACACTGTCGCAGATGGCCAACGATCCGCTCCGTGTCCTCGGGCTGCGGCCCGGTGCCTCGTCCGCCGATATCAAGCAGGCGTACCGGGCGCTGGCCAAGGCGAATCATCCAGACTCTGCCGGTCCCGGAGCGCTGGTCCGATTCCTGGCGATCCAGGCTGCGTACGAGCAGCTCGTTCCGGCAAAGGGTGGCCCCACCACGCGCGGGCGCGCCTCGGCTCGAGGCGCGGAGCCATGGCGGGCCGACCCCGGGCGGGCCGACCCATGGCGGGCCGACCCCCGGCGCGCCCGTGAGTCGAAGGCCGAACCCCCGGGCGGTTCGGCAGGACCGACCACTGGTCCGAACCGTACCGAGGGCTCGACCGGCCGGCGTCGCTCGACATCATCGAAATCGTCAGGTCCCGCGGGTTCCGGAGAGCCTCGACGCCGGGCAACCAGGAAGGCGACGTTCGGGTCCACGACGTACGACGAGGTCGTGCATTCAGACGATCCGACCTGGCAGGGAGCCTCGTGGTACGGACCGACAAGCGGCGAGTACTGGACGGTCAATCCGCGCGAATACGCGGACCCGCGCAAGCACGGGCCCGATTACCAGAGTCGCGCGTCCGATCGGGCCGCACGCGCTGAGACGAGACGGGCCGAGCGCACGGCCGCACGCGGCCCGGGGGTCGATGGTGACGCGGCCGCGGCGACGGATCAGACCAACGACGAGGCCAACGCACGGGCCGAAGCTGCAGCCCGGGCGTGGGCCGCGCAGGCGGCACGGGCGCAAGCGGCCGACGCCGAACAGCGGCGCCCCCGCACCGCTGGCGAGCCTGACCCGTACGGCCGCGACTCCTCGCCCGGCACGGGTCCACGGCCGGATTCCCGGTCCGACCCCGATCGTGACTCGGTTGATCTCGGGGTGCGACAGGCCGCAACCGCGCTTTCGGCACGCGTTGAGCGGAGCTCCTATCGGCGGCTGATCCTGGCACTCCTGGCCTGGCCGCCGTTGGGGGTCGCCGTGGCGTCGGTGATCAGCGGGGTGACCGGCTGTGCAGTCTTCTCAGCTTCATGCACGAGCATGGCATCCGCCTATCCCTGGTTCGCCCAGCTCGCGATCATCGGCGCGCTGTTGCTCGCCCCGGCGGTTGCCCGTCTCCTGGTGAGCGGAACCATTGCCGTGACGCTCCTCGCGTTCCCGGCGGCGGCCACGCTCGTGGCGGGCGGCGCCTCCTACGACCCGGTCTACGGTCCCGCATCGCTGTTCAGTGTCCTGGCCGTTGTCTGGCTCGGTGGGGTGGCGCTGGCCCTCGCCCGGAGCCTGGCCATGCGTCGAGCGGGTTGAGCCGTATGCTCCACCGATGACATCACAGAGCGCCTCGCGTCGCCACGGCGGTCGCGAGATGTCCACCGCCGCCCAGGAATACCTCCTCAAGCTGCGGGTCATGACCGGTGACGGGGCCCGGGTGACGGCTGCCCAGGTTGGTCGCAAGGTCGGCGTCAGTCCGCAGGCGGCGAGCGAGATGTTCCGGCGGCTCATTGCCGATGGTCTCGTGATGCAGGCCGAGGGTCGAGAACTGGTCCTTACCGCGGCAGGTCGAGCTGCCGCCGATGGGATCTTCCGGCGTCACGCGCTGTGCGAATGGCTGCTGACCGAAGTCGTCGGGCTCGGCTGGGCCGAATCGGACGTGGAGGCGGAGCGGCTTCAGGCGGCCATCTCGCCGCGGGTCGAGGCAAGCCTGGACGAGCTGCTGGGGCATCCGGAGACTTGCCCGCACGGAAACCCGATCGATGTCGAGGCCACGAAGCGTCGACCCGCGGGCACGCCCCTGTCTGAATCGGCAGCCGGCGACCGGGTGACGATCTATCGGATCACCGAGGTGGCCGAGGAGGATCCCGGCCTGCTGTCCTACCTCGAAGCTCGTGGTCTCCGCCCGGGCGCCCAGGTGACGGTGCTCGCCCGCTCGGAGTCGCTGGACTCGCTCACGCTCGACGGGCCATTGGGCCGCGCGACGCTCGGACTGCGGCCGGCCGGGCTCGTTCGGGTGCTCACGGGAGCTGCAGACCCGGCGCTGTTTCACCGCGTTCCGCCGCGCCCCTAGAATCCTCCCATGTCTGATATCCGCGTCCGCATCGCCCCGAGCCCGACTGGGCCACTCCATATCGGGACGGCCCGAACGGCGCTGTTCAACGCGCTCTATGCCCGCCACACCGGGGGCACATTCCTCCTTCGCCTCGAGGACACGGACGTGGCCCGCAGCAGCGTTGCCTTCGAGGCGGACATCCTCGAAGGGCTTCACTGGCTCGGTATCACCTGGGACGAGGGTCCGGACGCAGTGGGGGCCGAGGACCGCGGACCCTACGGCCCGTACCGCCAGATGCAGCGTCTCGAGCGCTACGCGGTTGCTGCGGCCGATCTCCTTGCTCGCGATCTCGCCTACCAGTGCTTCTGTACGCCAGAAGTGCTGGATGCCGATCGAAAGGCGCAGGAGGCCGCCCATCTTCCGCCCAAGTACGTCGGGCGGTGCGGCCTGTTGACCGCCGACGAGCGAGCCTCGCGGCTGGCTGAGGGCGCTTTGTCGGCCACCCGGTTCCGGGTTTCGCCAGGAGTCGTCGGCTTCGATGACGCGGTCCGCGGACGCGTGGAGTTCGACACGACAAACCTCGGCGGGGACTTCGTGATCGTCCGCGGGGACGGCACCCCGCTCTACCATTTCACGGTGGTCGTGGACGATGCGGCGATGAAGATCAGCCACGTGATCCGGGGCGAGGATCACCTCTCCAACACGCCGAAGCACATCCTCCTGTTCCGAGCGCTCGGCTACGCGGAGCCAGTATTTGCCCATCTGCCGCTCATCCTCAATCCCGACCGGACGAAGATGAGCAAGCGGAAGAGCCAGACCGCCATCTCCGACTACATCGCCCAGGGTTTCATCAAGGAGGCACTGGTCAACTACCTGGCGCTCCTCGGCTGGTCCACCGGCACCGAGGAGGAGATCCTCACCTTCGACGAGATCGCCGAGCGGTTCGACCTCGACCACGTCCAGAAGGGCGGGGCGGTTTTCGATCGCGAGCGCCTCGAGTGGATCAACGGACAGTGGATCCGTAAGCTCGACGACGACGATCTCGTCACGCGCCTGCTGCCGTTCCTCGAGGCCGAGCACGTGGCCGGGCGGATCGACCACACCCCTTCGGCCGACGAACTCCGCATCCTGCTCCCGATGATCCGCGAGCGGCTCCCGATCCTCGGGGCCGTCGGGGATCTGATCGGGTTCCTGTGGATCGATCGGCTCGAGGTGGATCCGGCCCTGCTGGTGCCAAAGCGCTGGGATGTGGCGACCACCCGTGATGGTCTGGCCGCGGCACGCGCCGCCATTGCCGACGCGGGAAACGTGAGCTTCGAGGCCGACGAGCTGGAGCCGCCGCTGCGCGCGCTGGCCGAGGCGCGCGGCTGGAAGGCGGGCGACCTGTTCATGGCGATCCGCGTCGCGGTCACTGGACGAACGGCGACACCGCCGCTGTTCGATACGCTCGTGGCGCTGGGCCGCGAGCGGGTGCTGGATCGGCTGGACGGAGCGATCAGGTCACTCGGTGCCGCCGCCTGACACCTCCGGTTGGGCCTGGCTCGCGTCCGGGCAATGCCCCGTTAACACGCGGCCGTATCCTCGAGCCTGTGAACCGCACGATCCTCGTCGTTGAAGACGAGCCGACGCTCCGTGAAACCCTGGTCGAGGCGCTCCAAGCCGATGGGTTCCGTGTGACCGCGGCGGCGAATGGCCGATCTGCTCTCGAGCGATTCAGGATCGACCACCCGGATCTCGTCCTGCTGGATCTGATGCTGCCTGAGATCTCGGGGATCGACCTGTGTCGCCTGATTCGGGCCGAATCGTCCGTGCCGATCGTCATGCTCACCGCCCGCGGCTCCGAGGTCGATAAGGTCGTTGGCCTGGAGTTGGGTGCCGACGACTACGTCACGAAGCCGTTCTCGTTGCGTGAACTGTCGGCCCGAATCAGGGCGATCTTCCGGCGCGGGGAGCAGATCGCCGCTGCCAACGTGCCCGCAGCCATCGACCTTGGCATGGTCCAGGTCGATGTCGCGGGCCACCGGATCCTGCGCGCTGGTGCCGACGTTCCGGTCAAGCCGAAGGTCTTCGAGTTGCTCGCATTCCTGATCGGGCATGCCGGGCAGGTCGTCACCCGCGATCAGCTCCTCGAGCAGGTGTGGGGGTACGACTACGCTGGCGAGACGCGGACCGTCGATGTCCACATCCACTGGCTACGGGCCGCGATCGAAACCGACCCCAGCAACCCGACGCTCGTTCAGACCATCCGCGGTGTGGGTTACGTTCTGCGGCGTCCCTAGAGGACCCGGCTCAGGACTTCCCAGGCCAGCCAGGCGGCGGCGCCCGAGGCCGGGATGGTCAGAACCCAGGCCACCATGATGTTCCCGGCGACGCCCCATCGAACGGCCGACAGCCGGTCGCTGGAGCCCACGCCCATGATGGCCGAGGAGATCACATGGGTCGTCGAGACCGGCATCCCAAAATGGGACGCGGTCAGGATGATCGCGGACGCGGTCGTCTCCGCCGCGAATCCATGGACGGGATCGAGCTTCACCACTTTCTGACCCATCGTCTTCATGATCCGCCAGCCGCCGGCCGCGGTACCCAGGGACATCGCAGACGCGGCAAGGATGATCACCCACAGCGGAATGGGGGCGCCGTGCGGGAGTATGCCGGCCCCGATGAGGGCGAGCGTGATGATGCCCATCGTCTTCTGCGCATCGTTGGAGCCGTGGCTGAACGCCATGAACCCGGCCGAGATCACCTGGAGAACCCGGAACCGGTCGTTCAGCCGGCGCGGATGGGCCTTCTTGAAGACATTGAGGATCACGACCATCAGGAAGAAGCCCAGCACCACCCCGATGATCGGGGATGACACGAGGGGCACGAGGACCTTGTTGACGATGCCGTCGATCTTGAGGGCCCCGGTGCCGCTCGCGGCGATCACGGATCCGATCAGGCCGCCGATCAGGGCGTGACTCGAGGATGAAGGGATCCCCAGTCGCCACGTGATCAGGTTCCAGATGATCGCGCCAACCAGGGCTGCCGCTACGATGATCTGGCCCGCGCTCCCGTCCGGTGTGACTGCGATGCCCGACGCGATCGTCCTGGCGACGGCGGTTCCGGTCAGGGCGCCGAGGAAGTTCGCGCTGGCCGACATGAGGATCGCATGGTCGGCGCGCAGTGCGCGGGTCGAAACCGAGGTCGCGATGGCGTTCGCGGTGTCATGGAACCCGTTGATGTAGTCGAAGGCGACCGCGAGCAGGACGACGACCAACAGGAGGAGGGAAAAGCCTTCGGGCACGGACCAAGGCTAGCAGGTGGAGAGCACGGTCTGCGGGTTCTCGCGGCGGCGTCTGGTTTCGCCGACGGCCGCGTCCCCGACGCGTGGGTGGCCATCGCCGCTATCCTTCCCGCCATGCGATTGAGCGAGCTCTTCTTCACGACCCTCCGCGACGATCCGGCCGACGTCGAAATGCCGTCGCATCGGCTGCTGCTCCGAGCGGGCTACATCCGCCAGCTCGGGTCGGGGATCTATTCGCTGCTGCCGCTCGGGTTCCGCGTCACCAGGCGGGTCGAGCAGGTCATCCGCGAGGAGATGGACCGGATCGGCAGCCAGGAGATGGAGATGCCGGTCGTCCATCCGGCCGAGATCTGGAAGGAGAGCGGCCGCTACTTCAAGATCGGCCCGGAGATGGCCCGGTTCAAGGATCGTGGCGACCGGGACATGGTCCTGGCGATGACCCACGAGGAGGTCGTGGCGCTGCTGCTCCGCGACATCGTCCAGAGTTACCGCCAGCTGCCGATGATGGTCTACCACTTCCAGACCAAGTTCCGCGACGAGCCTCGGTCAAGAGGCGGTCTCATCCGCGTCCGCGAGTTCGTGATGAAGGATGCCTACAGCATCGATCGCGATGAGGCGGGCCTGGACCGCAGCTATCGACTCCAGTACGGCGCCTACGAGCGCATCTTCGAGCGGCTCGGCCTGAAGGCCATCGCGGTCGGTGCCGATGTCGGGATCATGGGCGGTTCCGGCGCCCATGAATTCATGGTCCTCAACGAGTTCGGCGAGGACACGCTCGTCGTGTGCGATGCCTGCGGGTTCGCCGACAACCAGCAGATCGCGATCGTCGGCAAGCCCGATCCCGCACCGGAGGGCGCCCTCCCGATGGAGGACGTCGAGACGCCGGGCGCCACGACCATCGATGCCCTGGCCAAGTTCCTGGACATCCCGCGCAGCAAGACGGCCAAGGCCGCCTTCTTCATGACCGGCGATGACCGTTTCGTGGTCGCGATCGTCCGGGGCGACTACGACGTCAACGAGACGAAGCTGGTCAACGTGCTCAAGGCGCGCGGCGGGTTGCGGCCGGCAACGGTCGAGGAGATCAACGCCCGGGGCATGGAGGCCGGCTACGGGTCGCCGATCGGCGCCCGCGACTCGGTCGTCGTGGTCGATGAACTCGTCGCCCGCTCCCCGAACCTGGTCGCCGGCGCGAATCGGCCGGGTTGGCACGTCCGCAACGTCAACGTGCCGCGCGACTACACGCCCGATCACACTGCCGAGATCACGAACGCCCGGGAGGGCGATCCCTGCCCGAACTGCGGACAGTCCGTGACGCTCCGCCAGGGGATCGAGGTCGGCAACATCTTCAAGCTCGGGACCGACTTCACGGTCGCGTTCGGCTCGACCTTCCTGGGCGAGGACGGGATAGCGCATCCGATCGTCATGGGTTCCTACGGGATCGGGCTGGGGCGGAACGTCGCCTGCATCGTCGAGGCGCACCACGATGCAAAGGGCATCGTCTGGCCAGATGAGGTGGCGCCTTACGCCGCGCACCTCGTGACCATCGGGGCAGCGCGAGATCCGAACGTCGCCGAGATCGCGGACCGGCTGCACGGCATCGCCGCCGACGCCGGTCACGACATCCTGTACGACGACCGCGACGAATCCCCGGGCGTGAAGTTCACCGATGCCGAGCTGCTCGGGATGCCCTGGATCGTGACGGTCAGCCCGCGCTCAATTGCGGCCGGCGGCGCCGAGGTCACGCGCCGGGCCACGGCTGACCGCAACACCGTACCGCTCGAAACCGTCGAGGGCTGGCTCCGGGACGGGTTCCCCGCAGCCTGACCGGCGTACCCGGTTGGACGCTACGGCGCCTTCACGACGTTCGTGGCCGAGTTGATGTCGCTGATGTCCACGACGACGGAGAACCCTCCGCCACTCGAGTCGGCGGCTGCGGCGGTTGACGCCTCGCTGTGCACGAGGTAGCCGCCGTCCTTCGAGATCCAGACATCGGATGACCAGCTGCCGCTGACGCCGGAGATCGCGGACAGGATCGCGCCGATTCCCTCGCCACCCTTGTAATGCGTGGTCGCGACCCCGTTCTTCTGCTCGTCGCCAACGAGGGTGTTGTCTGCCGCGCCCGGAGCGAAGTAGAGCGAGAAGAGTTGCTCGGGTCGGAACGCGGTGAGCGCCTGGGTGAACATTTCCGCCTGTGCCGCAGGGATCTCCTGCCACGGATCCTCGGCTCCGGACCTCACGAAGGCCCTGTCTGGCAGCAGGATGTAGGACGTCTGGTCCGTGACGTTGCCGTTCTGGTCCTTGTCGATCAGATCCAGGGTCTGGGCCTTGTCCGGCTTGTTGATGACGATGCCGGTGAAGACCGTACTGCCGGCGGTCGTATCACCGCTGTCAGTCGAGGAGGTCTGAAGCTCGACGTTGAACCGGTACGAGTCGGCGTTCTCGAGGTTCGTCGCGGCGCCGGAGAAGTCGAGGGAGCCACCTCCCGGCTCGGCTGACGCAGCTCCGGTATCCGACGAAGGCGCCTCGGTTGCCGCTGTATCAGCCGGTCCGGCCGGCGACGCGCCGGCCGTAGACGGCGCCTGCGACGCAGATCCACCGCAGGCGACGAGAATCAAGGCGATGGTTGCCGCAAGCGCAATGCCGCGGATCTCCACCTGACCGCGTGATCGTTGATCCATCGGAACCTCCCCCAATTGTGTGGCCGTGCGGCCACGCTCCGGTTGCCAATCAATGGTCCCGCACCATTTTGGGACGGATCTCACCTATTGCTCTGGGTCTTCCTCGAGCCCCGACAGATCCACGATCGACCCGTCCAGCGCGCTGATCGTTCCCGCGTCGCCGTCGGAGACCAATTCCACGCTTGCCATCGTACCGTCAGGGATCAGGTCAATTTCCGGGTCATCGGTCCGGGCGATGGTAAATGTCACGCTCGGCGGGATTGCCGCGCCGATGGACACCTCGCTGATCCGGTACGGCGACCCTTTCAACTTCAACGACGCGTTGGCCCGCTCCTGGAGCGCGGTCGCCTTGATGACGACATCCGCCAGGACAGTCGGATCGATTCGATCGATCGCCGTGGCGACACCACGCCGGGCGCGAGCCACAGCCTGGCGCGCCTTTTCGGCGCTCGAAGGGTCGCGGAGGATTGCCTGGGCCCGCTCGGTACCGTCCGTCGCGGCATGGCGCGCTGACTCGGCGGCCTGGCGTGTCTGGTCAGCGGCCTGGGCTGCGGCCTGGGCTGCGGCTTGCTTGGCGCGGTCGAGGAAACTCATCGCAGCCCCACCCTTCGTGATGACTCGGGCGACCTATGATCCCGAACGTCAGGCGTGCTTGATCGTGATCCGTTCAATGATGTTGGCCACATCCTCGCACTTGTCGATCGTGGCCTCAAGGAGCCCGTAGACCTCTTTCCACTTGATCACCTCAAGCGGATCGCCGCCGCCCGAGAACAGGTCGGCGATCGCCTGGCGGGTGAGCTGGTCCCCCTCGTTCTCCAGGCGGTGGACCTCGATCCAGTACTTCTCGAGACCCCGGAAGCCGCGGAGGTGGGTCAGCGCTTCATGGAGCTGTTCGCACTGGCGCACGATGATGGCGGCCTGCTGGATCGCGACCGGGGTCGGTGCCTCGATTCGATAGAGCACGAAGGTGTCGGACACCTCCTCGATGTAATCGAGGACATCGTCCAGCCCGCTGATGAGCGCGTGAATCTCTTCACGATCGAACGGCGTGACGAAGGTCGCCTCGAGCCGGTGGCCGATGTTGTGGCTCAACTCGTCCCCGACGTGCTCTGCGTCACGAATCTCGCCGGATCGGCGCTCGAGCACGTCGTACGACCGAAGCATCGCCTCCAGAAGACGGGCTGCTCCAAGGACGTTGGCGGCGTCCTCGACGAACAGATCGAAGAAGTGTTCATCGCGGGGAATCAGGCGCAGTCGCAAGGCGGTCTCCTCGGGCCGGCTGAGCAACGCTGCGTGTGGACCGGCACCGTCCACGTCAGGGGTTCTAGAGTACCGCGGGCGCGGGCAGGACGGTGGGTCGCAGCGCCCTCGCCCCTGTGCCATGCTCCACGGGATGGATGCGTTCGTGCTCCTGTTCATCGCCTTTCAGGCAATCCTGCTCGCGATTGCAATCGGCCTGGCGATTGCCCGTGGGAGGACGCTCGACGCGATCGTGGAGCGCCTGGGTCAACCCGGCCGGGGGTCCGACGTGCAGGTCCACGGATCGGACGATGTCGTTGACGCGGTCGCACGTCTGCGTCGTCGGGCCGACGCGGCTGAATATGCCCTGGACCAGCGACTCCGTGACCTCGCTTACCTCGCTGACCTCATCGGCGTCGGAATCGTTCGGCTCACCGACGACCTTCGAGTCGAGATGGCGAACACCGCGGCCCACGTGTTTCTCCAACGAGAGCCTGGTTCGATGCCCGGTCGGACCGCCATTGAGGCGTTTGGCGATCATCGGATCGAGACCATCGCCCGCCAGGCTGCAGAGCGGGGCGCTGCGGCAGGGGAGGTCGGACGGCAGGACGTCGAGCGGGCGACGCTTGTCATTCGGGCTCGACGTTCCCCGATCCTCGGCATCTGGCTCGTCCTTGAGGACGTCGCGGAATTGCGCCGCCTCCAGCAGATCCGGGCGGAGTTCATCGACAACCTGTCGCACGAACTTCGTACACCGATCACGACCATCGGCCTGCTCGCGGAGACGCTTGCGCGGGACGCGGCTGCTGCAGGAGAGGGGCTCCCGGATCGGATGCGGGAGCGGATCTCCAAGCTCGAGGTCGAAACGGGCACGATCGCCCAGATGATCAGCGAGTTGCTCGATCTCGCGCGGATCGAGAGCGGTGGTAGGCAGTTGCATCTCGATGACGTGGACATCGGCCAGCTGGCCGAGAGCACGGTGGATCGCTTGCGTCCGTTCGCCGAGCGCCAATCAATCGAGCTCGTGACGACGATCGAGCCGGGGCTGCCCTTCGTTGCCGGAGAAGCGGCGCAACTCGGACAGGTCTTCGCCAACCTGATTCACAATGCCGTCAAGTTCAGTTCCCCGCACTCGTCGGTGACCGTCGGCGTTCGGCGGGAAGGGACGAGCGTGGAGGCTTCGGTCGAGGACCGGGGGATGGGGATTGCCGCATCTGACTTGCCGAGAATCTTCGAGCGGTTCTATAAGGCGGACCGCTCCCGAGTTGCGGGCGGGGGCACGGGGCTTGGTCTGGCCATTGCGAAGCACATCGTCGAGGGCCACGGCGGCCGCCTCGCGGTTCGGTCGGAGGAAGGAGCCGGGGCCACCTTCACGATCAGTCTGCCGATCTCGGATACGGCCCAGACCCTCGGCATCAGTCAGGGAGCCCGATGAATCATCTGGACGTCGCGACCCTCAACCTTCGCAACATCGCCGATCGCTGGCCAGAACGGCTGCCGCTGCTGCTGTCGGACATGGCCGCGCTGCAGCCCGATCTCATGGGCCTCCAGGAGTGCGTCTTCGCGATCGGGCAGGATCGGCTTCTCGGGGCGTCCGGTGAGGCGCGATACGAGATCCATCGCGGCTGGGCCGGCCGCCGCGAGTACGGCAACAGCGTGCTGGTTCGCGAGCCGATCGTGAGCGGATCGGCCGAACGCAAGGACCTCGGCATGAACCGGTCGGCACTCCGGGTGGACGTGACCGTGGCCGCTGAGCCTTCCATCGCCATGATCGTGACGCACCTGCATCACGTCCCCGCGGACGAGGACGCTCGTGCGGCGGAGACGAGGGCGCTGGTGGCGTGGCTCGCGGAACGGCCGTCGCCGGGCGGCGTCATCGTGGTCGGTGACTTCAACGCCGAGCCGATCGAGGAGACCTATCGAATCATGGTCGACGCCGGCTTCCGGTCCGCGTACGCGGAGGCGAACGGGAGCGAGCCGGCCGTCACCTGGCCATCGGGCATCCAGGCGCCGGGGATGGACACCGACGGCGATCCGGGCTGCCTGGACTACATCTGGCTCCAGGGCCCGTTGCACGCGTCCGCCTGCCGGCTCGCCTTCGACCGCCCCGCCGCCGAGGACCCCACGCTGTATCCGACGGACCACGTTGGGCTCGTGGCGCGCGTGGTCGTGGGCAGCTGAGGATGGGACGCGCCCTGCGCCTGGCGCATCGTGGCGACTGGCGTGACGCGCCCGAGAATTCCGTGGCGGCGATGCGCGCAGCACTCGCGAATCCAAACTGTGACGGCCTCGAGTTCGACGTCCGCGGCTCACGCGAGGGCGTACCGATCGTGCTCCACGACGAGACCCTCGCTCGCGTCCAGGGTCGGCCCGAGCGCCACGATGAGCTCACGGTTCCCGAACTCACCGCCGTCGGAATCCCCACCCTGGCCGAGGTGCTCGAGGTTGCTGGGCCAGAACCGTTCCTGGATGTCGAGTTGAAGGGTGAACCAGTGTCCGCGGTCGTTTCGGTCCTCGAATCGGCTCGCGGGCCCGGACTGGCCCGGGCTGTTGTGTCGTCCTTCGAGCCAGAAACGCTCCGCTGGCTGCACGGCGAGCGCCCCGCCTGGGCCTGCTGGCTGAACGCCGATGAACTGACGTCCGAGGCCATTGAGCTCGCGCGCGACCTTGGCTGCCGTGGCATCTCCGTCGAATGGCCGTCGATCACGAGCGCCTCGGTCCGTCTGGCGAGGCGGGCCGGCCTCGAAGTCGCTGCCTGGACGGTGCGCCGCCGTCCGACCGTTACCCGGCTCGAGCGGCTCGGCGTCGTGGCAATCTGCGTCGAGGCCGCGGCGCTCGACGGCTGATAAAGCAGGACCTTGGGCGTCTCACCCGATTCTGGCAGAGAGGGCAACGCTCCTAGCGGGTGACACTTTCACTGGCTGTTAACACCTTCGTCAAGCGTACCTTGACAAGGGCTCAAACCATGGTACCAATGCTATAGGGTGCTCAGCTCACGACCATGCGAGAGGGGAGAAGCGAAGGGTGGTTGGTGACTCGGTTGTCTAGATCCCGACCCGCCGGTTTCCTGCTGACGCTGGTCGTGGCCGCGATAGGATTTACTATCCCGCAGATTGTCGTCCCTCAGCGAGTAGACGCTGGGCATACGGCAGGGCCGAATGGCAATTGCTGGCGGTACAACGACGCGCTGATGTGCAAGACCACATACGACTGCTATGCGTCGTCGCCGCCGAGCCTCGATCTCAACTGCCCGGCGCAGGAACTTCGCGTCCGACTGGTCGACTACTTCAGTGATGCGCGTCCGGCGTGGTGGAACGCCATGCACGAAGCTCAACGGAATTGGAACGGCTACTACGGACCGTGGGATTTCCAAGAATTCGATCGGACTGACGACACATACGTGTACCTCAACGATGCGGTGACGGGTCAGAACGGCCTAGGAAGCAGCTCGTTCGGAATCACCTGGAATTGCAGCAACACAAACTTCTGCACGGCCTCGTCCCTAGAGATGAGATGGACATTCACTGGTCGAACGTATTCCTCAACAAGGACAAGATGGACAGCCTTGGTATTGGCTTCAACGAGTGGACGAATGTGTTCGCCCATGAGATCGGTCACACACTCGGGCTGTTCCATCACAACAGTACGTCGGCTCTGATGTATCCAGGAGTCCAGGGTTCAAGACAGAGTCCGACGAGCTATGAGCTTGGCTCATCGACGCTATGCAGCAACACCTCGACCTACGGGTTGCGCTGCATCTACAAGTTCCAATGAGAGGACGCATTTTGATGGCTGCAGGTGTCCTCAATCGACGTGCCCTTCTACTTGCCCTCCTACTCGGCCTCATTCCAGGCACGGTCCTCGCGCTGACCTCCCCAAGCGTCCCGCCCAAGGCCACCCGGGTAGACCCAGCGGCGTCGATGTCGGAGGCCGAGCAGATCAGGGCACATGAGCAGGGGTGGACCGAGTTCCGGGCGCGCTACGAGGATTGGCTTACTGAGGGAGCCGGGAGCCAGCCTGACCTCCGACAGCTGCCGCGAGTGAGTATGAACGTCATAGTCGGCGCGGGTCCAGCGACCATCGAGGCTGCCGTCGACCAAGCCGATGAAATCGTAGTGGGGCGAGTCGAGACTGTGGAGTTCCTGCCGGAAGCTGTCACGGTTGTGCATTTCCGAGTCCTGCAAGTCGTCAAGGGAACCCCACCGGCGACGATTGACATCATTCAGGCCGGTGGACCGATGCCAGCGAATCAAGACTGGACGGGAGTTGTTCTAGCCCAGGCAGATGCGGACCCGCTGCTCTTGCCAAATGATGAGGCGGTGCTGCTTCTGGCATCGGCTACAGGAACCAGGCAGATTCTGCCCTTTGCTGGGCAGTATCGGATCGCCGCTGGGATCGTCAAGGCAGGCCACGGCGAGGTAGGCGGCGTACTATTCGGCCGCGCAGTTGACGACGTGCTCGCGATTCTGGCGGCATTGGTACGCCAGTCAGACTAAGTGCTGTAGCACGGGTATTCGGTGATGCATTCACGCCGTCCTCGGCTCGCTCTCCTCCCGTGTCGGACGAGAGGAGCACATACTCCAGAAGCAGGCCAAGTACATCATCGTGTATGTGCGGCGGAGTACTAAGGCCGGTGGCCGCGACGCAGATGCGCCTGGTGGGAGCCTCCCTCGCCTTGGCGCTGCACCTTGCTGCCTGCGGCACCCCCGTTGCGGCGACCTCTGGTCAGGCCGAGTTGGGGGTGCCGTACCCGTTCGAGCTTGGGCACTGTGGCCTACGGTCGCCGATAGACTTCGACGGGTCGCTGTGGGCCGTGGAATCTGGGTCTCTGCACGGTGACGTCTACCAGCCCCTGCGTGGAACGATTACGTTGAGCGATGACACGGTGGCGACGTTCGAACCGGACGGTGCGGACTACGTGGTGACACTAAGTCGCCGAAACGGACCGCAGATCGTCGAAGACTGCGCTTGAGAATGCGTCTCGGGTCAGTGGTGCGCCGGGTTCCTGCTGTGGGCTGCCTTTCAGTCCGGGCCGACACCCCGTAGCCACGCCGTCAGCGGTGACCCGCGAGAGGCGTCGGCCGCACCGCCACCAAGAACCGGTGGCTCACTTGACCGCTGCGATCGTGCGACTGCGAAACGCCAGTTCGTCCGGCTCCGGTAGCGCCTATTGTGCTTGCGTTGGAGCCGGCCGAACTCGTGGATCTCCTCGGCGGTCAGCCCCGCGGCTGCTATCAGGTCGAGCAGGCTGCGGTTGAGATCCACGTCGGTGCCCAGTATCTCGTTCGCGCCGCCCTCGCCTTCCGTCTGTGCCGGGACGAAGCGGAACCTGTTTAGCCGAGTGAGACACCGAGCGCGCCGGATTACTGAGTCTGCACCTCCTTCTTCGGCGGCGGGTTGATCCAGACGGCAGATCGGGTGGCCGCGGTGCCCGGCGGACGAAGCGCTCGGGATGCGCCGCGTAGGCCTGGCTGAGGGTGATCGCCCGGGCGGCCTGGACCTCTGGCGCCAGGCCGGCATGGACGATCGCCGGCGTCATGAGTCCGATGCCTGAGTGGCGATGCTCGGTGTTGTACCACGGGAAGAACCGCTGGCAGAAGGCCCGCGCGTCCTGGATCGAGCCGAACAGATCCGGGAAGCCGGGCCGGTACTTGAGGGTCTTGAAGTGGGCCTCGGAATACGGATTGTTGTTGCTCGTGTGCGGCCGGCTGTGGCTCTTGACGATGCCGAGGTCGGCAAGCAGGAGCGCGACCGGCTTGGAGTTCATCGAGCTGCCCCGATCGGCGTGGGGCGTGAGCGTGTCCCAGCTGACTCGCTCCTTGACCACGGTGTCGGCGATGAGCCGTCGGCGAGGGTCGCGCTCTCGTGGGTGGCGACCATCCAGCCCGGGACGTAGCGACTGAAGACTTCGAGGATGACGTACAGGTAGAACCAGGTCCACTTGGCCGGACGCTTCAACTTGGTGATGTCCCAGGACCACAGCTCGTTGGGTGCGGTGGCCAGGAGCTCGGGCGGCGCATAGGCCGGATTGCGTCGCTGGGCCCGGCGCTCGCGGACCTCGGCGTGGTCAGCGAGGACCCGGTACATCGTTCGTTCCGAGGCGAGGTACGTGCCCTCGTCGAGGAGGGTGGCGTAGACGGCCGCCGGGGAGGCGTCGACGAAGCGCTCGGCGTGGAGCTGCGCGAGGACCGCCGATCGCTCCTCGTCGGTCAGGGCCAGCGGCGAGCCTCGTCGCGGGCGAGGGGTCGCTGGCGGCTTTGGCGACCGGTGGCGATAGGCCGTCACCCTCGAGACGCCGAGCGCCCGGCAGGCCGAGACCAGGCCGAGACCAGGCCGAGACCAGGCCGATCTCAGGGGCGATCGCGAAGGCCGTCTCCATCAGGACCCGCTCTCGTCGTCGTCGCTGCTCTGGGCGAGCGGGATCCCCAGGAGCTCGGAGACTTTTCCCTGGATCTCGATGATCCGTTCGGCGGTCGCGAGCCGCTGGGTGAGCCGGGCATTCCGGCGACGCAGCTGCTCGTTCTCGGCGGCCAGGGGATGGGGCTTCGGTCGGCCCCGCGGCCGGGCGAGACTTCTGAGCGCGCCCAGGCGGTACTGCCGGCGCCAGTCGACGAGGTGGCTGCTGTACAGACCCTCGCGCCGGAGGAGGGCGCCGACCGCGCCGGGCTCGATCGCCGCGTTCGCCTCCTCGACGATACGCAGCTTGTACTCGGCGCTGAAGCGTCGGCGGGCCGGGCGCTCCGGGACCTCCGGGTCGGGCATGGGGCCAGCATGGCCCAGCTCCCGCCTCGGTGCCAAGGGTTCGATCATCGCGGGTGATCCTCTCCCCGCCCTCGCTCTGGTCAGCTAGGCCGGTGCTACCTCAACAGCAGGCGCCGCTGCCGCACCCACAGGCATCGGTCTCCACCATCACCAGGTCACGGGTCGCTGCGGCGGACGGCAGGACCCGGGCCAACTGGACCCGGTCCACTCCGGCCCAGCTTGCGGGCTTTCGGGCTCGGATGATCGCGGAGTGCAGGCCATTGGCCACGTCGTGCGTTGGCTCGATGACGACGTCAGTCAGCCCGACGGCCTCCAGGCCGAGGCGGAATTCCGTCGTCGAAAGAGCCCCGGCGATACAGCCGACGTAGCTGCCCCGCTTGGCGCGCTCAGCTGGTGCGAGTGAATCGTCAGCCACGATATCGCTCACGCCGATGCGCCCACCAGGCCTGAGGACCCGGGCGATCTCGGCCAGAACGGCACCCTTGTCGCCGGCGAGGTTGATGACGCAATTGCTGATCACGACGTCGACGGAGGCATCCTCGACCGGCAAGGCTTCGATGGTGCCCTTGCGGAACTCGACGTTGGTGATCCCGGCCTCGGCCGCATTGCGGTTGGCGAGCTCGAGCATCTCGTCCGTCATGTCGATGCCGATGGCTCGACCGCTCGGTCCGACGCGTCGAGCCGAGAGGAGGACGTCAATGCCACCCCCGGATCCGAGATCGAGGACGATCTCGCCCAACTGAAGCTCCGCGACCGCCGTCGGATTTCCACAGCCGAGCGACGCGAGCACGGCCGCGTC
>JBBQMH010000011.1:0-42021 GCA_038328755.1 Candidatus Limnocylindrales bacterium
GGGCCAGTGAGTAGAGGGTTCGTCCGCCACGGCCGAGCCGGAGCATCGGCCAAGGGTCCGTTAGGTGGCGTTTGCTACGATGCCCCTGGCGCCCCGCTGGACGATGGGATCGAACCGGCGGCGACCTAGTCGTGCACGGCTGATTCCCCGCATCGGGACTGGCAGCCGTCCGGAGGAATCGCGTGAGCGAGCGCC
Source organism: Candidatus Limnocylindrales bacterium (assembly GCA_038328755.1). Lineage (GTDB taxonomy): Bacteria > Chloroflexota > Limnocylindria > Limnocylindrales > CSP1-4 > UBA5189. The sequence continues at coordinate 196 of JBBQMH010000011.1, forward strand.
AGCCTGATCGTCCCGACGGATTCGCCGCCCAGAACGGCTGGGATCGGGAATTCGAGGTCTTTGCGGATTTCGATCTCCCGAGCTATGTCGGGCCGACCACCTTCGCCGGGTTGCCGTGGGTGACGGATCCGGCCGAGCTACGGAGCCGCGAGGTCGACGTGGCAATCGTTGGAGCGCCATTCGACGACATGGTGTCGCACCGATCCGGAGCGCGATTCGGACCTCGCGCGATCCGCGAGGCGCAGTACTCCAGCGGTTCTCTCAACTCGCTGCAGCTGCATATCGAGCCTTTCAAGCACCTCAACGTCGTGGATGCCGGTGACGCCAACATCGTGCCCGCGATGCCGGAGCGAGCCCACGCGATGATCTACCGGAAGGTCCTCGAGGTCGCATCCACCGGCGCCATCCCGATCATCCTTGGTGGCGATCACTCCATCACCTGGCCCGCAGCCACGGCCATTGCCGAAGTCAGGCGGCCCGGGAGTATCGGCATCGTCCATTTCGATGCCCATGCGGACACCGCGCCGGATTCGTGGGGCCAGCTGGCGGGACACGGCTCGCCGATGCGGCGACTCATCGAATCGGGCGCGGTCAAGGGCAAGAACTTCGTCCAGGTGGGCCTGCGAGGCTACTGGCCCTCGGTCGAGGTGCTCGACTGGATGCGGGAGCAGGGGCTGCGCTATCACTTCATGACCGAGATCGAGGAGCGCGGCGCCGAAGCTGTGATTTCTGACGCCATCGCCGAGGCGCTCGACGGCCCCGACTCGATCTACCTGTCCCTCGACATCGACGTCGTGGACCCGGGACTCGCGCCGGGCACGGGGACCCCGGAGCCGGGCGGGATGCTCTCGCGGGAGATCCTCCGCGCGGTCCGGCAGATTGTGTCGGCCGTGGATCTCGCGGGGATGGATATCGTCGAAGTCTCCCCGCCCTACGACTGGGCCGAGTCGACGGCGATGATCGCCAACCGGGCGGCGCTGGAGGCGATCTCAGCCCTCGCTGTCCGCCGGCGCGACGGAATGTTCAAGCGCCGCGGCGCCCGAGGCTGACCGTCACGCACCCGTTCCTCGACCACCCGGGTCCGATTGCCTTCGCCCATCGCGGCGGCTCGGATCTCCACCCGGAGAACACGCTTGCGGCATTCGCCGCGGCCGTCGCGTTCGGCTACCGATATCTCGAGACCGACGTCCACGCAACCGCAGACGGGGTCCTGATCGCCTTCCACGATGATCGGCTGGACCGGGTGACCGACCGTCGCGGCCTGGTCGCCGAGCTGACCTGGTCCGAGGTATCCGTGGCCCGGGTGGGCGGCACGGAACCGGTGCTCCGGTTCGAGGAACTGCTCGACGCCTTCCCCGAGGCGTGTCTCAACATCGAGCCGAAGCACGATGCCGCCGTTGGGCCCTTGATCGAGGCTCTCCGGTCGGCCCGCGCGCTCGATCGCGTCTGCATCGGATCGTTCTCCGATCGGCGACTGGCAGAGGTGCGCCTTGGGCTCGGGTCGGATGCCTGCACGTCGCTGGGGCAGGTGGAGGTCGCCGGACTCCGCGCCGCCGCCTGGGGGCTGCCGGGGTTTGCGGACCGACTCCGTCGGCGTCCCGGGCTGTGCGTCCAGATCCCGGTGCGCGGGCATGGGATCCTCCTGGCTGACGGATCAGTGATCAAGGCTGCCCATGACCTGGGGTTGCCGGTCCATGTCTGGACGATCAACGATGCTGCCGACATGCATCGCCTCCTGGACCTGGGTGTCGACGGGCTGATGAGCGATCGGCCCGGACTCCTGCGCGAGGTGCTCGAGCAGCGAGGTGAATGGCCAGCGCTGACAACCGGGTAGGATCGCGACATGCCATCGACCGACCAGGAACGAGCCGAGGCGCTGGCGCGCCTGTACGACCTCGACGTGTCCGCCGACCCCGGTGACATCGACCTCTACCTGGCCCTCGCCGAGCGGGTCGGGGGGCCGGTGATCGAGTTGTGCTCCGGCAGCGGCCGGGTTGCCGTCCCGCTCGCCGCGGCGGGCCACGATGTGACGGCGGTCGACTTCGATCAGGCCATGCTCGACCGCGCGGCCACACGAATGGCGGCCGAGGGCCCGGATGCCGTCGCCCGTCTGCACCCGGTGTTCGGCGACCTCCGCTCCATGCCCGTCGACGGGGCCGGGACGTTTCGCCTCGGCATCATCGCGCTGAACTCACTCCTGCTGCTCGGCGGTCCCCGCCAGCAGCGCGACGCCATCGCGATCCTCGCCGGTTTGCTCGCGCCCGGTGGGCTGGCGGTCGTTGATACATGGGTTCCGCTCGCGGATGACCTTGCCAGGTATGACGGACGCCTCGGTCTCGAGTGGGTTCGTCGCGATCCCGAGACCGGCAGTGACGTGATGAAGACGACGTCGGCCTGGTATGACAGCGCAGCGCGCGCCGTGAACTTGACCTCGATTTTCGACGAATCAGCCCCGGGCGAGCCGATCCGCCGCTGGATCCGGGAGGACGCCTTGCACCTCGTGGCGGCGACCGAACTGCGACTCCATGCGGAGGATGCGGGCCTCGAGATCGAGGTCGTCGCGGGCGGGTACGACCTCGTGCCGATCGAGCCGGGGGACGGTCGTGCCGTCCTGGTCGCTCGTCGTCCTCCCGGCCCGTGATACCGTGAGTTCAATGGCCGCGAGCGATTCAATCCGTCTCCTGCTCGTCGAGGACGTCCCGCAGGTTGCACAGTATGTCCGGGGACTCCTGATGTCCCAGGGCCAGATCAAATTGATCGACGTCATCTCCGACGGCGGCAAGGCCGTCCTCCAGGTCCCCGAAATCCGCCCGGATGTGATGATCATCGACGCCCTGCTCCAGGGTCGCGTCAAGGCGGACCAGGTTGTCGATCGCCTGCGCGAGGCGGGCAGCACGGTCCCGGTGATCCTGTTGACGGTCCCCCAGCAGCCGGTGGAGCCCGATCCAGCGCGGGGCATCTATGGCGTCCTCTCGATGCCGTTCTCCGGCTACGACCTGATCAAGGGGATCACGCAGGCTCAGCACGACTCCCAGGAAGGGCAAGGAGGGTTGAAGGCGCGCGCGATCGCAGTCTTTGCTCCGAAGGGTGGCGTGGGCCGAACCACCATTGCATTCAATCTCGCCGTCGCCGCGACCCGGCAGGGCCGACGCGTGGCCCTGGTCGACGGGAGCATTCAATTCGCCGACCTCCGGGCGCTCCTTCGCGTGCCCGTCGATGCGCCCTCGATCCTCGACCTGCCGACCGATCGCGTCGCCGAGTCCGACCTCACCGAAGTCCTTTGGCGTGATCCTTCCGGAATCGACATCCTTCTCGCTCCGCCACGGATCGAGATGTCGGAGATGGTCACGACCCGAGACGTGGAGAAGGTCCTGTCCCTCCTGCGGCGGGTCTATGACACGGTGATCATCGACATGTCGGTCGCGCTTGACGAGTTCAACCTTGCGCTCCTCGACCGGGTGGACACGATCCTCGAGATCGTCACCTACGACTCGATGACCATCCACAACACGATTGCCCTTGCGGACACCTTCCGCGTCATCGGGTACTCGGCTTCGAAGGTCGAATACCTGCTCAACCGGGCCGACTCCAGCGGCGGGATCGATGCCTCGGCGCTGATCAACGCCCTTGGCCGCGTTCCGGAACACAACGTCCGATCGGACGGCCGGGTCGTCCTGGCGGCGAATAACGAGGGCGTGCCCTTCGTGCTCTCGAATCCTGAGGCCGGTGTGAGTCAGGACCTCGAACTCGTTGCCGCCAATCTGCTCGGATCCGGCCAGGTGGCGGCCAAGGTCGCGCGCTGACTCCGGATGGCAGACTCCCGACCGATCGGCGTCTTCGACTCCGGCGTTGGCGGCCTGACCGTGCTTCGGGAGATCATGCGGCGTTCTCCAGGGGAGTCGACGATCTACCTCGGCGACAACGCCCGAGCCCCCTACGGCACCAGGACCGACGATGAGGTACTCGCGTTCTCCACGGAGGCGATCGACGCACTCGTGGAAATGGACGTCAAGGCTGTGGTGATCGCCTGCAATACCTCGACAGCCGTTGCGATCGACGACCTGCGACGCCGCCATAACCTGCCGATTCTGGGAGTCATACGCCCGGGCGCCGTGACGGCGGCCCTGACCTCCAGAAACCGACGTGTCGGCGTGATCGCCACCCCGGCGACCATTCGTTCTCACGCCTACTTCACGGCGATCAAGGAGGAGAACCCGGCCGTCGAGGTGTACGAACACGCGACTCCCGCCCTTGTCCCAATGGTCGAAGCCGGCCACACGGAAGGCACGGAGATCGAGGCCGTCGTCGCCGACGCACTTGGCCCGCTGCTCGGCGAGAGAGATGCGGCGGGCGAATTCGTCTTCCCACTCCCGGCATCAGCACGGATCGACACGTTGCTCCTGGGCTGCACCCACTACCCGCTCATCCGTTCCGCGATCGAGGCGGTCGCCGGGCAGCGGATCGCGATCGTGGACTCCGCATCCGCGACAGCGTCTGCCGTCCACGACCTGCTGGCCATCAACGGGCTTGAGAGCCCAGGAAGTTCTCGCGGTACGGCTGCCGACCCCGGGTCCGAGGGCCACTCGGCCCCGAGCCCGCGAATCGGCCGGCCCACGCACGTGCAGTTCACGACCGGGGATGTCGACGCCTTCCGGGCGATTGCCAGCCGGATGTTCGGCGATGCGTTTCCGGAGGTCGCGTCGATCGAGTTCTCGACGGCCGACCGGGGATGGCGGCCGGCATGACGCGGGACCGCTCGCGATGACCACGAAGCCAGCCTGGATCTCGGATCGTCGATGGCAGGCCGGATTCCTGTTCGGGTCCGCGCTCGGCGTCGTGGCGACGATCGCCGGCCGTCGGGCCGAGCGTTCGGCCCAGCGCGGGCTCATCGACTGGGATGAGGTCGAGCGTCTCGCCCTTGGCCGCCTTGACCGCCTCCCGGGTCGCCTCGCGGAGGAGGACCTGCGGGCGTCCGAGCCCGCATACCGCGAAGCGATGGCGATCGTGGTCCCGCGCCTGGCTGATGCGCTTGGCGCGCCGCTGCCCGGGGTGGTCGATCGGGCCCGGGTGGTGGATCGGGCCGACTGGATTCGGGCGAACATCCGGACGTTCCGGACCGTCGTATCGCGCATCGAAGGGCCATTGCTGGAGCAGATGCTGAGGTCTGGTGGGGGACTCGGCGCCTCGACCATGATCATTGCCAACCGCTGGGCTACCAATCGACAATTCGGGTTTCTGCTCGGATTCATGAGCTCGAGGGTCCTCGGGCAGTACGACATTGCGTTCCTGGCGGCCGAGGCTGAGGATGGACAGCTCCTGTTCGTCGAAGAGAACATCCGAGCCACGGCCCGGGCGCTCGGCGTTCCTGTCGGGCCGTTCCGGATCTGGATCGCGCTCCACGAGACGACACATGCCTTCGAATTCGAGGGGCACCCGTGGCTGCGGCCGTACCTCGCTGAGCGTCTCGAACGGCAGCTCGCGCTGTTCAGCGGCTCGGCCGACGTGGTTGGCCGTGATGTGGTGTCCGCGATTTCCCGGGCCCTGCGCGGTGACTCGAACGGCGAGCACTGGATGGAGCGACTGATGAGCGACGAGCAGCGGGCGTTGTTTCGCGAGACGCAGGCGGTCATGAGCCTCCTCGAAGGCTTCAGCGACTACGTCATGGACGAGGTCGGGCGTGATCTCGTACCGGGGATCGAGCGAATCTCCGCCCGCTTCCATGAGCGGCGTCGCGAGAGGACAGGTTTCGAGCGTCTCATCCTCCGGTTGACCGGGATGGACCTCAAGCTGGAGCAGTACCGGCGCGGCGAGGAATTCGTCCGCGCGATCGTGGATGCGCGTGGGCGCTCGGCGCTCGATCTCATCTGGTCCTCGCCGTCGACCCTGCCGACGTTCGAGGAGATCACAGCGCCCGAACGCTGGATGACCCGCGTGCTCGGTGGCCGAGTCGAGGTCCAGCCGTGACGGGCGACGTGATGCGGCCGGGACCCGGGAGCGGGCTGGGGGGTGTTCCCAGCGCGGTGGCGGTCAGCCCCATCCTGTCAGCCCGTGTCCGCAACCAGGACCTGGACCGGATTCGCGAGGCGGCTCCGGGGACGCGGGTCGTGAACCTGTCGGTCGAGGGACTCGCCGACGGCCCGCTGGAGGACGTCGAGGTCCTGCTCCGCGGCTGGCTGAGCTCCGAAGCCTTTGATCGACTGCTGGCCCGGGCGCCGCGCCTGCGCTGGGTTCATTCGGCAACCTCGGGCGTCGAGCGCGCCCTGACCCCGACCGCCCGCGAACGAGGCCTGACGGTCACGAATGCCCGCGGTGTCTTCACTCGGCCGATTGCAGAGCATGTCCTGATGCTGATCCTCGCGATCAGCCGCCAGCTTCCACAGCTCCTCGAGCTGCAGCGCGAGCGAACATGGCAGCCGCTCCAGGGGGTTGAACTCCGCGAGCTGACCATCGGGATCGTGGGCTACGGATCGATCGGCCGTGCCGTCGCCTCACTGGCCGGGGCATTCGGGGCGCGGGTCATTGCCCTGCGACGGAACCTCGACACAGTGGGTGGTCTGGACTCGACCGGAGGTCGAACGACACCCCGAACGGCGACCTCGGCGGACGATGCATTTCCGTTCGTTCCGGTGCCGGCCCGGATCGTTGGACCAGGCGACCTGCACGAGCTGCTCGGCGAATCGGACATCGTTGTTCTCGCCGCCCCATTGACACCGGATACCGAGAACATGATCAACGATGCCGCCCTCGCTGCGATGCGGCCCGAGGCCTGGATCATCAACGTGGCCCGTGGCCGGTTGATCGACGACCATGCACTGCTGGAGGCGCTCCGCGAGCGACGCATCGGCGGCGCGGCGCTGGACGCGTTTCGGCAGCAGCCGCTGTCGCCGACTTCGCCGTTCTACGACGTGCCGAACGTCATCGTCACGCCGCACACCGCCTGGTCCTCCGCCCGGGTCCTCGACCGCAGCATCGACCTCTTCTGCGAGAACCTCCGACGGTACGCGGCTGGCGATGAGCTCCATAACGTGGTTGATCCAGGCGCCGGGTACTGACCCCGCGGCCCTCAGGACGGTTCGCGCCCACTACGACACAATCCCACCCATGCAGATAGCGATCGTTGGCCTGGCCGGAAGCGGCAAGACAACCGTGTTCAATACCCTGACCCGGGGCCACGCCGAGACAGGTGGATTTGGTGGGATGACCCTCAACGTCGGGGTCGTCAAGGTGCCGGATGCGCGGCTCGAACGACTGGCCGAGATCTTCAAGCCCAAGAAGATCATCCAGGCCGATGTGACCTATGTCGATCTGCCGGCACCGCCGCCGTCCTCGGAAGGTCGGATCGGAACGGAGGAGCTGCCGGCCGAACACCTGGCTCGGCTTCGAGATTCAGACGCCCTGCTCCACGTCGTTCGAGCGTTCGAGTCTGCTTCGGTGCCGCATCCGGACGGCGACGTGGATCCGGCCCGGGACCTTGAGCAACTGGATCTCGAGTTCATGCTGGCCGACCTGGCGATGGTCGATCGGCGCCTGGACAGACTCGCTTCCTCGGGTCGGCACGGGACAACGGCGGAGCGTGAGGCCAACGAACGCGAAGAAGTCGTCCTTCGGCTGCTCAAGACAGAGCTCGAGGCTGGCCGACCGATCCGCGACGTCGAGCTGGACGTCGATGCCTCAAAGGCGATCCGAGGCTTCCGGTTCCTGACCGAAAAGCCGGTCCTCGTGCTGCTCAACATCGGCGAGGACGACATCGCCTCGGCGGCGGATCGAGTGGCGGTCATCCGGGCCGGCTACGACCACCGGCAGGCGATGGTGGACGCGCTCTCGGCGAAGATCGAAATGGAGCTCGGTGAACTGCAGCCCGACGAAGCGGCCGCGTTCATGGAGGAGCTCGGGATCGTCGAGTCGGGACTCGGGCTCGTGATCTCGCTGTCCTATCAGCTCCTCGGCCTGATCTCGTTCCTCACGGCCGGCCCTGACGAGGTTCGGGCGTGGCCGATCCCTGATGGCAGCCTGGCGGTTGATGCCGCGGGCGCGATCCACACGGATCTCGCCAAGGGCTTCATCCGCGCGGAAACCGTTTCCTATGAGGACCTGCTATCCCTGCGCTCGATGGCCGAGGCCAGGAAGGCCGGGCGGCTCCGTTCAGAGGGTCGAACCTACCGCGTTCGCGACGGCGACGTCCTCGAGATCCTCTTCAGCCGCTGAGGGCGGCCCAGCGAGCGGACCCCGGCAGTCGGTCAGTTCTGGTTGCCGGCATCCGGATCGAACTGGGCATACACGCCGCGGTAGTCCGCGTCGCCGATGACCGCCCTCTCCTCCGGCTCGTGGTCCTCGCCGCCCTCGTCCTCGCCGCCGCCATCGTCATCCCCGGCGCCGTCGAGGTCGGCGAGGAAGTTGTCGTCCTCGATCTTGCTGACGTTCACCGCAGCGGTCAGGCGATCATCCGAGATGAAGACGAAGCCATAATGTCGCTCGAGTTGTTCGGCGATCGCCTCGACCAGGGTGTCCGTATCGAAGCTGTCCTGCAGCTGACGGCGGAGCGTCTGGACGATCGTGAAGAATTCGTCGGCTCCCATTTCCTCATCGCGGCTCAGAAGCACGTCGTAGAAGAGATCAGCGTCCCCTTCATGGAGCTCGTAGAAATGCATCACCTCGCTCCTTTCCGTGGGGCCGGATCCAACGGCCGACCAGCTGAGTATAGGGCGCTCAACGCATGACACTGGACCAGTCGGTGGTCGTCGTCGGCTCCGCGGCTCGCGACATCGTTCACGACGACCCTCGCGGCTGGCGACTGGGTGGCGGCGTCACGTACGGTGGGCTCACCCTCGCCCGACTCGGCCTGCCGACAAAGGTCATCGTCGGCGTTGATCGGCTGGCGGCCCAGGCCGACGAACTGCAGGTACTGCGGGACGCCGGAGCCGAGGTCGTCCTGGTTCCCCTTGCCCGGACACCGGTGTTCGAGAACATCGAGACGCCGAATGGCCGGATCCAGACCTGCCTTGAGCCGGGTGATCCGCTCCCGATCCAGGCGTTGCCAGCGCACTGGCGATCGGCAGGGGCGTGGCTCATGGGCCCCGTGGCCGACGAACTGGGCGACGAATGGGCGACGGCGCCGGCGCCCGGCGCGCTGGTCGCATTCGGTTGGCAGGGTGTCCTTCGCGAGCTACCGCGCGGCGGGCGAGTCCAGAAGCGCTCGCCTGCCGCGTCACCCCTCCTTCGGCGCGGCGACATCGTGGGTGTCAGCCGCCACGACGTCGATCCGGCCCTGCCGCTCGATCGCCTCTGGCACCTGCTTGCGCCAGATGCGGTCCTACTGGTGACGGAGGGGCATCTCGGTGGCTGGGAGATCCGGCTCGCGGCGGGCGAGGCGGCGGGACGACGGCAATACCCGGCGATACCTGCAGCAGTAGACGTCGATCCAACCGGGGCTGGTGACGTCTTCCTCGCCGCCTACCTCGCCGCCCAGATCCGTCACCCGGCGAGCGGATCGGAGCGCCACGGAAGCGACCTTCGGCTGGCAGCCGCTACCGCGTCGTTGAACGTCGAGGGAGCCGGCCTGTCAGGAGTCCCGGATCTTGAGGCCGTCACGCGTCGGGTCGCGGCCGCGCTTCACGATCCCGGGCTCGGCTGAGCACCGCTTCCGATACGGCACGTCGCGACCGAGTCCGGCCGGGCAGCGCGGCGGGCAATTCGCCCGCGGAGCCGACTCGCACGCCGCGCGAGCTCCCGCTCCACGCGCGCGTCGACGCGGCCGAGGAGCCGCCGTCGCTCGACAGCATGGAAGGCGGCCAGGGTCGCGGCGAGGGCTGCGTCGAGATCGTGGAGGCGATGTTCGCGAAGCTTGGCGATCTCGACCCAGGCAAGGGCGCCAAGTGCCCCGCCGGCATCGGCAATCACGATCCATGCGTCCTCGGCCGCAGCAAAACGGCCCAATCGGCGCAGCAGCCGTGCGCGGTCCGCCTGCAGCCGGAGCGGGGTCCATTGCGAGTGCAGGCGGTCGTCGTTCACCGCGTTCCACTTCAGCCCACTGGCGACGCGGCCGGGGCGGCCCCCGAAATCCGGGCGGCGCCGTGGCGACCACCAGTCATCTGTCACGTCCCGAACGACGTGTGGCACCGGACCTGCCGGTCGCTGAGGCGGAACGACCATGCCGGCGGGAGCCGCGCTGAGAGCGGCGTCGAGACACTCGAGCGCATCGCTCAGGCGGCCATGGGCCGAGAAGGACCGGGCGAGCCCAGCCAGGTCACCAGGTGTCGCCAGGCGTCGGGCTACCGGGTCTCCGAGGTGGCGATCCACGTACTCCAGGAGGCGGGCCAGGGATCGGACGTCCTCATCGTTGTGCTGGACGATCTGTACCAGGCGCGCCGGTTCGCCGTCCCGCAGGAACTGAAGGTAGCGGGCCGGGATCTCCCAGCCAGGGACGTCTTCGTGTCGTCGGAGTCCGAGCAATTCGGTCTCCGCGGTCTGCAGGCGGGCATCGGGCATGCGGTGGCGAAAGAGCCGGCGGACCACCGGAAGGAGATCCAGGTGACCGGCATGGACGGGGGCACCGGCGCGAGCCATCCGATAGCGGGCCACCAGGAGTGGCCAGTCGAACCCCCGTCCGTTGTAGGTGACGAGCCAGCCGCCGGACGGTATGTGGCGGCGCAACTCGTCCAGGAGCGCGGGCTCGTCGGCGTGGTCGGGCAGAAGGAGCTGGACCTGACGAAACTGCGCCCCCTCCCACCAGCCCAGTCCAACGAGAAACGCGAGCGTTCCCGCGGCCGTGGCGAGCCCTGTGGTTTCCGTGTCCAGGCAGATCAGGGGAACGTGGGCCGGAGGTTGGCCCGGCAACCGAGCCAGCCGATCTCGGTCGACCGGTATGACCGACGATCGCCGCTCAACCCGGACGAATGTTCCGTTGGCGGTCCGGATCAGCTCGCCGTCGACCTCGGCGGCCAGGCGTTCTGCGCCGATCGCCAGGCGACGCGTGCGATCGACTGCAGGAGACGACGCACCGACACCGTGCGCACGGAAGTTGGCAAGGCGGCGCTCGAGCGCGATGGTCATCGCCGTTTCACGCGGCAGACCGGGTCGCAGCGCCGGCCACGCCGCCAAGATCCTTTAGGAGGCGAAGGGCAAGCGCCTTGGCATCGACGGCCGGATCCAGGCGGGGGCCCGTACAGGCCGGGCAGCCGCTGTCGCAGGGGCAGGCGGTCACGAGCTGGGCGGCTCCGGTGACCAGCTCGTCGTGTCGCGCCCAGAGGCGCTCGGCCAGACCGACACCACCCGGCATGGCCTCGTAGAGGTAGATGGTCGGAGACTCCTGGTGCGGAGAACGGACCTGGGAGACGAGGCCGAGATCCCGCGGGTCGACCATCAGCAGAACGGCGGCGACCGCCTGCAGCGCCCGGCCGGTCCCGATCAGCGCGACATCCAGGTCATCCCGTCGCCAGCCCGCGGCAGCCTCCTCCGTGGTCACCCAGTACGCCGTGGTCTGAAGTTCGAGCTCCGGCAGGTCGATGGGGCCCCAACCCACGTTTTCGTCGCTGACGAACTTGAGCTTCTTGAACAGCGTGACGAGGCTGGCGACCATGACCTCGCCGTGCCAACGTCGTCCGCCCGTGACCGAAGATTCAGCGAAGACGTCGAGCGGCTTGAGTGTCACGGCGCGGTTGGCGTAGGTGTAGTGATCGACATCGACTCGATGGACATAGGCCTTGCGCTCACCCCACTCCAGACGATCCACGTAGTACTGGATGGATTCGTGGATGTAGATGGCACGCTCATGGACGAGCACCTGGGCCGAGAAGAGGTCCACCTCACCGAGAACCCGGGGTCGATCCGGTGTCGTATCGATGATCACCACGTTCTCGGGTGCTGCGGCACGGAGGCTCACCTCGGACGCCGGGAAGTTCTCCGAGCTCCAGTACCAGCGCCCATCGCCGGCTTGGCGAACGTGGCCCTCTTCGCCGATGAAGGCGAGGAGGTCGTCGACCGGGCCGGGCCCGAACACCTCGCCGGGCTCGAAGGGCCGTTCGAAGGTCGCGCAGCGCAGGTGGGCAAGCAGGACGTGGAGGTTGTCCGGGTCGATGCGCGCTTCTTCGGGCGAGCGATCGAGGAGGAACTCGGGATGGTGGATCACGTACTGATCGACCGGGGCTGCCGACGCCACGACGATGCCGACTGACGATTCGAGGCGTCGACCTGCTCGCCCGAGCTGCTGCCAGGTCCCCGCGATCGAGCCCGGGTAGCCGGCGAGGACGGCCACATCGAGGGATCCAATATCCACGCCCAACTCGAGCGCGTTGGTCGAAACGACGCCGAGGATCTCGCCAGCGCGCAACCCACGTTCGATGGCGCGACGCTCAGTGGGCAGGTACCCGCCGCGATACCCGCGGATGCGCGAGCGCGGCCCGAGGTGCTCGCGAAGCGCCTCGCGAAGGCCAGTCAGGAGGATCTCGACCGAAGTCCTGGCTCGGCCGAACACGATCGTCTGGCGCCCTGCCCGAAGGAACGGCAATGCCCATCGTTGCGCGTGGTTGAGCGCCGATGATCGAGCGCCCGTTGCCGCGTCCAGCAGCGGGGGATTGACGAGGAGGACGTGGCGCTCGCCGCGCGGGGCGCCATTGCGGTCGATCAGGAGCGGCGATCGCCCCGTCAGCTGCGCGGCGAGCTCTCCGGGATTGCCGATTGTTGCCGACGCGCAGACGATGACGGGATTGGACCCGTAGTGTCGGCACAGCCGAAGCAGGCGCCGGATGACGTTGGCGACATGACTCCCGAAGACGCCTCGGTAGGTGTGCAGCTCATCGATGACGATGACCTGGACCTGCTCGAACAGCTGGAACCACTTCGTGTGATGGGGGAGGATCGCGGCGTGGAGCATGTCCGGGTTCGTGACGACGACCTGGCCGGCGGTCCGGATCGCGGACCGGATCGGGGCGGGCGTGTCACCGTCATAGGTCGCGGCCGAGATCGACAATTCGCTCGCGCTCGCGAGCCCGGCCAGCTCAGCGACCTGGTCCTGGCCAAGGGCCTTGGTGGGGAACAGGAAGAGGGCTCGGGCCGAGGGGTCGTCGGCCAGCGCCTGGAGCACCGGGAGCATGTAGCACAACGACTTACCCGACGCCGTTGGCGTGACGACGACGACGTCGTTCCCCGCATGGACGGCCTCGATGGCCTCGGCCTGGTGCGTGTAGAGCGACGTGATCCCGCGCGCCCGCAAGGCCGCCGCGATCCGGTCGTCCAGCCAGGCGGGGAACGGCGCGGTCTCCGCATCGCGAGCCGGCAGGACCTCGTGATGAACGACCGCTGACGCGAGAGACGGATCTTCCAGGAGTCGCGCGAGGACGGCGTCCGTGGTGGCGGGGGCGTACGTGCGCATCAGCAGGTCTCCAAACCGAACGGGTGTTCGATGCAAGCCTACAGCACGCTAGGTGGTCGGCGTGACAGCTTGTCTGGCACGAACGGCGCCGCCGCCAGATCTGTTGTTGACATGCAAGCTGCGAGTTAGCTACCCTCGAGGTGATGGATCCTCTCGACGGACCCGCGCAGCCCAGTTCGTCCGAGGTTCGGCGTGGGTTCGAGGAATCCGATGAGGGTGACCTCGCCGCCGTTCCGGCGTTCCTGCGAGGTGCCGGATCGGTCGATCGGCCCGAGGCGGACGCGGGTTCCGGCAGCGGAACCTCCTCGGTCGCGATGAGCCAGGAGGGTCGGGCCTTCGTCCCGTCGGACCCCGAGCCGGTGCTGTCAGTTGGTGGACCCCAGGCGGGCTCGCTGCCCCTCGCGACCATTTCGCCGCGGCGCCTGCTCCAGATCGTCGCCGTGGTGGCGATCGCATGGGGAGTGTTCTCGTTCGGCCGGCAGGTGGCGTCCGCGTCACAGGCCAGCACCAAGGCGGACGAGCTGCGGAATGCGAACGCGAGCCTGCAACTCGAAGTGGCGGCACTGCAGCGCGAGTTCACCCTGATTCAGGAGCCCCGCTACGTTGGCCTCCAGGCTCGTGCCTACCGGCTCGGAACGTCGAAGGAGGTTCCGTTCGCACTGCAGGCGGACGCTCCGCCCCTGACCGTCGATGCTCCGGGGTCGGCTGCCGTGCGTGTCGGGGCGGATCCGGGCGGGCATGGACCGCTCGACGCCTGGCTCCACGTGCTCTTCGGCGCCAACTGATCTCGTTCAGACGCACGAGGGGCCGTTTCGAGACCTTCCTGCGCTAGAATGGTGGGCGCGGCGGAGTAGCTCAGTGGTAGAGCAGGGGACTCATAAGCCCTTGGTCGGTGGTTCAAATCCGCCCTCCGCTACCAACCCCCCGGATTGAGTCTTCCGTATCCCCTGCAGGCGGTCGCTCCACGAGAGGGGCGCGCAGCAGACCCGGGCTATACTCCGTCCAGTCCGGCGTAACCGCCGAGCGTCCGACGGAGGCTTTCTTTGAATTCCAGGTTCATGCGCAACGGCGCGCTGATGCTGCTGCTCGCCCTCGGCGTGGCGGCGCTGCTCTACACATGGCTCAACCAGTCCACGGGTGCCAGTTCGACCGGTTACGGCACGTTCCTCAACGATGTCGGCACGGGTTCGGTCGTTGAGGTCGTCCAGCGCTCTGACACGCTGACGGTCAAGAAGACGGATGGATCGACCTACACCGTCACGGTGCCGAGCATCCTGACCCAGGTCCTTCCCGATATGCGCCAGGCGGCCGACGCCAAGGGTCGACAGCTCGACGCGTCGATCTTCCGGGCAGAGTCAGCCTCGGACAACGGCTGGATCCTGACCGCCGTCAGCGTCGTGCTGCCGCTGGTCGTGATCGGGGCATTCATCTACTTCATGATGCGGCAGGCCCAGGGCACCAACAACCAGGCGATGTCGTTCGGCAAGAGCCGCGCCCGCATGTTCCTCGGCAATAAGACCGTCGTGACGTTTGCCGACGTAGCCGGGGTCGATGAGGCCAAGACCGAGCTCCAGGAAATCGTGGAATTCCTGAAATTCCCCGAGAAGTTCAATACTCTCGGCGCCCGGATCCCGCGAGGCGTGCTCCTCGTGGGCCCACCCGGCACTGGCAAGACCCTGATGGCGCGGGCCGTGGCGGGCGAGGCCGGTGTCCCATTCTTCAGCATCTCGGGCTCGGAGTTCGTCGAGATGTTCGTCGGCGTTGGCGCCAGCCGCGTCCGCGATCTGTTCGACCAAGCCAAGCGGAACAGCCCATGCATCGTGTTCGTCGATGAGATCGACGCGGTCGGCCGACAGCGCGGCGCAGGCCTCGGTGGAAGCCACGACGAGCGCGAACAGACGCTCAACCAGATCCTGGTCGAGATGGATGGCTTCGAGACGAACACGGGTGTGATCGTGGTGGCCGCGACCAACCGCCCCGACGTCCTCGACCCGGCGCTCCTTCGTCCCGGTCGCTTCGATCGTCAGGTGATCCTCGACCGGCCGGACATGAAGGGTCGTGTCGCCATCCTCAAGGTTCACATCAAGGGGAAGCCCCTCGACAAGTCCGTCTCGATGGAGGGTCTCGCTCGGCTCTCCCCAGGATTCAGTGGCGCGGATCTGGCGAACCTCATCAACGAGGGCGCCATCCTCGCTGCACGCCGGAACAAGAAGGTCATCTCGATGCCCGACTTCGAAGAGGCGCTTGAGCGAATCGTGGCCGGTCCGAAGCGCAAGTCCCGGATCATCTCTGACTCCGAGAAGCTGATCATTGCCTACCACGAGGGTGGCCACGCGGTCGTCCAGCGTGTCCTGCCGAAGTGCGACCCGGTCAGCAAGGTGACCATCGTCAGTCGCGGCATGGCCCTTGGCTACACGATGGCCCTCCCACAGGAGGATCGCTACCTGCAGTCGAAGTCGGAGTTCGAGGACAAGCTCGCCGGGCTGCTCGGCGGCAATGTTTCGGAGCGACTGGTCTTCGGCGATACCACCACGGGATCCAGCAACGACATCGAGAAGGCCACCACTCTGGCTCGGCGAATGGTCACCGAGTTCGGGATGAGCGACCGGCTCGGGCCGCTCTCGTTCGGGAAGCGTGACGAACTCGTGTTCCTTGGTCGAGAGATCGGCGAGCAGCGGAACTACTCGGACGAGATCGCTCGCCAGATCGACGAGGAGGTTCGCGTCCTCGTCGACCATGCCTATGAGCGGGCGACGGAGGTACTGACGACGCATCGCGCACGGCTGGAGGCGCTCGCCCAGAAGCTGATCGCCGAAGAGACCGTCGATGCCGAGGGCTTCGAGACACTGTTCTCGGATCTGCCTCCCAAAGAGTCGCTTCACGGACTCCCGCCGCGGAATCACGGATCAAACGACTCCGACGGGCCTGCCGATCAGCCCTCCGCCCCGGAAGCCCCGCCAGCGTCGGCACCGGCCCCGAACCCTGCCTGATCGGACTGAATCCGGGTTGACGCGCCTCGTGGGCCACGCGCTTGACTAGTTCGACAGGTGGGCCAATGAACGAATTCGATCCCGCGCTTGCAGACCATCTCGACCAGACACAGGATGCGCGACTGGCGTCGTATTTCGAGTTCCTCCGGATCCCGAGCATCTCGACCCTGCGTGCACACGCGCCCGATATGCGACACGCGGCGGAGTGGATCGTGGCGGAGCTCGATCGAATCGGTTTTGAGCACGCCGAGGTCAGCGAGACCCCGGGCCACCCGATCGTGTATGCGGATTGGCTCCATGCGGCCGACGCACCGACGATCATCGTCTACTGCCACTACGACGTGCAGCCCGTTGACCCGCTGGACCTGTGGGAGACGGCGCCGTTCGAGCCCTTCGTCCGGGATGGACGGGTGGTCGGGCGAGGCAGCGCCGACGACAAGGGGCAGCTCCACATGCACCTTCGGGCGGCTGAGGCGATGTTCGCGACCCGCGGATCGCTGCCCCTGAATCTCAGGATCGTCTTCGAGGGCGAAGAGGAGAGCACGTCGGCGAACCTTCCCAGCTGGCTGGAGGCGAATCGGCACCGGCTCGAGGCGGATGCGGTCGTGATCTCGGATACCGGGTTCTTCGAGGGTAACGTCCCGGCGATCACGCAGACCCTCCGCGGGATGCTCTACACGCAGATCAACGTTGTCGGCACACCGACCGATCTGCACTCCGGCTCCTATGGTGGGGCGGTCGAGAACCCGGCCAATGCCCTGGCCCGCATCGTGGCCGGGTTGAAGGATCCGGACGGTCGAGTCCTGGTGCCCGGGTTCTATGACGACGTGCGTGAGTTGGACGAGGATGAGCGGCGCTCCATGGAGGCGCTCGGGTTCGATGAGGACCAGTTCCAGACCGACGCCGGGGCCGTCGAACTCCGCGGCGAAGCTGGACACTCGGTGCTTGAGCGGATCTGGGCACGCCCAACGCTGGACGTGAACGGGATCTGGGGTGGCTTCCAGGGGGATGGCGCCAAGACGATCATTCCGGCGCACGCGCACGCCAAGGTCAGCATGCGACTCGTGGCCGACCAGGACCCGGTCGATCTGTTCCCGAAGTTCGAGTCCCACGTCCGGCGGATCTGTCCGCCTGGAGTCACCGTCTCGGTCGACAAGCTGGGCGCCGGAATGCCGGTTCGAACACGCATCGACCACCCCGTGACTGTCGCGGCTGCCAAGGCCCTCGAGGCCACCTTTGGCCGGGCCCCGGTCTACATCGGCGCTGGCGGGTCCATTCCGGTGACCGAGATGTTCGAGCATCGTCTCGGGCTGCCCGTGGTCCTGATGGGCTTCACCAACGCGGACGACCACGCGCATGCGCCCAATGAGAATATGGTTCTCGCGAACTATGAGACCGGCATCCGCGCCATCTGCGTCCTCTGGGACCTGCTGGGGGCGGGTGGTTCCTCGGGTGACCTAGACTGAGATCGGTGCGCGGTACACATGGCGTCCTCGGACCGCCAGTCAGGTCACGAGACGAGGCGGACCCCGGTGCTACGATGCAGATCCGGTAACAATGCGGGAGGTTCAGACGATCGTGACCACATCAGACAAGGCTCCTGAAGCCGCAGACGCCGCCGCCTGGCGCGTCGACTCAGCCACAGGCAGCATGGCGCCCCGCTCGGCGCTCGACGTGCTCGTCGATGTCAACGACAAGGTGGTCAGCGGCAAGCTCGGGGAGTACCAGGCCGTCCCGCTCGGACTGACGCCGCTCGACAAGACGATCGGTGGTGGACTTCGGCCCGGCGAACTTCTGCTCCTCGGCGGTGCCCAGGGGACCGGCAAGACCACGATGGCCCTCCAGATGGCCCGGAACGTGGCGGCATCGGGTCAGGCGAGCGTGCTCTACCTCTGCTTCGAGCATGACGAACCGTACCTCCTGAATCGGCTGATCGCCCTGGAATCGGCGCTTGCGCACATGCCCCAGAAGACCGGTGCCATCAAGATCCAGGATGTTCGCAAGGAGATCGTCGGGACCTGGAGCGCCGATGGCACCGAGGCCCCGAACCTGGCCAACAACCCGCGCCTCCGCCCATCGCTCGATCGAATCGCCCGCTACGGCCAGAACCTGTTCCTGCTGCGCGGCTCGGCCACGGCGAGCACGATCGACAACATCCGCCAGCTGGTCAAGGAGTTCCGTGCCCTGGCCGGCGACAAGCGGCTGTTGGTGATCGTGGACTACCTCCAGAAGGTTCCCCAGATCCCGGAGCCCAATTCCGAGAGCGAGAAGGTCACGTTCGTGGTCAACGGGCTCAAGGACATCGCCCTGTCCGAGGAGGTCCCGATGATCGCCATCGTGGCTGCGGACAAGGAGGGGCTGAAAGCTTCGCGACTTCGCAATTACCACCTCCGTGGCTCCTCGGCCATCAACTACGAAGCCGACATCATCATCATCCTCAACGAGAAGTACCACATCGTCGCCAAGGTCAACATCGAGTTCAACCCGTACCAGGCACAGCGGTTCCGCGACTGGGTCATCGTCTCGGTCGAGAAGAACCGCGGCGGCCAGGACAACGTGGATCTCGAGTTCGAGAAGCACTTCGAGTACTCCTGCTTTGACCCGAACGGTCGGACGGTGCAGGAGAAGCTCATCGAGGAGCGTCTCTACAACGACTGACCTGACGTTGCCTGCGAACGACGGCTCGGACGCCGACGACGTCACGCTCGCACTTCGGGCTCGTGAGCCGATCTTCCATCGCGCGGAATTCGGGACCTGCCGGGCGGTGTTTGAGGCGATGACGGCGTCCGACTACTGGGAAGTCGGGGCCAGTGGGACGATCTACGACCGAGCGACCGTGCTTGCGGTCCTGGTCGAGCGATACGCGGACCCGACGTACTTGCCGATGGCGGGCCTGGAGCTCTCGGCCTTCGCCTGCCGGCCGGTCAACGGCGATACCTGGCTCGTGACCTACCAGCTCCGCCAGGAGGAGCGCCGCAGCCACCGGATGACGCTCTGGCAGCGTGAGGGCGATCGCTGGATCGCCCTCTACCACCAGGGAACGCTCAGCGCCTGAGTCGCAGCCGGCACCGCCGCGCAGGCGGGTCGGCGGCCAGCGCGGTATCGTCGGGTCATGCAACAGACGCGCGCGTTCCCCGGGATCATCGAGGTCGTCGTCGAGATCCCCCGCGGCACCCGGAACAAGTACGAGTTCGATGAAACGGCTGGGGTGTTTCGCCTCGACCGGGTGCTCTCCTCTGCGGTCTACTACAACTTCGACTACGGGTTCATCGAAGGGACCCGCGCCGATGACGGTGATCACACCGACGCACTGCTGATCATCGATGAGCCGACCTTCACCGGCTGCCATGTCTGGGCGCGCCCGATCGGCGTCCTCGAGATGGCTGACGAGAAAGGGGCGGACTACAAGGTCCTGTGTGTGGCCGAGGGCGATGCACATCAGGCGCACATCGAGCGTCTCGAGCAGATTCGCCCGCACCGGCTCGTCGAGATCCTCCACTTCTTCGAGACCTACAAGTTGCTGGAGGACAAGTCCGTCGAGGTCCTCGGCTGGCGCGATCGTGACCGCGCTCTCGAGATCCTTAGAAATGATCGCCAGACCTGGCTCGGAGAGCTGGACGCCGGCGCGCGATGAGCGGGCCAGGTGACGACGCCAGACCGCAGGTCGCGCGTGACCGGCCGCCGGGCCCGGGTGGGTCGGATGTGCCGCGGCTCTTCGTCGCTGTCCCGATTCCCGAGCCGGTCGCCGCGCGCATCGGTGAGCTTGTCGAGCTCGTCCGGGACGAGCTCGGTCCTCCCGGACAGCGAGTTCGCTGGGTCCAGATGTCCGGTCTTCATGTGACCATCCGCTTCCTCGGGCCGACACGTGCGGCGAACGTGGATGCCGTCGCCGCAGCCGTCGAGCGGGCGGCACGGGCCAGATCGTCCTTCGCGGTTCGCGTTGGAGGCGCCGGGGTCTTTCCGGAGGCTCTCCGGCCCCGGGCGTTGTGGATCGGGATCCGCGAAGGCGCCACCGAGCTCGGCATGCTTTCCGATGCCGTCACCGCGGAGCTCGTAGCCGCCGGCTGGACGCTCGAGGCACGCCCATTTCGGCCCCACCTGACCATCGCCCGGACCGACGGCGTCCACATCGCGGCCGAAGCCGGCGAGCGACTCGTGGCCGCAGCGGCCGATCTCGATCTCGGGTTCGTCGCGGACCGCCTGGTTCTCTACCGGAGCCACCTGGGGCAGGGTCCGGCGCGCTACCAGGAACTTCGCTCGGTGCCGCTGGGCCACTAGCGGCCCACGCGCAATCCAGCAGCCGCCTTTTCGGCTCCGTCGTTAGCCCCGTTCACCGCGACGAGCCGGAGCCGGGTAGGATCGCTGCATCAACGCCGGCCGAGGGGAGCGAACATGCCACGGATCGTCTGTCGAACCTGCGGGCGCGAGGTCTATGCCACCGCGCCGATTGAGCAGCTGTTCGCTGACGAGAGGCGCTGCCCACGCTGCGGGGCGCCGCTCAGTGCGGACCGTCGCGAGGCCGACCGGCGCCACGTCGAGCGACGCCAGAATCCCCCCGATGATCCCGGCCCGCCCGGACCGGAGCGTCGTGTCTCGGGGCGGCGCGGTGACCGGCGCCGCGGCGGTGATGGTGGGCCCGGTGGCCGCTCGGGCGGCTGGCTGGAGTGATCGCGCGCCGGCCTGAGACCGTCGCGCTGCTGGGGCTGGGCCTCATCGGTGGATCGATTGCCAGAGCCCTGGCGCAGCATCGTCACGCTCCGAGGGTCGTGGCGTGGACACCGAGTGGTGCCGGGCCGGCACAGGCGCTCCGCGAGAGTGTCATCCAGCTGGCCGCTCCGGACCCGGCATCCGCGCTGGTGGATGCCGACTTGGTGGTGATTGCCGCGCCCCCAATCGAGACCGTCGATCTCGTCGCCCGGCTGGGCGCGGATCTGGCTGCCTCGATCAAGCCCGGAGCCCTGGTCACGGACGTGGCGAGCACGAAGTCTTTTGTCATGGCTGCTGCGGCCGCGGCCGGCATCCGGTTTGTCGGTGGTCACCCCATGGCCGGCCGGGAGAGCAGTGGGTACGGGGGCTCCAGCGCCGATCTCTTCGTCGGGCGTCCCTGGGTCGTCGTGACGCCCGCTGGAGCCGGCGACGACCTCGATGGCCCCGTGCGCTGGCTGGCGGAGGCATGCGCCGCAACCCCGCTTTCACTGTCCGCGACGGACCACGACGCTGCGGTGGCGGCCGTGAGCCATCTGCCGCTCGTCCTCTCGGCGATCCTGGTCGAAGCGGTGGTTGCCGATGAACGACTGTGGCCGATCGCCTCGTCGCTTGCGGCCTCCGGCTGGGCGAGCGCCACCCGACTGGCACGGGGCGATCCCCAGATGGCGGCTGGCATCACCGTCACCAACAACCGGGAGATCAGCCGCGCGCTGCGTGCGTTTCGTGATCAGCTCGACATCTGGATCGATGCCCTCGAGACGCATGGTTCTGACGACGGCGGACCGGACAGCACTGAGCTGGAGCGCCGATTTACGGCTGCTCGCACTGTCCTCGAGGCCGCTTCGAATTGAGCCCGCCCGGTGAACCGGAGCAGGTGCTGGTCATCGATCGGGCGATCCTGATGAGCGACCCCGGCTGGTTCGGTATCAAACGCGACGGCGTCGATGCGTTCGAGTCACTGGTCCAGCGGCATGGACGGTTCGTGCCCCGAGCGGCCGCCGAGGTTGACCGGACGCTCAAGCAGATCATCCCGTACCTCATCCTCCGCGATGGAGAGCGGTACTTCCTCATGCGTCGGACCAAAGCAGGCGGTGACGCCCGCCTCCACGATCGCTACTCGATCGGGGTCGGGGGTCACCTGAACCCCGGCGACCGCAACCTCGCCGGGGGCCTGTCCCGGGAGTGGGCCGAGGAGGTACGGGCTGACTTCGTACCGACCTTCGAACTGGTTGGCCTCCTCAACGACGACACCACCGACGTGGGAGCCGTCCACCTCGGGGCGGTCTTCGTCGCCGATGCCGCCGGCCGCCCGGTCGAGATTCGCGAAACCACGAAGCTCGAAGGAACCTTTGCCGGGCCATCCGAGGTCCGCTCCCACATCGAGCGCCTCGAGTCGTGGAGTGCGCTCGTGTTCGAGGAATTCGAACGCGGGTGAACGGGCGTATCCGGGTCACATTCGCACCCTGATGCGATACTTCCGGTGGAGGTGCGGCATGCACCATCGCCTCGTTCGTAGCCTGTTCGCCCTTCCGATGGCCCTTGGAGTCCTCGGGCTGGCTGCCCCGGCGCTCGCGGCGAACCATCGAGTCGTCGTCCTGCCGGCGACCGGCGTGGTCGACAACGTCCTCGCCGGGTACCTCGCCGAAGGCATTGCCGCGGCCGCGGCCGACGGATCCGCCGCGGTGGTGATCCAGCTGAACACGCCGGGCGGCAGCCTTGACGCCACCCACAAGATCGTGACCTCCATCCTCGAAGCCGAGCTGCCGGTGATCGTCTGGGTCGCCCCGTCCGGGGGACGGGCCGCGAGCGCCGGGACCTTCATCACGATGGCCGCGAACCTGGCCTTCATGGCCCCGGGCACGAACATCGGCGCCGCATCTCCGGTCGGCGGGCAGGGGGAGGACATCGGCGGAACGCTGGGCGAGAAGGTTCGCAACGACGCCATCGCCAACATCACCGCCATCGCCGAGGCGCGCGGACGCCCGGTCGATTGGGCCGTCGCGACGGTCGCCGAGGCCAGATCGTCACCCGCCTCGGAGGCCTTGGGGGTCGGCGCCGTCGACGGGATCGCAAGCAGCCTCGACGAGGTTCTTCGCCAGGCGGACGGTCGAGTCGTGAAGGTCAATGGCGTCGAGCGGACCCTCGCCCTGGCATCCGCCACACCCGAGGAACTCGCGATGAACCCGTTCCAGGCATTCCTTCATCTGCTGTCGGACCCGAACATCGCCTTCCTGTTCTTCACGATCGGCTTCTACGGGCTGTTCTTCGAGCTGCAGAACCCCAACTTCGTGACCGGAATCCTCGGCGCGGTCGCGATCATCCTTGCCTTCATCGGCTTCGGCAGCCTGCCGCTCAATGTCGGTGGACTCCTCCTGATCGGGCTCGCGGTGGTCCTGTTCGTGCTCGAACCAACGGTCACGAGCCACGGGCTGCTGACCCTTGGGGGACTCGTGGCCTTCGTGCTCGGTGCATCGGCCCTCTTCACGACCCCGGGTGATCCGCTCCAGCCCGCCGTCGCGGTCGCGCTGCCACTCATCGCGGTGATGGCCGTCACGACCGCCGCGTTCATGGGGTTGATCACCATCGCCGCGGTCCGCACACGGCGGTTCGCCGCCACGCCAGGGCTGGTTGGCAGCATCGCGAGCGGCATCGAGGTCGGCCAGATCGGCGAGGTCCGCCGCCCGCTGATGCCGATCGGTTCGATCTACGCGGCCGGCGAGGAGTGGTCGGCACGAACGGCAGACGGCCAGCCGCTGGAGCGCGGCGCCACGGTCCGCGTCATGGCCGTCGATGGGCTCACCGCCGTGGTTGAGCGAATCGGTTCATCATCCAGCCTGAACGAAGTCTGAGAGGGGATCCCATGGAAGCAGCAACCGGCCTCGCGATCGTCGCCTTCTTGCTCGTCGTCGCGCTGTTCATGGTCTACCTGTCGGTCAGGGTCGTTCAGCAGTACGAGAAGATGGTTGTCTTCCGGTTGGGCAAGACGAGCCCCTTGATGGTCCGCGACCCGGGCCTGCGCTTCCTGATCCCGCTCATCGATCGGCCGGTCAAGGTCGACGTCCGCGAGCAGTTCATCGAGGTCCCGAGCCAGACCACGATCACCAAGGACAACGCACCGATCAACGTCGACTTCCTGATCTACTGGCGAATCAGCGATCCCCTCAAGAGCGTCGTGAACGTCGTCAACTTCCCGGGCGCCCTCCAGGGCGTCGCCACGACGACCCTCCGTGCGGTGATCGGCGACATCCTGCTCGATGAGGTCCTCTCGAAGCGCGAGCAGATCAACGAGGTCCTCCGGGTCAAGCTCGACAAAGTCACCGAGCGCTGGGGTGGCAAGGTCACGACCGTCGAGATCCGCGAGATCACGCCACCGCGCGATGTGCAGGACGCGATGAACCGGCAGCTGTCCGCCGAGCGGACCCGGCGTGCGGTCATCACGGAGTCCGAGGGCAGCCGGCAGGCCGCGATCAACGTCGCGGAGGGCCAGAAGCAGGCCGAGATCCTCAAGGCAGAAGGCGACCGGCAGGCCGCAATCCTGCGCGCCGAAGGCTTCAGCCTGGCACTGACCCGAATCTTCTCGGCCGCCAAGGGCGTCGACCAGAAGACCATGGCCTTGCAGTATCTAGAGGCCCTCAAGGCACTCGGTGCCAGCCCATCGACCAAATTCGTGATCCCGACCGAGTTCACGCGCATGCTCGAGCCGCTCACGGGCTACATCGAGAAGGGGATGGGCAGCCGGGGCAGTGCCTCGGAATAGCCACCTGCCGGCAGTGCGCCGCAACCTGAGGATGTCCGGCGCGCTCGCTATACTCGCACCGCTCGGAGTGTCCCACGGAGCGACGTGCGGCACCACGCCATCGGATGGGGGAACCCTGCAGGCATGACCAAGATCCTCGTCGTCGATGACGACCAGAACGTCCAGCGGCTGCTTCGAGCAACGCTCAAACAAGAGGGCTTCGAGGTCGTCGTCGCGGGCGATGGCGAAGAGGGGCTTCGTCTCTGGGAGTCTGAGTCACCGGACCTGATCCTTCTCGATGTGACCCTTCCGAAGCAGGATGGTTACCAGGTGGCGACTCATATTCGGGGCGCCGAACGGACCGGCGTGCACGTGCCGATCATCATGCTGACGGCCGAGAAGGACGTCAGCCAGAAGGTTCGGGGCTTGCGAGCCGGAGCCGACGACTATCTCGTCAAGCCCTTCCACCAGGCCGAACTGCTGGCCCGGATGAAGAGCCTCCTCACTCGCTTCTCGGTCCAGGAGAATGCCGCTGGTGGCAAGGCCCCGCTCGGCCGCCTGCTGGCGTTCTACGGCGCCAAGGGCGGCGTCGGGACCACCACGATCGCGATCAACACCGCCATCGCCCTGCATACCGAGGCCCATCAGCGGGTGGCGCTCGTGGATGGAGTACTCCAGTTCGGCGACCACCGGGTCTTCCTCGATCTGGGGAACGATCGAAAGAGCATCACCGAACTCGTCTCGTCGGCAACGATCGATGCCGACCTGGTGAAGTCCGTCCTGGTCCGCCATGACTCGGGCCTCGATCTCCTCCTGGCGCCGGCGAACCCCGAAGAGGGGGATCGCGTCACCGAGGCCCAGATGGTCCAGATCCTCGACACTCTCCGAACGATGTACGACTACGTGATCGTCGACGTCGAGAACCGGCTCGGCGACCTGACATTATCGGTCCTCGACCACGCAGATGCGATCTACCTCGTGATGACCGCGGATCTGTCCTGCCTCAAGAACGTCCGCCTGATGCTTGAGACGCTCGGCCGGATCGGCTACGAGGATCGCAAGGTGAAGTTGCTGCTCAACCGCTCGAATGCCTTTACCGGCATCAGCATCCAGGCAGCCGAGGGCGTCCTCAAGCGGACGTTCGAACACAAGATCACCAACGAGTACCGGGTCGCCGTCAGTGCCCAGAACTCGGGCTCACCGTTCGCATTCACGAAGTCGGACTCGCTCCTCGGCCGTGAGATCGCGGCGCTTGCCGAATCCATTAACGCGCCCGCCGCGGCAGGGGCCAGGAAGCCCGCCCGCTAGGCAGGAGTGCTGCGGCGTGGCTGCGGATTGAGCGACCGGTAAGTCCCGCCCGATAGGGTCACAGGGTGCTTGCCACCCTGATCTCCGCAACGCTCATCGGACTCGATGGTCGGCCCATTCGGGTCGAGGTCGACGTCGCGCCCGGCCTCCCGGGTTTCACGATCGTCGGTCTGGCTGATGCAGCGCTGCGTGAGGCACGCGAGCGGGTCCGGGGTGCCATCAGGAACGCCGGTTTCGTCTACCCGCCCCGGCGCATCACCGTGAACCTGTCGCCGGCCGATCTGCCCAAGGCGGGAACCTCGGCGGACCTTGCCATCGCCATCGGCATCCTGATCGGCTCCGAGCAGCTGAGGCCGGCCGCCGGTCGGATCGCCCTGATCGGGGAGCTCGGTCTGGGTGGCGAGGTGCGGTCGGTCCCCGGGATCCTGCCGATGCTCGCGGCGCTCCGTCGCCTGGGTGTGGCACGGGTGATCGTGCCCGCCGATGCGGCAAATGAGGCTCGGCTCGTGCCGGGTCTCAGCGCGGCTCCCTGCCTGGCGCTCGTCGATGCAGTCGGAGCACTGCGCGCGCGACGCCGGCGGGCCCCCGACGCGCCTCCACGGATCGCCCTTGACCGTGACGCGAACCGGGCGGATCCCCTGGCTGACCGGATGGACATTCGCCCTGCGTCGACGACCTGGTCGCCGGCGGCGGCGGTGCCGGATCTTACGGACGTGCGTGGCCAGGCGGAAGCACGCAGAGCACTGGAGGTCGCGGTGGCTGGCGGACACGGCCTGCTCCTCATCGGACCACCTGGCGGTGGCAAGACGCTCCTGGCGCGAACCATCCCGGGGCTGCTCCCCCCGCTGGACGATGCCGCCGCGCTCGCCGCCACGATCGTCGCCTCAGCTGCCGGGGAGGGCCCGATCGTCGCGCTTGCCCGGACGGCGCCATTCCGGACGCCGCATCACACGAGTTCCTACGCGGCCATCGTTGGCGGCGGACCGCAGTTGAGGCCCGGAGAGGTGACGAGGGCCGATGGGGGAACGCTGTTCCTCGATGAGTTGCCGGAGTTTGATCGTGATGTCCTCGAAGCCCTGCGCCAGCCGCTCGAGGACGGGCACGTGACGATCGCCAGGGCTGCGCGGACCATCACGTTCCCGGCCGCCTTTCAGCTCGTCGCGGCCATGAACCCGTGCCGCTGCGGTTTTGCGGGGAGCCAGCGCTGCACGTGCCCCAAGGGTGCTCCCGAACGGTACGTCGGTCGGATCTCGGGGCCGCTCCGGGATCGCATCGACCTGTGGGTCTGGATGCCGTACGTGACCGGGGCATCGATGCTGAGCGGGGTTACGCCGGAATCCTCGTCGGTCGTGGCGGCTCGGGTCGCGGGCGCCCGGGACAGGCAGCTGGCTCGGCCAGGCGGCCAGCTGAACGCTCGAATCTCCGGCCGTCTTCTGCGAGCCGCCTGCGGGCTGACCGCCGCGGTCCGGGCCCGGTCGGTCGAACTCGCCGACGCCGAGCGGTTGTCGGGCCGAGGCACGGACCGGCTGCTCCGCGTAGCCCGAACCATCGCTGACCTCGACGGATCGGAGCTGGTTGGAGTCGAGCACGTCGAAGAGGCCGCCCGCTGGCGAGCACCGGCGGCCCATTCACCGCTGGACCTGGCGAGCTGAGATGAGCGACATCGATCGAGACGGACCCGCGGCGCTCCCGATTGGGCGTGGCGCTCGTGAGGCCGAAGATCGCGACGCACTCGCCGTGATTGCTTCGGTCGACGGCATCGGGCCCGGGACGCTCGAGCGGTTGCTCGAAGACGGCCGGCGGCCATCCGACCTGCTCCGGGTGGCTCGCGCGCCGGGCGGCATCCGCGAGATCCGGAACGCTGGTCGTGCCGACGGCACCCGGCGCTCGTTCATGAGCGAGGCAGTCGCGGACCGGCTCGCCGCCGCAGCGAGGGATCCCGATGTGGTTCTGGAGTCGATGCAGCGCTCGGGCGTCCATGCCCTCGCCTTCGACGACCGTGCCTACCCTCGGCGACTGCGCGAGATCGCACTGCCGCCGCGGATCCTGTTTGTCCGTGGTGCCGACGGAGCGCTCGATCCCAGCCACTCGGTCGCCGTGGTCGGTACTCGTCGCCCGACCGATGGCGGGAGGCGGACCGCTCGCCGGATCGCCACGGCACTCACCCGAGCTGGGGCCCTCGTGGTCAGTGGTCTGGCGATCGGCGTCGATGGCGAAGCGCACGCGGCTGTGGTCGGCGAGTCGGGGCTGACGGTTGCGGTGATCGGTGGCGGTCACGCCCGGTTGGCGCCGGTGTCCCATGACCGGCTGGCCGATGCCATCGTGGCGGGTGGTGGTGCGGTTATCTCCGAGCACGCGCCGGGCACGGAACCGACCCGCGGGACCTTCCCGCGTCGGAATCGGCTGATCAGCGGCCTGGTCGATGCCGTCGTGGTGATCGAGGCCGGGGCACGAAGCGGCTCGCTGCTGACTGCGGCGTGGGCGCTGGAACAGGGTCGGGAGTGCTTCTTCGTGCCGGACACGATCGATGCACCCCAGTCGGCCGGGTCACTCGCTTGGCTGCGCGATTACGCAGGCGTCGCGCGAATCGTCTCGGGGGTTCCTCAGCTCCTCGAGGACCTCGGTCTCGTCCTCAGCGAGATGGCGATCAGCGTGCCTGATCTGTCGTGGCGCCCGGCCGGGGTCACACCACCCGCGCTTGGGGCGCGGCTGCCGTCCATCGACGCGCAGGCCGCGTCGCTCGCGGATCGCGAGGGGAAGTTGCTCCGCGCGATTGCCCGGGGTGCTGCGACGGCCGACGAGCTCGCGGCGGTGACGCAACTCCCGATCGGTGCCGTCCTGGGAGGCCTTACGGCGCTGGAATCTGCGGGGCTCATCGAAGGCCGATATGGACGGGTCCAGCTGGCGGGCTCATCCTAGGCGTGGTCACGCCTTCGCTGGCGGCCTCCCCAAGAGAGGGGTCCGTGCTATCCTGCCGCCGGCCGAGAAGCGGGCCCCGGACAGGCCCTCACCGCAGTCGACCGAGTGAACGAAGCTGGAGACCGTCCATATTGCAGAAGGTGATCGAGGCCACGCTGGCGATCCCGATCCTCGCCATGGTCTATCTCCACGCGCTCGTCCGGCGGGCGGGTCAGCGGCAGATCCTCCTTGCAGTGGCGGCCTTCGGCGTCACCGCGGTCCTGATCGCGACGGCCGTCAAGCCGGCACCGGCGACCGGCACCCCGCCTTCGCGCCCGGCCACGGTGGGACCTGCTCTGACCACCCGGATCGAGACCGGGGAGTCGCCGACGGCTGCGATCAC
This sequence comes from Candidatus Limnocylindrales bacterium, assembly GCA_038328755.1. GTDB lineage: Bacteria > Chloroflexota > Limnocylindria > Limnocylindrales > CSP1-4 > UBA5189. The sequence continues at coordinate 29,604 of JBBQMH010000011.1, forward strand.
GATCACGTTCCCGGCCCCGATGAACACCGCGAGTGTTGCCGAGCTCCTTCACGTTGAGCCCTGGACCGCAACCGATACCGTTTGGGACGACGGTCTTACGCAGCTGACGATCACGCCGCAGGTCGCGTGGGCGGCCGAGACGCTCCACACCGTCACGGTGGATGCCGGAGCGCTCGAGGCCAGCGGGAGGCCGGTGGATCATCGATTGCGGGCCGCCTTCCTGACTCGCAGGGCATTCGAAGTCCAGCTGACTGCGACTGCGACCGTCGCGGGCGTGGCGACGCCGGCCAGCCACTTCCGGGTGGCATTCTCGGGTCCAGTCGATGTCGCCACCATCCATCTCGACATTACGCCGTCCATTGACGGACATCTGGGCCCAGCGGCCGACAGCACGCCGTCGGCAACGGTCCTGGAGTTCGTTCCGCTGAACCCGCTGCCGGCCGGTCAGACATTCACGCTCTACCTTGGACCGGGGGCGCTGGATGCCGATGGTGGTCCCATCGAGCCGGTGAGCGCCACGGTCGGGACCGCAGCCGCTCCATCCGTGGTCCGCTTCAGGCCCGGGGATGGCACGACTGGCATCGGCTGGAGTGACAACCTCTCCGTTCGCTTCACCGAGCCGATGGATCACGCCAGGACGGAGGCGGCCTGGTCCGTCCAGCAGGACGGCAAGCCCATTGCCGGCAAGTACTCCTGGGCCGAGAACGACACCGTCCTCGTGTTCAATCCGGGCAACGTGCTCGGCTATAGCCAGAAGATCGTCGTGAATGTCGGGCCGGACGCGGCGTCCTTGGTCGGTCTGCCGCTGACCGCCCCGGCGAGCGCAACGTTCACGACACTGCCGAAACCCGCCGTCAAGTCGAGCAGCACGTCCGCCGTCAAGTCGAGCAGCACGTCCGGCGGTTCTGTCGGCGGTAGCACGTCCGGCGGTTCAGTCGGCGGTAGCAGCTGGGCGGGCGTCGAGGCCTACTACCTCAAGCTGATGAACTGCACGCGGACCGGAGGCCTGGTGACCTCGACGGGAGCCTGTTCGAGCCCTGGCGGCCGATCTGTCGCGCCGCTCCGGCTGGACGCCGGGATCACGACTCAAGTATCTCGCCCGTACGCCAGGAAGCTCGCCGTAGGCAACATTTGCTCCCACTACTCAGGCGGAACGCCGGGTACGCGGCTGGCTGCCGCCGGCTATACGAACTACACCTGGGCCGAGAACCTGGGCTGTCGCGATGGCGATCCCTATGCCGCGGTCCTGGCCTCGCATCTCTTCTTCCAGAGCGAGAGGTCGTACAGCGGCGGCCACTACGTGAACCTGATGAACCCCGAGTACGATCGCGTCGGCATCGGTGTCTGGGTCTCGAACGGGCGCGTCAGGCTGGTCGTCGACTTCTACTCCCCGCGCTAGGCGCGACCGATGATCCGCGACGTGATCGTCCATCTGCTCAGCGAGCAGCCCGTCGTCGCTGACCTGTTCGAAATGCCGACCGGGCGTGACAACGGGCTCGTGTGCCAGAACCTTCGGTCCCTGGACGGGCGCAAGCCCATCTTCATCGAGCGCTCGGATTCGACGTTCTTCTTTCCATACCAGCACATCAGGTTCATCGAGATCGTCAAGGACCGCCAGGCACGATCATCGACCGAGTCCGACACGGTGGTGCCGGAGTCAGCGCCTTCGCCCGAACCCGACGAGCAGCTCGAGATCGACGAGGATTTCCTCCGTCGCATTCGCGAGGTCTGACCGGGTCGCACGAACCGGCGAGCTCGGGATAAACGGGCAGGCGTGCGGTGGTGGCTATACTCCCGGCGATGCCGAAGCACCTGGTGATCGTGGAGTCGCCGGCCAAGGCGCGAACCATCGAGCGCTATCTCGGCGACGATTACCGCGTCCTGGCGTCGTACGGCCACGTCCGCGACCTGCCTGAGAATCCAGGCAAAGGGAAGTTCGGCGTCGACGTGGACCACGGCTTCGTCCCTGAGTACGTGATCTCCGAGGACCGTCGCAAGCACGTCGATGCGATCGAGCGGGCCGCCCGGACGGCTGACCTCGTCTACCTCGCCACGGACCTTGATCGCGAGGGTGAGGCCATCGCCTGGCATGTTGCCGAGGCGGCTGGCGTGCCGCCGGCGAAGACGCGCCGCGTGACCTTCTCCGAGATCACCCAGGCGGCCATCCAGGAAGCGTTCCGCAACCCGCGGGAGATCGACACCGACCTCGTCGACGCGCAACAGGCTCGTCGGATCGTCGACCGGCTGGTCGGCTACACGCTCAGCCCGCTGATTTCCCGGAAGGTGCGCAGCGGGCTGTCGGCCGGCCGTGTGCAGTCCGTCGCGGTGCGGCTCGTCGTCGAACGCGAGCGCGAGATCCTGGCCTTCGTTGCCCGCGAGTACTGGACCCTCAGGGCCTCGATGGCAACCGGAGCCGGAGAGGCGTTCGAGGCGGACCTCGTCCGGATCGACGGCAAGCCGCTCGAGATCGTCGACGAGACGACCGCCGAGGAGCATGCCGCGGCCATTCGCGGCCGGACCTTCACGGTCGCGTCGATCGGAGCGAAGAAGCAGCAGCGGAGTCCCGCGCCGCCCTTCACGACATCGACCCTCCAGCAGGAGGCAAGTCGGAAGCTCGGCTTCAGCCCGAAGAGGACGATGTCCGTGGCCCAGCGACTGTACGAGGGCGCCGATACCCCCGATGGGCCCGTCGGCCTCATCACCTACATGCGAACGGACTCGACCGCCATCGCGGGCGTCGCGATGGGCGAGGCTCGGGAGGTCATCACCGCTCGCTACGGCGTGACGTACGCGATGCCCAAAGGTCGCGTCTACAAAACGAAGGCGAAGGGCGCGCAGGAAGCCCACGAATCCATTCGACCGACGAGCTTCGCAAGGGATCCCGACTCACTCGCCGCCATGCTGAAGCCCGAGGAACTGCGGCTCTACCGGCTGATCTGGCAGCGCGCCATCGCCTCCCAGATGGCCGCCAAGTCGCTCGAGACGACGACCGCCGTGCTGGAGGACGGTCCGTACCAGCTCCGGGCGAGTGCGACGAAGACCCTCTTCGACGGGTTCGCCCGCGTCTACACGGAGGGCCGCGACGACGGGTCGGACGAAGAGATCGAGGGACGTTTGCCCAGCCTCGCGGAGGGTGATCCGACCACGGCGACCGACGTGGCATCGACCCAGCATTTCACGGAGCCGCCGCCCCGCTTCACCGAGGCGTCGCTGGTCAAGGCATTGGAGGAGCACGGGATTGGCCGCCCGTCCACGTATGCGGCCACCCTCTCGACGATCGTCGACCGCGGGTACGTCCGGATCGAGGAGCGTCGGCTGTGGCCCGAGCTGGTCGGGGAGATCGTTACCGACCTGCTCGTCGAACACTTCGGTGACTACGTCAACGTGACGTTCACGGCCAGGATGGAAGAGGAGCTCGACGAGGTCGCCCGTGGCGAGCGGAAGTGGGTCCCTCTCCTGGAGGCGTTCTACCCGCCGCTGCGCGATCGGGTGGCCGAGAAGCGTCGCGAGCTCAAACGGGCCGACTTCACGACCGAGGAATCCGAAGAGATCTGCTCGCTCGGCCACCCAATGGTGATCCGCCTGGGACGCAACGGTCGCTTCCTGGCCTGCTCGCTGTTCCCCGAGCACAAGGAGTCGAGGCCGCTGCCAGGTGATGAGCAACCCGAGATGCCGGGAACCGGCGAGCCGTGCCCGAAGTGCGGGGAGGGGGTGCTCGCCTCGAAGCGTGGGCGCTTCGGGCCCTTCGTTGGCTGCTCGCGATACCCGGACTGCGACTTCATCCAGCGCGACGGTCCGCCCCCGCCGGAGCCACTGCCGTTCGAGGTCATCTGTCCCAGGAACGGTGATGGACGCCTCACGCCGCGTCGAGCTCGGCGGACCGGAAACGTGTTCTGGGGCTGCTCCGCCTACCCGAAGTGCGACTACACGACCAACCACGAACCGCTCGGTGCGTTCCACGATACCGACGAGGGCCCGGTGGCCCGACGGGACGACGGGGCACTCTGTCTGCGCTGCGGGGCTGCCATCGAACTGCCGGCCGATGGTGTGCTGGCAGAAGGTGTCCGCCTGGCGGGCGGACCGCCGGATCCCGCAGCGGTCGCACCGAAGCGACCCCGCTCCGGTGGTGCTCGCGGCGGAAGCCGGACGGCGAAACGGGGGCCACGGAAGAGTCCCGCGGCCTCCGGCGCCGCATCGACCGCCCGGCCACGTGGAACCCGGAGTGGTGGCCGGACTGGCGGCAGCGCGGAAGCGTGACGGCTGGGGCGGTCCTCCCTGCGGCCCTCGAGAAGTTCCTCCGGACCCTGGCTGCCCGCGACGCCTCTCCCCACACCCAGCGCTCGTATCGGACGACGATCGCGGCGTATCTGGCCTGGCTTTACGACCACGGAGTTGACTGGCGGGAGCCATCGCGATTGCACCTCCGGGCGTACCTCGCGCACCTGACCACGATCAATGCCCGGTCGTCCGTCGCCCAGCGGCTCGCGGCGATTCGGGCGTTTCACCGGTTTGCGGTCCGCGAGGACCTGGCTGCCGGGGATCCATGGGGCGTCATCTCGACGCCCCGGCTGCCAAGGCGACTGCCGCGCGTCCTCGAGATCGAGCAGATCGACCGCCTCATGGAGGTCATCGACGCGGAGCTGGTGGCGGCGGAATCGCGCGGTACGGCCCTGGCGGTCGCCCTGGCACTTCGAGATCGGGCCGTGATCGAGGTGGCCTATGCGGCGGGCTTGCGGATCAGCGAACTGGCGTCGGCCGATCTCGGCTCACTCGAGCTCCGACGCGGCGAGATCCGGGTGCTCGGCAAGGGTCGAAAGGAGCGGATCGGACTCCTCGGCGGGCCGGCGCGCGCGGCCTTGTCTGCCTACCTCGACGAGGGCCGCGGCGTGCTCCTCGCCGAGCGCTCGAGGAGCGGCCCGGATCCGGTCCAGATCTTCCTCAACCATAGGGGTGAGGCGATCGGCGTCCGCGGGCTCCGCTACCGGATCGACCGCCTCTGCCGCCGGGCCGGGCTCCCAGAGGGCGTGTCGCCACACACCCTTCGCCATTCGTTCGCGACACACCTCCTCGACGGGGGCGCCGACCTTCGAATCGTGCAGGAGCTCCTGGGCCACGAGAGTCTCGCGACGACCCAGGTGTATACGCACGTCTCCCCGGCCCGGCTCCAGTCGGCCTATCGCGACGCCCATCCTCGGGCACGGCAACCGGTCCAGCCCGCCGCGTCGGGCGCGCCCAGGGACGGGTCGTGAGCGGCGTGGTCCTGCCTGATCGCGGCTCGGCGCTGATCCGGGCCGGCGTCATCCTGTCCGCGACGTACCTGCTGTCGCGGATCCTCGGCTACGCCAGGACCCTCGTGCTTGGCACGACCTTCGGTGCGGGCCCCGAGCTGGACGCGTTCTTTGCCGCATTCCGGCTGCCGGACCTGATCTACCAGGTCGTGGCAGCGGGGGCGATGGGCTCGGCCCTTATCCCGGTGCTCTCGGCTCTCCTCGCGAAGGGGGAGCGCGCCCACGCCTGGCACGTGGTCGCGACCCTGGCCAACCTGCTCCTCGTTGCCCTGGCGATCCTCGCGGCGATCGCATTCGTGACGGCACCGGTCCTGGTCCAATTCCTGACTCCCGGGTTTGATGCGGAAGGGCTGGCCCGGACGGTGGATCTGACCCGGATCATGCTGGTGGCGCCGATCATGCTGGCACTCGGCGCGGTTGCCACGAGCGCACTCAACGCGGAGGGCCGCTTCACGGCGGCCGCGCTGGCCCCGATCGTCTACAACATCATGATCATCGGCGGCGCGGTGTTGCTCGGCCCAACCCTCGGCGTGACCGGCCTGGCGATTGGTGTCGTCGTCGGCGCCGCGGGCCATCTGGCCGTCCAGCTGCCCTCGATCCTGCGGCTCGGCTTTCGGCCGATCCTGCGCATTGACCTGGACGACAGCGCGGCGCGGCGCGTCCTGGCGCTGCTCGGTCCGCGGGCTCTTGGGCTGGGGGCTACCCAGATCACCTTCATCGTCATGACCGCTCTCGCCTCATCGCTGGGCGAGGGGGCGGTATCGACCTATGCGATCGCGTTCGCCCTGCTCCAGATCCCACTGGGCGTGATCGGGATTCCCCTTGGGATCGTGATCTTCCCGTCTATCTCGCGGGAGCACGCCCTCGGAGCCGTCGAAACCTATGTCTCGCTCGTCACGCGTGCCGTGCGACTGCTGGTGTTCGTGATGGTCCCGATCGTGGCCCTCGGCATCGCGCTGCGGGTTCCGATGGTTGAGCTCCTGTTCGGGTATGGCCGGTTCGATCGCCTAGCCATCGAGGGCACGGCCGCGGTCCTGGCCGCATTTCTGTTCGGACTTCCAGCGCATGCGTCGATCGCCGTCCTCGCTCGCGCCTTCTATGCGCGCCAGGACACAAGAACGCCGGTCATGGCCGCAATCGTCGCAGTCGTCATCAACACCACCCTCGGGGTCATCTTCGTCGGGCCGTTCGGTCTGCCCGGGCTCGCGGCAGCGATCGCGATCGGGGCATGGGTCGAGGCGCTCTACCTGCTCGTTGCCCTGGGGCGCCACGTCCCGACCTTCGCGCCGTCCACCGTCGTCCGGGTGCTTGCGGAATCCGTGATCGGCGCTCTGGCCGCCGCCGCCCTGGCCGTGGGGGTGTCGACCGTGCTAGGCGAATTGGTCGCACCAGGCGCTGCGAAGCTCGCCATCCTCGTCGGCCTGTCCGTCGCCTCATTCGTCGGCGGGGCCATCTACGTTGTTGTGGCGTTCATCTTGCGGATCCCCGAGCTGCCCACTATCGTCGGGCTCGTGGCCGACCAGTACCGCCGTCGCCGCCGATCGTGACAGGCCCGTTCGAGCGCGATCTGCACGGAGCACGCGATACCGCGGGCCGGGCCGCAGGCGAGACCGCCAACGAAGTCCGGCTGCCGTGACGACCTTTCGGCCGGCCGATCCCGCCGAGCTCGACGCATGGGATGACCTGACGGTCCATCCAGGAGGCGGCAACGTCTTTCAGTCGCGGGCGTGGGCCGAACATCGACGCCGGACCGGGTGGCACCCAGCATTCCTCGTCGGGGACGACGGGTCAGCGGTCCTGGCTCTGGAACGACGGCTGCCCGTGATCGGCGGCGGCACCTGGTACCTGCCGCGCGGACCGATTCCATCCGGCAGCGCCGATGCGATGGCGGCCAGACTCGAGGGCGTGGTGGACTGGATCGAGCCACGCGGCGGCGTCGTCATCGCGTCGGACCCCGAGGTCGTCAGCGGGACCGGCTATGAAGCGGCCCTCGAACGCCTCAGCTTCCACCAGATCGAGGAGATCCAGCCGTCGCGCCACCGCATGGGCCTCGTGCTCGGGCATGGCGCCGACGAGAAAGGTGTCCTGGCGTCAGTCGCAAAGGCCACGCGCCAGCGGATCGCTCGCGCGGAACGCGATGAGGTATCCGTCATCCGTCATGACCTGCTCATCGGCGACGGTGCCGCGGGCGATGGTTTCGAGCGGCCCACGGAGCCACTCGAGGCTGCCCTGGACCGATTCTTCGACCTCTTGCTCGAGACGGGAGAGCGACGGCACTTCAGCCTGGGGCCCCGTGCTTTGTTCCTGGCCTGGTGGCGGGCTGCGCACGATGCCGGACTCGTCGTCCACCTCGAAGCCCGGGATCGCTCCGGATCACCACTGGCGGGCCTGCTCCTGCACCGGCATGGCGGGCGACTCTCGACCGCGTACTCGGCCGATCATGCTGCCGCCCGCCGCGACCACCCGGGGATCTTTCACCTGCTTCGATGGCGGGCGATCCAACTGGCGATTCGCGAGGACTGCGCCGAGATGGATCTGGGCGGAGTGGATGTCGCCGGGGCCCACCACGAACCGCAGCCGGGCGAACCGATGTACGGCCTCTATGAGCACAAGCGGTCGTTCGGGGCCGAGTGGATCGATCAGGTTGGAGCCCACGAGCGGGTGCTCCACCGGCGGCGATACGCCGCGGGACGCGTCATGCGCGGAATCAGCCGGCGGATCAAGCGATGATCCGACGAGTTGCTGCCGACGAGACCGACCGAGCAGCCTGGGATGCCTTCCTGGCCAGGCGACCCGAGGCCGACGTCCTCCAGTCCTGGGCGTGGGGCGAGGCGATGGGCCCGACCGGCCAGCGCCCGATCCGGACGATGGTCGTCGACGACGACGAGCAGATCCTGGGTGTGGTCCAGGCGCTCGTCCGCCCAACCGACTTTGGACGGACGATCCTGTACGCACCCCACGGGCCCGTGTGGGATCGATCTTCGCCAGTCGCCGCGGGCATTCTCGAGCAGTTGCTCGAGGGGCTGCGGGACGTTGCCGAGACGGAACGGGGGATCGTGGTCAAGGCGGATCCGGCGGCAGTTCGCGTGGGGCCGGATGACGCCGGCGCCGTGGCCGCGGCCCTGGTGGAGGCCGGACTGCGACCTGCCAGGCGAGATCTCCAGGCCCGGACGACGCTCATCGTCGACCTTTCCGGAGAACCGGCGGACCGCGAGGCGCGCTGGACCCCGGAGTCCCGAAACCTGGCCCGACGAAGTGCGCGGGAAGGAGTGGTGGTCGAGGTCAGCCGAACCGCAGATCCGGGATTGATCGGCGAGGCCACGGACCTGCTCAACGCGACCGGCGCACGCGGCGGGTTTCGGACACATGATGCCGCGTTTCTTCTCGACCTGGCCCGAGAGCTGGCCGAGACCGATGGCTGGTACCTGCTGATCGGCCGCCTCGCCGGCCGCGCGCTCGGCGTGATGATCGTCGCGCGGACCGGGGACCGGGCGGCCTACTTGTATGGCGGTTCACTTCGCGATGAGGCCAACCGACATGCGAACCCGGGCTACGGCGTCATGGCCACGGCAATGCACGCCCTGGCAGAGGACGGGGTCCGCTGGTTCGACCTGTGGGGAGTCCACGACCCGCGTGACCCGGAGGCCGATGAATCGTGGCACGGATTCTCGGCCTTCAAGCGACGGTTCGGGGGTCGCGAGATCCGGCACCCCGGGACCTTCGATCTCGTCGTGTCGCCCTCATGGTACCTCGTCCGGGACCTGCGAGAGCGGCTGAGGAGCGGGCGATGAGCGACGCCGGTGACGCCGGGGCCCGAACCGCGGCTCGAGCCGGGGACGGCACGGGTGCGCTCGGGATCGGTGCCCGGTTGCGCGACGCCGAACCCGTCGAATCGCGCCCGCTCGACGAGCTGGTCGTCAGGCTCCGCGAGCGGTTCGGGCGGGTGACGGTGCTGCCGGCAGCGGTGGATCGAGCACCACGGGCCGCCGAGCCACCACTGATCCGCGGCATCAGTGCCGATTCACGGTCGGTCATGCCGGGCAACCTCTTCGTGGCGATCCCGGGGGCCGTTGCCGATGGGCATCGCTACGCCGCCGACGCGGAGTTGGCGGGTGCCGCCGCCGTCCTCGTCGAGCGGGCGATCGATGGCCTCGGGATCAGCCAGGTGGTCGTGCCTCGGGCACGGCCAGCCCTCGCAGAGGTCGCCGCCTGGTGGTACGGGAATCCGTCCCGCGAACTGGGCGTCATCGGCATCACCGGCACGGATGGCAAGACGACGACGAGCCTCCTGGCGTCGGCCGCGCTCCGGGCGGCCGGGTTGCCAAGTGGCCTGATCGGGACCGTGGCGACCCAGATCGGCGGGTCGAGCGAAGCGAACCCGGAGCACAGCACGACGCCGGAGGCGCCCGCGCTCCAGCGCGCCCTGCGAGCCATGGTTCAGGCGGGGGACAGGGCCGCCATCATCGAGACGACCTCGCACGGACTGGCGATGGACCGCGTCGCTGCCATCGGTTACGACATCGCCGTGATGACCAACGTCACCCACGAGCACCTGGAGCTGCACGGGACCTTCGATGCCTATCGCGCCGCGAAGATCTCGCTGTTCGAGCGCCTGGCCACATCGGACCTGAATCCCCGCAAGTCGCTCGTAGACTGGCCGCGCGCCGGCATCGTCAATATTGATGACCCGTCGGCCGGGCTGTTCATCGGCGCGACCCGGATCGCGGGCGCGGCCGTCGTGACCTACGGGCACGCCGCGGATGCTTCGGTCAGGCTCCTCGAGGTGCGCGATGACGGCGCCGGCCAGGTTGTCGCGTATCGCCTGTCGGGCCTCGAGCGTACGGTGCTGCTCCAGCTGCAGGGGCGCTTCAACACGTCCAACGCGCTGGCGGTGGTGGCCATCGGTGCGGCCCTGCAGCTGGACCCGGCGTCGATCGAAGCCGGACTTTCCGGCGTCGCGGGTGTTCCCGGCCGGATGGAGCGCGTGGTGGCAGGGCAACCGTTCGGGGTCATCGTGGACTACGCCCACAGTCCGGCATCCCTCGGGATAGTCCTCGACGAACTGGCACCGCGAGCGACCGCTCAGGGCGGTGGTCTGATCGTCGTATTCGGGTCCGCGGGGGAGCGTGACGTCGAGAAGCGTCCGATCATGGGCCGCGTTGCTGCCGAGCGGTGCAGGGTCGTGGTCCTGACTGACGAGGACCCACGGGGCGAGGATCGCGGGGCCATCCTTGCTGCGATCGCTGCCGGTGCCCTGACGGCGGCCCGCTTGGATCCCGCGACGGTGCTCCAGGTCGCCGCTCGCGGTGAGGCGATCCGGGAAGCGTTCCGGCGCGCCAGACCCGGCGACATCGTGCTCCTGGCCGGCAAGGGCCATGAGACCACGATTCTGTACGCCGATCACGCACTGCCGTGGGACGAGGCGGCGGAGGCCCGCGCCGCCCTGGCTGAACTCGGGTTCACTGGCTAGCGAGCTCAGGTCCGGCCGCCCACGCGAAGCACAACAGGGGTCGGGGTAGACTGCGCGGACATGGCTGCCCCTCGTACTGACGACACGCCATCCGGCCGCGGGCCAGCTCGTCCCCGGCGAGTGGGGTCGCGCGCCCTGACCCGGGCCAGCGCCGCGAAGCCGCCGTCCGTCGAAACGCTCAGTGCCCGGCTGATCGCCACGATCCGGGTCAACTACCCGCAGGCCGACCTGTCGGGCGTGGAACGGGCGGTCGCCCTCGCGATCACCGCCCACGGGACGCAGGTGCGCGCTTCGGGCGAGCCATTCGTCACCCACCCGATTGCCGTTGCCGAGCTCCTTGCGGAGCTTGGCCTTGACCCGGTGGCGATCGAGGCAGCGATCCTGCACGACGTTCCCGAGGACACCGACTTCGAGCTGGCCGACATCGAGGAGCAGTTCGGGCAGGAGGTTGCGCATCTCGTCGATGGCGTGACGAAGCTGGGCCGGTTCAGCACCCTGAGCCACGAACAGCAACAGGCCGAGAACATCCGGAAGATGTTCCTGGCGATGGCCGAGGACATCCGGGTCGTCCTGATCAAGCTCGCTGACCGGCTCCACAACATGCGGACCCTCGCCGCCCTGCCGATCGAGAAGCAGACTCGGATCGCTCGCCAGACGCTCGAGATCTATGCGCCCCTGGCTGAGCGCCTCGGGATCTGGCAGGTCAAGTGGGAACTCGAGGATCTGGCCTTCAAGATCCTCGAACCTGAGCGCTTCCGTGAGTTGGCCGGGCTCCTCGACACGCGTCGCAAGGGTCGCGAGAACTACATCGAGCGGGCAATTGCCGAGCTTGAGCCGAGGCTGGCCCAGGCGGGGGTGACGGCCGATCTTCAGGGTCGCCCGAAGCACCTGTACAGCATCGCCAAGAAGATGGAGCGCAAGGCCGCCGAGTTCGGCGAGATCTACGACGTCTACGCCATCCGGATCCTGGTGGAGGAAGTCCGCGACTGCTATGCGGCCCTCGGCATCGTCCATGCGCTATGGCGACCGATCCCGGGCCAGTTCGACGACTACATCGCGGTACCCAAGAACAACCTCTACCAGTCCCTCCATACCGCGGTCATCGCGATCGACGGGAAACCGCTCGAAATCCAGATCCGGACCCACGCGATGCACCAGGTATCCGAGGTCGGGATTGCCGCGCACTGGCGGTACAAGGAAGGGTCCAAGTCGGACCGCGACTACGACGCCAAGCTGGCCTGGCTGCGCCAGCTCATGGACTGGCAGCGCGAGGTTGCCGACGCGACGGAATTCGTGGAGGGGATCAAGCTCGATATCTTCCAGGATCAGGTCTTCGTCTTCACGCCGAAGGGCGAGATCAAGGATCTCCCCGCCGGTGCAACGCCGCTCGACTTCGCCTACCGCATCCACACCGACGTGGGCCATCGGACGATCGGGTCGAAGGTGAACAATCGGCTCGTGCCGCTCGATTACCGGCTGCGGAATGGCGACATCGTCGAGATCGTGACGACCAAAGCAAAGCACGGGCCGTCGCGCGACTGGCTCAACCTCGTCCGGACCAGCCACGCCCGCGAGAAGATCCGCCAATGGTTCAAGCGCCAGGAACGTGACGAGAACATCGTCCACGGCCGGGAGTCGCTCGAGCGCGAGCTCCGGCGCC
>JBBQMH010000012.1:0-40153 GCA_038328755.1 Candidatus Limnocylindrales bacterium
CACCAGGAGGAAGCAGCACAACATGGCCGTACGTATCCGCCTCACGCGCGTCGGCGCCAAGAAGCAGCCGGCATATCGCGTCGTCGTCGCCGACTCGCGGAACGCCCGCGACAGCCGCTCGATCGAGACGATCGGGCACTACAACCCACGCAGCGAACCTTCCGAGATCGTCATCGACGCAGAGAAGGCACGGGCCTGGATCGCCAAGGGCGCCCAGCCCTCAGAGACCGTTGCCCGCCTCCTCCGCGTCGCCGGCATCGTGCCCGCAGGAAAGTAGGGAAACACGATGGCAGCTCGCGAACTCGTTGAATACGTCGCCAAGACCCTCGTCGACGATCCCGCTTCGGTCACAGTGACCGAGGTTGCTGACGCCGACGGCGTCGTGATCGAACTCCACGTCGCCGAGGAAGACATGGGCAAGGTCATCGGCCGGAACGGCAGCGTCGCCAAGGCGCTCCGCACCCTGTTGAAGGTCACGGCCGCCCGCGACGGCGGATCCGTCTCCCTCGAAATCCTCTGAGCCAACCACCGACGGTCGAATTGGTGCCGGCCACCCGCCTCGTCGTCGCACAGGTCCGCGGACTCCATGGGCTCCATGGAGTCGTTCGGGTCGAGGTCCTCACTGATCGACCGGACCAACGTTTCGCCGTCGGCCAGGTGCTCCACCGTGAGGGCACCGACCAGCCCCTGACGATCTCGGAGGCGGCCGCGGTCGAGGACGGACCCGGCTGGCGGATCAGGTTCCACGAGGTCGCGGACCGTTCATCCGCCGAGCGTCTTCGAGACGCGTACCTCGAAACCACGGTCGATCGGAGCGTCGATCTGGCGCCCGGAGCGGCCTATTGGCACGAGGTCGTCGGATCCGAGGTCCGAGGCCTGGATGGACGCCTGCTCGGCAAGGTGGCCGACATCTACCGCGTCGCCACGGCCGAGGTGTTCGTGGTCCGGGGCGGGCCGGCGGGGGAGTTCGACGTCCCTCTCGTCAAGGACATCGTCAAGGTCTTCGAACCGGAGCGCGGCGCGATCGTGATCGACGAGTCCGTCCTGGATCTCGATGGGGAGGCCGTCGATCCGCCGCGCATCCGCCCAACTCGCCGCCGCCCTCACTGGTCGAAGCACGGGAAGGGTGGGGCAGGAGGCAGCAATCCGTCGCCTGCCGATGGCTCCGACCCAGAGTCGGAAGGTGAGCCCGACGCCGTGCCCGACGGCGAGCAGCCCGGGTCCGGCGGCGACCACGCGGTCTGAGCATGCGGATCGACATCCTCACGCTGTTCCCTGAGATGTTCGAAGGCCCCCTTTCGGGGAGCATTCCCGGGCGCATTCGCGAACGCGGGCTCGCCGATATCCAGGTTCATGATCTGCGCGCGTGGGGACTTGGGCGCCACCGGAGTCTCGACGATGCACCGTACGGCGGTGGGGCGGGCATGGTCATGCGCCCCGAACCAGTCGCTGCCGCCCTCGACGCAATCAGCGGCCCTGAGTCGACCAGGATCCTGGTGGATCCGGGCGGCGAGGTCTTCCGACAGGGACGGGCGGCCGAGTTGGCCGAGCACAGCCACCTCGTCTTCGTCTGCCCGCGCTACGAAGGGGTCGACGACCGGATCCGCGATCTCGTGGACCTCGAGTTGTCGATCGGGGACTACGTGGTGTCCGGGGGCGAGTTGCCGACGCTGGTGATCGTGGATGCGGTGATCCGTCTCCTGCCAGGCGCCATCGACGACGCCTCGACCCTCGAGGAGTCGTTCACGACGGGCCTCCTGGAATATCCGCACTACACGCGCCCGGCGGATTTCCGGGGGCGTGGCATCCCGGACGTTCTGACCGGTGGCAACCATGAGGCGATCCGCCGCTGGAGGCTCGAGGCCTCGCTGCGCCGGACGATGGATCGGCGTCCGGACCTCCTGGACGGGCGGCCATCGACCGACGAGGAATCTCGGATCCTCGATCGGCTGCGCACCAGAAAGCTCACTGAAACGTAGACACCGCCAGCGGGCCGTCGTGCGGGAGGGGCCAGACCCGCGCGGCTCGTGCTACACTCCGCCGTCGGCTGAACCCGACACCTGCATGCCAGCCCAACCTGCGGCCTCCGCGGCTGCCGTACTACCAGGGAAACCCACCGTGAACGTGCTCGACGAGATCGTCGCCGACCAGATCCGAACCGACCTTCCGGAACTCGCCTCAGGCGACACCGTCAAGGTCTACGCACGGGTCGTCGAGGGCGGCAAGGAACGAGTCCAGGTCTTCGAAGGAACGCTGATGCGGCTTCGAGGCGGCGGAATCACCCGGTCCATCACGGTCCGCAAGCTGGCGAGTGGCGTCGGGGTCGAACGGACCTTCAAGATCAACAGCCCGCGGATCGAGAAGATCGAAGTAATGCGCCACGGCAAGGTTCGCCGTGCCCAGCTCTACTTCCTGCGCGATCGCGTCGGCAAGTCGGCAACGTTGCGGGAGCGCCGCACCAACAGCTGAGCGCAAATCGGGTGACCGATTCTCGCGACGACCCCGTCGATCTGACGGGGTCGCCTGGTATCCGGCGCCCGTCGTCCGGGGCGGGGTAGGCTAGCCACGTGCCGCAGGATCCGACCTTCCGCATCGAGCGTCCCTTCTGGAAGGCTGGCGTCCGTCGCATCGCCGGTGTCGACGAGGTCGGTGTTGCACCGACGTGCGGGGCCGTCGTGGCGGCTGCGGTCATCGTTCGGCCGAACAGCCGCCGGATTCCCGGGGTGCGGGACTCGAAGACGCTGTCAGCGGCCCAGCGTGAGCGTCTCGCCCCGGAGATCCGACGCCGAGCGATTGCCGTTGGCCTGGGGGCGGCATCCGTCGGCGAGATCGACCGCCTGAACATCTACCACGCGACGCATCTCGCCATGCGTCGAGCGATTGCGCGACTCGGTGGCCACGACCACGTCCTGGTGGATGGGAACCGGATCGCCGGCTTCGAGGCCCAGGTTGGACCCTATACGGCGATCGTCGACGGTGATGCGAAGTCCTACTCGATCGCTTGTGCCTCCGTGGTGGCGAAAGTGGTGCGTGATCGGATGATGGCCATGCTGGCCGTCAGGTATCCCGGCTACGGCTGGGAGCGCAATCAGGGCTATGCGACGCTCGAGCACCGGCAGGCAATTCGCCGCCTCGGTCTGACACCGTTTCACCGGCGGAGCTTCCTGGCGCTCCAACGGACACTTGCGGGCGACCAGATCGACTTCGGCCTGGCAATCGACGATCGAGAGGCGGGGCGGGGATCGACCATGCGCCCCCTCGTCCCCGTGATGGCCAAGGCGACGCCCGTCGATGTGGCCGACCTCCTGGCTGATCTCGACGACCCGCTCGACCTGGCATTGCTCGACCCGGAGGAACTCCCGGCCGGTACCTGAGCACCGCTGCCCCGGAGCACCGCCGCGCCCGGAGCACCCCTGGTCGGCAGATACGGGCCAGATAAGTGGCAGTGCATCGCTCCACGCCATCGTGTTCGCATGCGGACAGAGGCCCAGCAGATCGGAGACGCCGCGGAGCTCCTCGTGGTCGAACGCCTCCTGGCGGCCGGCTGGCGGGTCCTCGGACGGCAGGTCCGGGTCGGGCGCGCGGAGCTGGACATCGTGGCCATCGATCAGGCGCTCCCGCAGCGGCTTGTGATCGTCGAGGTGAGAGCCCGATCGAGTCGTGACTTCGGGTTGGCGGAGGAGACCGTGGACGCCAGAAAGCGGATCCGGTTACGCCGCGCCGCCCAGGCGCTGCGGGAGCGGGGTCACCTTGCTGACGGCACGCCCGTGCCGCCGCTGCCCCTGCGCCTCGACCTCGTGGTGGTCGAGCCATCCGCCACGCAGGACGGCCCGGCCCGGATCCGTCATCACGTGGCCGCCATCTGAGGGCCGGGTTCGGATCGGACCCTGTGCTACACTCCGGCCCGCCGCGGACCGTCCGTGGCTCCATTGCCCGTCGCCGGAAGGTGGCGGAGCTCACACGCGGATCGTCCCGACCGGGACGGTGCCGGGCATGCTCGCCGAGGCGAGTCTGACCGGCTCCCGGCGACGTGGTCCGCGGAGGAAACAACCGGATCAGGAGGTCTCGCCCCGTGCCGTCCGTCTCAATGCGGCAGCTGCTCGAAGCTGGTATCCACTTCGGGCACCAGACACGCCGCTGGAATCCCAAGATGCGCCCGTTCATCTTCGCCGAGCGCAACGGGATCCATATCATCGACCTGGCCCAGACCGCGCAGCGGCTCGAGGTCGCCCTTGACTTCGTTCGGGAGACCGTGGCGCGCGGCGAGCCGGTCCTGTTCGTCGGAACCAAGAAGCAGGCCCAGGAGCCGATCGCCGAGGAGGCGACTCGTGCCGGCATGCCGTACATCAACAAGCGCTGGCTCGGTGGCATGCTGACGAACTTCGTCACCATCAAGAAGCGCATCGGTCTGATGGAGCAACTTGAGGCCCGCCAGCAGTCCGGTGAATTCGAACGCCTTCCCAAGAAGGAAGCGGCGAAACTGACCGAGGAGCTGACGAAGCTGACTGCCACGCTCGGCGGGATCCGCAAGATGAAGCGCCTGCCAGGCGCGGTCTTCATCGTCGACCCGCATCGCGAGCGGATCGCCGTAACCGAGGCCAACAAGCTCGAGCTTCCCGTGGTCGGCACTGGCGACACGAACGTGGACCCGGACGAGATCGACTACATCATTCCGGCCAACGACGATGCCATCCGGGCGATTCGTCTGCTCTGCTCGCTCGTTGCGGATGCCGCCATCGAAGGCGCCCGCGAGCGGTCGTCACGCGCCGCCGTTGAGCCCGAGCCCGAGGTCCTGCTGACGGAGCCGGAATACGACGACCTCGGAGCGAGCGACGCTCTCGTTGCCGCACTCGTGGGTGGTGGGGCTCTGAGCTTCGCGCCCGACGAGGACGATGACCTCCTGCCCGGCCTGCCGGCCGCCCAGGCAACCGAGGCTGCCGAGGAGGCGGTCACCGCCACCCCCGACGAGATTGCCGCAGAGCTCGCCCGCGAAGCAGCGGAGCGGGCAGCCGCTCCGGACGCGGTCTGACCCACAACCACTCGTACGATCAGATGCGGCGGGCCCAGGGCTCGTCGCCAGAGAACAGGAGCATCGAATCAGCATGGCCACCATCAGTGCGGGGGCAGTAAAGGACCTTCGCGAGCGCACCGGAGCCGGGTTCATGGACTGCAAGCGCGTCCTCGATGAGACCGGCGGAGACGTCGAGAAGGCGGTCCTGCTGCTTCGCGAGCGTGGACTTGCCGCGGCGGCCAAGAAGGTGGGACGGGATGCCCGCGAAGGCCTCGTTTCCAGTTACATCCATACCGGTGGCCGCGTCGGCGTCATCATCGAGGTCAATTGCGAAACCGACTTCGTTGCCCGGACCGACGAGTTCCAGAAGCTCGTCAGGGACCTGGCGATCCAGGTCGCCGGACTTGCCCCGCTCTACGTCGACGTTGACGGGATCCCGGCCGCGGAGCTCGATCGGAAGAAAGTCGAGCTCGCGGCGGACCCCGCAGCCGCCTCGAAGCCGACCGAGATCCGCGACAAGATCGTCGATGGCCAGCTCAAGAAGTGGTACCGGGAAGTCTGCCTTCTCGAGCAGCCATTTCGTGACGAGGACCGGTCGGTCCGCGACCTCGTGACCGAGAAGATCTCAACGATTGGGGAGAACATCCGGGTGCGTCGGTTCGTCCGCTACGCGCTCGGGGAGGAACTGTGACCGACGCTTCTGAACGCGGCCACGTCCGATACGGCCGCATCCTGCTGAAGCTGTCGGGCGAGGCGCTCCTCGGAACCCGGAGCTACGGCGTGGACCCAGCCGTATGCGCCTTCATCGCCGGCCAGGTGGCCCGGGTCCACGCGACCGGGGTCCAGGTCGGTGTGGTCGTGGGCGGCGGCAACATCTTCCGCGGGATGGCCGCGTCAGCCGCCGGCATGGACCGCGCCACCGGCGACTACATCGGCATGCTGGCGACGGTCATGAATGGATTGGCCCTGCAGGACGCCCTCGAGCGAGCGGGAATCCCGACCCGGGTGATGAGTGCCATCGCCATGAACGAGATTGCAGAGCCCTACATCCGTCGTCGTGCCGTTCGTCACCTGGAGAAGGGGCGAGTCGCGATCTTCGTGGCCGGGACCGGTAATCCGTATTTCACGACGGATACCGCCGCTGCCCTGCGAGCGATCGAGATCGGGGCCGAGGTCCTGCTCAAGGCGACGAAGGTGGATGGCGTCTACGATGCGGATCCAGTGAAGCACCCAACGGCCCGACGCTACGAGCAGCTCGAATACTCCGACCTGCTGCGGGATCAGCTCAAGGTGATGGATGCTGCAGCAGTTGCACTGTGCATGGAGAATGATCTTCCGATCGTGGTCTTCGACCTCAACCAGCCGGACAACATTGCCCGGGTGGCGCTCGGCGAACCGGTGGGCACCTTGATCACTGCCCCGATGTCGGGAGGCGGACAGGCATGAGCAACGAAATCGTCGCCAACGCCGACCAGAAGATGGCCCGCGCCGTCGAGGCGATGGAGCGCGACTTCCAGGGCATGCGGACCGGTCGTGCCACGACAAGCCTCGTTGAGCGGATCCACGTCGACTTCTACGGCACCCAGACTCCGCTCAACCAGCTGGCCGGGATCAGCATCCCCGAACAGCATCAGATCGTGATCCAACCGTGGGACCGGAGTGTCCTCGGGGCGATCGAGAAGGCGATCCTCAAGAGCGACATCGGACTGACGCCCAATGTGGACGGCACCGTCGTTCGACTGAACATCCCGGCGCTGACCGAAGAGCGTCGGCGTGACATCGTCAAGGTCGTGCACCGGCGGATGGAGGAAGCTCGCGTCGAAGTCCGGAACGTCCGGCGCGAGGCCACGGACCAGCTCAAGAAGCTCGAACGTGAGGGTGAGGTGAGTGAGGACGATGCGCGCCGTCTGCACGAACTCATCCAGAAGACCACCGATCAGTACATCGGCGAAGTCGATCGTGTCGGTGGGGCGAAGGAACAGGAAGTCCTGGAGGTCTAGTGGCCCGCGCACCGCTCGTCCGGCCGACGGATGCCCCCCCGGCGGCCCACCGGATTGAGAGTGATGCCGGCGTCGATCGACAGCAGGCGCCGAACCACTCTGATGCCGCGCTCGAGATTCCCCACCACGTTGCGATCATCATGGATGGCAACCGCCGCTGGGCCAGGAATCGCGGCCTCCACGAGCTGGAGGGCCACCCCGCCGGCTTCGAGGCGATCCGGAACGTCCTGCGCCATGCCCGCCGACGCGGTATCCGCGCCCTGACGCTGTATGCCTTCAGCCGCGAGAACTGGGCTCGCGGGGATGCCGAGGTAACGGCGCTCTTCGGACTGCTCGAGGCCGCGATCCGGAACGAAACCGACGAGTTGCGCGCCCAGGGCGTGCGGGTTCGGATGATCGGACGTATGGACGAGTTGCCCCCCGAGACGAGGACATCGATCGACGACGCCCTGGCTGCGACGGGTGACGGCACCGAGATGGTCCTGACGATCGCCTTCAACTACGCCGGCCGAACGGAGCTCGTCGATGCAATCCGCCGGATCGTCGCCTCGGGGGTCGCACCAGGAGCCGTGGATGAGGCCCTCGTCGCCTCGTCGCTGTACACCGCCGGCACGCCCGACCCGGACCTGGTGATCCGGACGGGGGGTGAGGAGCGACTCTCGAACTTCCTGATCTGGCAATCAGCGTATGCCGAGCTCGTGACGACCGAGACCCTGTGGCCGGATTTCGGTGCCGAGGAACTCGACGCGGCACTGGCCGAGTACGCCTCCAGGCAGCGCCGGTTCGGGCGATGAGTACGCTGTCGGGTTCGGCGTGCTGAAGGACCGGGTCAGGAGTTCGGCCTTCCTGGTCCCGCTGCTCCTGGTGATCCTGTGGCTCGGAGAACCGTGGGTGACGGTGGCCGTGGCCGTGACGGTGGCCCTCGCGGCACGCGAAGTATTCACGCTCCTCAAAGCGGCCGGCCATCCGGCATTCCCGGCGCTCGGCCTCGTCCTGGCGGTCGTGGTCGCCATCGGTGACGCGATCCCATCCCTGCCGACCGGCTCAGGGATGCTGCTTGCGAGCATCGGTATCGCGCTGACCGGGGCAGCCGCACTGACGTGGTCCGACCCTCGAGAGGGCCTGGCAGGCTTCATGACCACGACCTTCGGAGCGCTGTACGTCGGACTGCTCGGGTTCGTGCCCAGGCTGGCCGATGGGGCGCCGACGATCGGTGACGGCGCACCGCTCGGGTTCCTCGGTCGGGAGTTCGGGTGGCTGCTGGTCCTGGTCCTTGGAGTCTGGGCCTTCGACACCGGAGCCTACTTCGTTGGGCGACGGTTTGGTCGCCGCCTGCTGATGCGCCATATCTCACCGGGCAAGACGGTCGAGGGGGTCATTGGCGGGACGGTAGCCGTGACCCTCCTGACGATGATCCTCGTGGTCGGCCTCGGTCGTGACTGGTTCGCCGGTCTACTCCTGGGTCCCGTGATTGCGCTCGCCGCGCAGGCGGGGGATCTCGTCGAATCGATGTTGAAACGAGCCGCCGGCGTGAAGGACTCCGGAAACGCCATTCCCGGCCACGGTGGGGTCCTCGACCGAATCGATTCCTTCCTGTTTGCGGCGCCGGCCGTCGTTCTGTATGTCCTCGTTGCATTCCGCTGACGAACGTCCGGGGTCGGACGGCGCCGTGATGCCCCGTACTCGGATCGCGCTGATCGGCTCGACCGGCTCGATCGGCCGGCAGACCCTTGACGTCATCGCCCGGGATCCTCGTTTCGAGATCGTCGGGTTGGCGGGCGGGCGCAACACGGCTCTGCTCGGTGACCAGGCCCGGCTGTTCCGACCGGGGCGAGTGGTCATCGCCGAAGATGCGGACCGAGGCGGACTCGGGCAACTACCGGATGAAACCTCCGTCGCGTCGGGCCTGGACGCCCTGACCGATCTGGCCATGGCGCCGGGCGTGGATCTTCTCGTGGTCGGCAGCGGAGGTATGGTGAGCCTGCGACCCGTTATGGCCGCCCTGGGCGTCGGCACTCCAGTTGCTACCGCCAACAAGGAGACCCTCGTTGCTGGCGGCCACCTGGTCATGCCTCGAGCGAGGGCGTTGGCCGACCAGCGCCGTGCCAAGGATCCGGCGGATCCGCTGGCCGACGTTCTCGGCTGGGTTCGTCCGATCGACTCCGAACACTCCGCCATCTGGCAGTGTCTCGCGGGCGAGCGGCCAGGCTCCATTTCGCGGCTCATCCTGACCGCATCGGGCGGCCCGTTCCTGGACCTCGACGCCACCGAGTTCGCTGCGATCACACCCGCCCAGGCATTGCGACATCCGACCTGGACGATGGGGGCCAAGATCACCATCGACAGCGCGACGCTCGCAAACAAGGGCCTGGAGGTCGTGGAGGCGAGGTGGCTGTACGATGTCCCCTACGACGCGATCGACGTGGTGATCCACCCGCAGTCCGTCGTGCACTCGGCCGTCCACTTCGTCGATGGCTCGGTGAAGGCCCAGCTGGGGACCCCTGACATGCGACTCCCGATCCAGTACGCCCTGACCTACCCCGATCGACGCCCATCACCGGTGCACGCTCCGGATCTCGTGGAGATCGGGCGGCTCGACTTCCGGGCGCCCGACCCGGTTCGATTTCCGGCACTCCGGATCGCCCGCGAGGCTGGAGCGATGGGGCCGTGGGCGACGGCTTCACTGATTTCGGCCGACGAAGTGGCAGTCGCCCAGTTCCTTGACGGCGCCCTGGATTTCCCCGGCATCCCGCGGATGCTCGAGGCCGCGGTGACGCGGTGGGGGTCGCAGGCTGGTCCGGATCCGGATCTTGACGCGCTCGTCGCCCTGGAGCAGGAGATTCGCGCCGCGCTGCGCCAGCCCACGGGCCTGGGTGGCTCGCGATGACCCGGCCCCCGTCCCGCTTCTCTACGCGTCGCCTGATTGGCCCGCTGCTGGTGGCGGCTGTCGTCCTCATCGGTATCGACAACCCAAGGACGATCGGTACGACGGCCCTGTTCATCGGGATCCTGACCATCCTGGTCATCGTCCACGAGCTCGGCCATTTCGTGGTTGCGCGACTGTTTGGCGTGCGGGTTCTCGAATTCGGGATCGGGTTTCCGCCGCGCGCGAAGGTGCTCCGCAACGTCGGGGAGACGCTCTACACGCTCAACTGGCTGCCGATCGGGGGCTTCGTCAAGCTCGAGGGCGAGGATGGAAACGATCCGCACGACCGTCGATCGTTCTCGTCGCAAGGGCTTGCCCGCAAACTGATCATCCTCGTCGCGGGTGTCCTGATGAACGTCGCCCTGTCCGCGGCGATCTTCACCGGCATAGCCCTGACCGGGGACCCCGCGATCGGCGTGTACGTCTCGTACGTGGAACCGGGTTCACCGGCGGACGCGGCCGGGATTCGCGCCGGCGATGTGATCGAGCGAGTCGATGGCACGGCATTCGGCGCATTCGGGACGGCATCGGTGCTCGGCGTCCTCCGCGACAGTGCCGGCCGGACGGTCACGCTCCAGCTTGAACGAGACGCCACGCGTCTCGACGTGACGGCGACGCTGCGGAACGCGGCGGATGTTGCCGCCGGCAAAGGCGCCCTGGGAATTGGCAAGGTACCGGCGTTTCCGCTGGAGCCACGGGCGACGTCCGAACGGATCAATTACCCCGTGGACGTTGCCATCGGGCTCGGACTCGAGCGTACCGGAGAGGCGATGCGACTGATCATCGATGGCGTCGGGCAGATCGGCTCCGCCATTATCAGTCGACCAACGGAGCCGCCCCCGGCGTCGGGACCGATCGGGATCGCGACACAGATCGGCGATGTCTTCTGGACCCTTGGGCCCATCGTGACGCTCTACCTGGCAGGGATCCTGTCCGCCAATCTCGCGATCGTGAACATTCTGCCGTTCCCGCCGCTCGATGGCGGGCGGATGCTCGTCCTGGTGATCAAGCGCATTGCCGGGTCGCGCATGTCCATGCGAGTGGAGCGCCTGACCTACGTCGTGGGCTTCGCGATGCTCATGGCGTTCCTCGTCTGGGTCACCGGATTCGACATCGTACGAGGTCTCGCTGGGGGATGACCGCCACGGATCAGCTACGGCCACGCCGACGCCCGACGAATTCGGTCGACGTGGGCGGCGTCCTCGTCGGGAGCGCTCATCCCGTCGTCGTCCAGTCGATGACGAACACGGACACGGCCGATGCGGATGCCACGGCGATCCAGGTCGCTCGCCTGGCGCACGCCGGGAGCCAACTCGTGCGGGTCACCGTCAACACGGATGCCGCCGCGGCCGCCATCCCGGAGATCCTGCGCAAGCTCACCGATCTCGGGATCTCCGTGCCGATCGTCGGGGACTTCCACTACAACGGTCACCAGCTGCTCGTGGACCATCCCGCTGCGGCTGCCGGACTCGCGAAGTACCGGATCAACCCCGGAAACGTCGGCGCGAAGCGGCATGACGAGCACTTCCAGACGATCGTTCGCGTCGCCATCGAACGCGACAAGCCCGTCCGGATCGGGGTGAACTGGGGATCGCTGGATCAGCAGCTCCTGACCGACCTGATGGATGCGAACGCACGAGCGGCGGTGCCCCGCGACGCACGTGACGTGATGATCGAGGCCATGGTCGAGTCGGCGCTTCGATCTGCCGAGCTGGCCGAGGCAACGGGCCTGGGGCACGACCGGATCATCCTGTCCGCCAAGGTCAGCCGGGTGCGCGACCTCGTCGACGTTTACCGGATCCTGGCCGCCCGCTGCGACTATCCGCTGCACCTCGGCCTCACCGAGGCAGGTCTCGGGATGAAGGGGATCGTCGCATCGACCGCTGGCCTGGCGATCCTGCTGAACGAGGGGATCGGCGACACCATTCGCGTCTCCCTTACGCCGGCACCCGGCGGAGAGCGAGAGGAGGAGGTCCGTGTCGCGCAACAGGTGCTCCAGTCCCTGGGACTGCGCGCCTTCCTGCCTCAGGTGAGTGCTTGTCCCGGTTGCGGGCGGACCACGTCGACTTTTTTCCAGGAAATGGCGGAGCGCATCCAGGCACATCTCCAGGAGCGCATGCCGGAGTGGCGTGATCGACATCCTGGCGTCGAGAACATGACCGTGGCGGTCATGGGCTGCGTCGTGAACGGTCCGGGCGAGTCGAAGCACGCCGATATCGGGATCAGCCTGCCCGGCACCTTCGAGGCGCCCGTTGCACCGGTCTTCGTCGATGGCAAGCTGGACCGGACCCTTCGCGGAGAGGGTCTGGTGGGGGAGTTCATCGACCTGCTGGACACCTATGTCGAGAGCCACTATCCGGTTGTCCCAGGCTGACCCTCGGGCCCGGGTGGGTTGCCTGTCGGAGCCGACGGCCGAGGCGGGCCGCATCGACGCTCCCGAGGGCGCGGTGTATACTCCGGGCCGGAATCGAATGGCCGCCTCCGTGGACGTGGGTGACCCCCACGTATTTTTTTCGGGCGGCCCCAGAGCAGATAGAGATGGAGGGCGATGCGACCATGAGTCGAGACTTCATCGGTGCCCTCCTCCAGCTCAACGCGGAGAAGCAGGTCCCGCGTGAGCAGTTGATCCGGACCGTCGAGGACGCCATCCAGTCCGCCTATCGCCGGATCGCCAATGAAGAAGACATTCACGTCGAGATCGATGCCGAAAGCGGCAAGATCCGCGTCTTCCGCGCCCGCATCGCCGTCGTCGAGGTCGAGGACGAGCTGACCCAGTTCACGCTGGATGAGGCCCGGGCCATCAAGGCCGACGTCCAACCCGGTGACCTCGTCGAGACGGAGCAGTTGAACGAGGACTCCTTCGGCCGAATCGGCGCCCAGACGGCCAAGCAGGTGGTCCTGCAGCGGCTGCGTGAGGCGGAGCGAGACGTGGTCTACGACCAGTTCGCCAGTCGCGAGGGCGAGTTGATCACCGGCACGGTCAACCGAGTCGAGCCCCGCGCGATCATCCTGGATGTCGGCAAGGGCGTTGAAGGCATCCTCGCCACGACCGAGCAGTCTCCGCTCGAGCACTATCGGATCGGCCAGAACGTCAAGGCCTTCGTCCTCGAAGTGCGCCGTTTGCCCAAGGGCCCGGCGCTGTTCGTGACCAGGACGCACAAGGGGTTCCTGAAGCGCCTGTTCGAGTTGGAGGTCCCAGAGATCCACAGCGGCACCGTTGAGGTCCGGGCGATTGCCCGCGAGGCCGGCAGCCGCAGCAAGGTCGCCGTCGGCTCCCGCCAGGAGGGCCTCGATCCAGTCGGAGCGACCGTCGGACAGCGCGGATCGCGCGTCCAGGCCGTCGTCGCCGAGCTCGGCGGCGAGAAGATCGACGTCATCCCGTGGAGCGACGACCCGTCGGCCTTCGTGGCCAACGCATTGTCGCCGGCCCAGGTCCTGTCGGTCGACATCGACGTCGAGCATCGGATCGCGAACGTGACCGTCCCGGAGAGAATGCTTTCGCTGGCGATCGGGCGCGAGGGACAGAACGCACGTCTTGCTGCGCGGCTCACCGGCTGGCGGATCGACATTCGAAGTGACGTTTCAGTTGCGGAGGCGAAGGCTGCGGAGGCCGCGCCGGTTTCGCCGGCCGAAACCGCAGTGGGTGCCACGGCCGAGGCCGTCGAGGCATCGACGACAGAGGCAGCCACGCCGACCGATGACGCGGCTGCGACGAAGCCAAAGGCCCGCGCCCGGAAGGCTGCGGCAAACGAGACGGCGCCTGACGGTTCCGCTACCGCCAAGCCGAAGGCATCGACCGCGAATCCCAAGGCCCCCGCCGCCGCGAAGCCGAAGGCATCGACCGCGAAGCCGAAGGCATCGACCGCGAAGCCCAAGGCCGCCGTCGTCGTCAAGCCGAAGGCCGCCGCAAAGCCGAAGGCATCGACCGCGAGGCCCAAGGCCGCCGTCGTCGTCAAGCCGAAGGCCGCCGCGAAGCCCAAAACAGCTGCTGCCAAGCCAAAGGCTCGGGCAAAGAAGGCCGTGGCCGAGGAGGCGGCATCGTAGCCGCCGGCGCCATCAAGAGTCGCGGGAAGCTCATCCCGGCGCGCTCCTGTGTCGCCTGCCGAACCGCCCGCCCGAAGCAGGATCTGATCCGGATCGTGCGTTCGCCGTCCGGCATCGTGGCGGTCGATTCATCCGGCCGCCAGAACGGCCGCGGGGCGTACGTCTGCCGAGATCAGAGCTGCATCACCAATGCCATTCAGCGAGGCGCGCTCAGCCGCGCACTCGAGGTTCCGGTTCCCGCGGGACTCCTCTCGGAGATCACCGCGCTGAACCCCGATCTGATGATTCAAGGAGGTCCCGATGGCCAGGAGTAGGAGCGGCACGCGCGGCCGTCGAGGTCCTCGCAAGCCGCCGCGTCGCGATGGTGCATTCATCCCGGGCGGTGTCCAGACGCTCGATCCGCGCGAGCGAGGCGCTGTCGAGCTGCCCTCGACGATTACTGTCAAGGAGCTGGCCGAGCTCTTTGGCGTCAACCCGGCCGACGTCATCCGGGAACTCATCAAGAGCGGCATCTTTGCCACGATCAACCAGCTGATCGACCGCGACACGGCGTCGCTCGTCGCCTCCGAGCTCGGCTACGAGGTGGCGGAGGCCACCGCCGCATCCGGGGACGGAGCGGACGATGCCGATGAGGGACCCGTTTCCGACGCAGCCAAGGTCGAACTGTTCACCGAGGACGAATCGGCCGATCTCGTCGACCGCGCGCCGATCGTCACGGTCATGGGTCACGTCGATCACGGCAAGACGAGCCTGCTCGATGCCATCCGCTCGACGACCGTTGCGGCGGGGGAGCGAGGCGGGATTACGCAGCACATCGGCGCCAGTGAAGTCACCAAGGATGGTCGCCGCGTGGTCTTCCTCGACACGCCTGGCCACGAGGCCTTCACGGCGATGCGCGCCCGTGGCGCCAAGGTGACGGATATCGCGATCGTCGTCGTCGCTGCAGACGACGGCGTCATGCCGCAGACCCTCGAAGCGATCAGCCACGCCAAGGCGGCGAAGGTCCCGTTGATCATCGCGCTGAACAAGATGGACAAGCCGGATGCGAATCCGGAGCGGGTCAAGACGGAGCTGACCGAGGCCGGCATCGTCGTCGAGGAGTACGGCGGCGATACGCCACTGGTCCCCGTGTCGGCCAAGAGCCGGCTGGGCCTCGACGACCTGGTCGACATGGTTCTGCTGGTCGCCGACCTGCAGGATCTGAAGGCCAATCCGGCCCGTCTCGCGATCGGCACGATCGTAGAGGCTCGCATGGACCGAAGCCGAGGTCCGGTGGCCACCGCGCTGGTCCAGACGGGCACCCTTCACGTCGGCGACGTCATCGTCGTCGGCGAGACCTTCGGGCGCGTGCGCGCACTTGAGAACGACCGCGGCAAGCGCATCACCAAGGCGGGACCCGCGACGGCCGCGGTCGTCCTGGGGCTGTCGGAGGTGCCGGAGGCTGGCGACATCCTTCGCGCCGTGGCCGACGAGAAGGCGGCGCGTGCGCTCGTTGACTCGCGCAAGGCCGCGGCGGCAGTCAAGCACGGCGATGGCAGCGGACGTGCGACGCTGGAGGACCTGTACCGGCAGATCCAGGCAGGCCAGGCCAAGGAACTGCGGATCATTCTCAAGACCGACGTGTCCGGCTCGCTCGGAGCCATCACCCACTCGCTGGGGCAGCTGGCGACGGATGAGGTCAAGATCAACATCCTGCACGAAGGTGCCGGCGAGATCTCCGACAACGACATCCTCCTCGGGGCTGCCTCGAACGCGATCGTCGTCGGGTTCAACACCAAGATCAGCGAGACCGCTCGCCGAGCCGCCGAAACCGAGGGCGTGGATGTTCGTCTCTACGACATCATCTACCAGCTCACGGACGACATCGAGAAGGCCCTTTCCGGCCTGCTCGAGCCCGAGATCGTCGAGGTCATCGAGGGCCGTGCCGAGGTGCGCCAGCTGATCAAGGTCGGCAAGACGCAGGTCATCGGCGGGTCGTACGTCACCGAGGGCCGCATGGTCAAGGGTGGCGCCAGGGTCTGGCGCGGCGGCAAGATGATCACCACCGACCGGATCGACTCACTGCGGCGTTTCCGGGACGATGTCCGCGAAGTGGCCCAGGGCTTCGAATGCGGTATCGGCCTGGTCGGGTTCTCCGACCTTCAGGAAGGCGACATCATCGAGTGCTTCACCTCGAAGACCGTGAGCCGGTCCCTGTCGTCCTGAGCGTCGATCACTCTCGATCGCTGAATCAGTACCCATGACCCAGCGCACCGACCGCATCGATGAACTGCTCCGTCAGGAGATCGGGGCGATCATTGCCCGTGACATTGCCGACCCGAGGGTTGGGTTCGTGACGATCACAGACGTTCAGACGGCGCGTGATCTGTCGCGGGCGATCGTTTCGGTGAGCGTCATCGGAACGAACGAGGAGCGGAAAGAGGCCCTTCGCGCGTTGGCGCATGCGATGCCGTTCATTCGACACGAGCTCGGCTCACGCATCCAGATGCGCCGGATCCCGGAGCTCCACGTCAAGGCCGATGAGACGCTCGAGCGTGGGACCCGCATTCTTCGGCTCATCAACGAGATCGGCGCCGGCCATGATCTGAGCGAGGTACCCGCGATCGACGAGTCCCTCCCGACGCCCGTCGCCCGGCTGCCGCACGAGGGTGACGCGCCGACGCCGCCCGAGCTCCAGATTCCCGGCGTCGACCCGGCGTCAGGCGGCCGGTCCGGCCGGCCCATTCGTCGGCGACGGAACGGGTCCATGCCCGCCGGACAGAGCCGGCGCTCGACACCCCGGCGCCGTGGAGGCCCCGCGTGACCGAGATCCTGGCTCCGTGGTTGTCCGACGTTCCGGAGGAGGTCGTTGGGCGCCTGCGCGCAGCTCGCTCGGTGTTGGTCGTCAGTCACGAGAACCCCGACGCAGACACGCTCGGCGCCGCGCTCGCGCTTCGCGGAATCCTGGACGCGCTTGGAATACGAGCCGACGTCGTCTGCACGGACGTGCCACCGCCGCTGTACGACTTTCTGCCCGGGATCGGCACGTTCACCACGGACCCGAATCCCGACGCAGCCTACGACCTGGTCGTCATCGTCGACTGTGGATCCCTCGAGCGTGTCGGTGCGGTCCGGGATCGGCATGCGGCGCTGTTCGCAGCGCTGCCCACGGTCGTCATCGACCATCACGCTTCCAACGACGCAACCAGTGCCGGGGACTGGGTTGCATCGGAGTCGGCGGCAACCTGCGAGATGGTCGCCCTGCTCGCCCTGGCGCTCGGCGTTCCACTGTCAGCAGACGACGGCCGCATCGCGACCAACCTGATGGCGGGCATCGTCATGGATACCGCCACTTTCGCTCATCCGAACGCCACGCCGAGGACCCTCGCGGTATCCGCGGCCCTGGTGGCCGCAGGCGCCCCGCTGGCAGAGATCTCACGCCGACTCTATCGATCAAAGCCGGATGTCCAGCTCCGGCTCTTCGGTCGCGTTCTGGATAGGCTCCAGTCCGCAGCCGGAGGGCTCGTGATTCATTCGACGATGACCAGCGCCGACGTGACCGAGATCGGAGCCATGACGTCGCACTCTGAAGGGATCATCGACCTGCTGTCGCAGTCGGAGTCGGCCGAGGTTGCCATCCTGTTCAAGGAGGCTGGACCGGCGACGACGCGGGTCTCCGTGCGGACAAGGACAGCGGGGGTCGACGCCACGGTCCTGACGGGGCTCTTCGGGGGCGGCGGGCACGCCCGGGCGGCGGGCGCCAGCATCGATGCCGATGTCGCCACGGCCCGCGCCCGTGTCCTTCCCGAGGCGGAGCGGCTGGCAACCGCCGTTCGGCGCTGAGCATGCCCCGGCGACGCCCCGATATCGGGGGCCTCGAGGGTGTCCTGATCGTTGCCAAGCCAGGTGGCCCAACGTCGCACGATGTCGTTGCCCTGGTCAGGCGACTGAGTGGCACTCGCCGGATCGGCCATGGCGGAACGCTCGATCCGTTCGCCTCGGGCGTGCTGCCGCTCTTCCTGGGCGGGGCGACCCGACTCGTCGAATATCATCTCGGCGATCGCAAGGGCTACCGGGCCACCATCTGCTTCGGTGCCTCGTCCACGACCGACGACCTCGACGGGGACCTGACCCCGGTGCCCGGTGAACAGCTGAGCTCCGCCACGGTCACGGCGGCCCTGCAGACCTTCCGCGGAGCGATCAGCCAGCGTCCGCCGGTCTATTCGGCGATCCAGGTTGGCGGCCAACGCGCCTACGCCCTCGCGCGAGCTGGCGCCCCGGTCGATCTCCCGGAACGCGCCGTCACGATCCATTCCCTCGAGCTGATCGCCTGGAACAGCGACGATCCGGACCGGCCGATCGCCATCGTCGACGTGACGTGCTCCGCTGGCACCTACGTCCGAGCGCTGGCGCGCGACCTCGGGACGGCCGTCGGATCAGGGGGATATCTCGGCGCGCTCGTGCGCACGGCGAGCGGCCCGTTTGTGATCAACGACGCAGTCTCCTTGGACGCCCTGCGCAGCTCGGCATCTGACGGCCCCGACGGCCTGCAACCGCTCCTCCTGCCGGCTGATGCTGGACTGGATCACCTCGCCTCGGTTCGGCTGACACCGGACGAGGTGCGGGATGCCGCCATGGGACGCTTTGTCCGCCCCCGGAGCGGCATCACCGGGATTCCCCAGGAAGCGCCGGTTCGCCTGCTTGACGAGGCCGGACGCATCGTCGGGATCGGTACGCTCGATGGGCCAAGGATCGCGCCGGCAAAGATGCTGACAGGTGTGCCCGAGCCAGTCGCGCGCGGTGACGCCGAGCATGGCTGACTCGTCGAGGGCGCACCCGGAGGTTATCTCGGGGATAGACCGGCTTGGACCCAACCATGGACGGCTGTTCATTGTCGTTGGGGTTTTCGACGGGCTCCACCTGGGCCATTCCTACCTGCTTCGGAACCTTCGAGAGGGTGCGCAGCAACGTGACGCCAGACCGACCGTCATCACCTTCGATCACCATCCTGATGAGGTCCTGAAGGGAGCGGCCCCGCCGTTGCTGTGCGATCCCGAGGAGCGCCTGCGCCTGCTTGGTGAAGAGGGCGTCGAGCTGACGGTCGTGGAAACGTTCGATCGGCAGTTGCAGCAGACGCCGTTCGACGTCTTCGTTCGACGGATCGCGAAGCGCGTGGAGCTGGCCGGGTTCCTGATGACACCCGACGCGGCGTTCGGACACGAGCGAGGCGGGACACCGAGCGCCGTGGCGGGGCTGGGCGAGGTCATGGGGTTTGACGTGAAGGTGATTCCGCCCATGGGCCTTGCGGGCCGTGCGGTCCGAAGCTCCGAGATCCGCTCCGCGATCAGGCACGGGGACCTGTCCGAGGCTTCGGCGCTCCTCGGGCGTCCGTACTCGATCCGGGGAATCGCGGCCGCGGACGAAGATGGACGTGTCATTCTCCGGTTCCCGATGCCGGTGGCCTTGCCGCCGGCGGGCACGTATCAGGTCCTGGTGGGTGAGGGGAGCGGCTCGCAGCCGGGGTCCATCACCGTCGGTCCCGACGGTTCCGTCGTCCTCGATGCTTCAGGCGGCGACTCCCGCCACGAGGGACGCTTGCTGATCAGTTTCCAGGGGTGAGTCGCCGCATCGGACCGCGTTTGCCCGATCGTGTCGCCGACTGCTACCATTCGTCGGTCATAGTGATAGAAGACAGATAGTCAAGTTCGTTTCGGAGGACCGAGTGCCGCTCGCGCGGGATGAAAAGCAGGAGATCATGACCGAGTACGCCGTCAAGGACGGTGATACCGGTTCACCCGAAGTCCAGGTCGCGCTCCTCACGGGGCGGATTGCAGGGCTCACGGACCATCTTCGGAGCTTTCCCAAGGACAACCATTCGCGCCGCGGCCTCCTCAAGCTCGTCGGCCAGCGCCGTCGCCTTCTCGCCTACCTCGTGAAGAAGGACAACACGCGCTACCGCGCCGTCATCGCACGGCTCGGACTTCGCCGCTAGCGTCACGACATGGTCGACCTCGGAACCCCGAGGCCGGCAGCATCGGGCGCTCGTCGAGTCGACAAAGCCAGGAACCCTCGTCGCCTCCTCCGCGAACAGGAGGAACACCACCAAGTGTCCACAACTCTTGAGACCCAGTTCGGCGGTCGCACGCTGACCATCGAAACGGGCAAGCTCGCTCGCCTCGCCGGCGGCGCCGTCACCATCCGCTACGGCGACACCCTCGTCCTCGGGACCGCGAATCGGTCTGATCCGCGACCCGGCCTGGACTTCTTCCCGCTCACGGTCGAATTCGAAGAGCGGATGTACGCGGCCGGCAAGATCCCCGGTGGCTTCATCAAGCGCGAAGCTCGCGCCTCGGAGGCCGCGACGCTCGCGGCTCGACTGACCGACCGGCCAATTCGCCCGCTCTTTCCCGAGGGATACAAGGACGACATTCAGCTGGTGATCACGGTCCTTTCGACCGACCAGGAGAACGAGCCGGACATCCTCGGGACCGTGGCCGCTTCCGCCGCGCTGACCCTCAGCGAGATCCCGTTCGCCGGACCCGTCGGCGCCGTCCGGATCGGACGAATCGATGGTGATTTCGTCGTTAACCCGACTTTCAGCCAGCTCGCCGACTCAGAGCTCGACCTGATCGTCTCGGGCACCCGGGACGCCATCATGATGGTCGAGGCCGGCGCCAAGCTCCTGCCCGAAGACGTCATGGCCGAGGCCATTCTGTTCGGCCATGCGGCGCTCCAGCCGCTGATCGATATCCAGCTCGAGCTCCAGAAGCTCGCCGGCAAGACCAAGAGCACGCCGTTCATCGAGACGGGCACCGGGTCGGTCCTGGACTTCGTCGCGGCAGTCACCGCGGGCGATGAGCTCGTCGTCATCGATGTCGAGACGACCGGCACGGACCCGAAGATGGCCGATCTCGTCGAGATCGCCGCGGTCAAGGTCAAGGGCGGCAAGATCACCGAAAAGTGGTCGACGCTGGTCAACCCGGGCCGCCCGATCGTCGGTAACCAGATGCACGGCATCACCGATGCCGACGTCAAGAAGGCACCGTCCGCGACGGACGCCGCACGGCAGGCGATCGCCTTCATCGGCAAGTCGAAGGTCGTCGGCCACTCAGTCGGGTTCGACCTCGGCTTCCTCGAGGCGGCCCTGGCCGACGGAACCCATTTCGCGGCCGGCACCTACCTCGATACGTTGACGATCGCCCGCGAGGGCTATCCCGACCTTGAGAACTACAAGCTCGAGACCCTCTCGAGGTTCTTCGGCGTTGAGCTCTCGCAGGCGCATCGGGCACTGCCGGATGCCGAGGCCACGGCGAATCTCCTGATCTGGTTCGGCAAGGACCTGTCGGGACGCGTCAACGGGCTCCGCGACGGCATCGCCGACTCCATCCGGGCTGCCCGCGATGGCGGGGACAGCAAAGGTCTGCAGGAGGCCGCTCGCCGCGAGGCGCGGGTCAGCAAGAGTCTCTTCAGCCTGGTCTTCAAGAAGACCGCCCGAAACCTGGCTCTCGACGAGGGAGTCCGGATGGACGGCCGTGGCCTGACGGATCTGCGCCAGATCTCGGTCGACGTCGGCGTACTGCCACGGGCCCACGGATCCGGTCTGTTCACCCGCGGTGAGACCCAGGTCCTGACGATCGCGACGCTCGGATCATCCTCGGATGTCCAGCGCATCGATACGA
Source organism: Candidatus Limnocylindrales bacterium (assembly GCA_038328755.1). Lineage (GTDB taxonomy): Bacteria > Chloroflexota > Limnocylindria > Limnocylindrales > CSP1-4 > UBA5189. Next base: position 21,640 of record JBBQMH010000012.1, read on the forward strand.
TCAGCCCACGGACCGAGAAGAAGTACATCCACCACTACAACTTCCCGCCGTACTCGACCGGTGAGAACAAGCCGATGCGCGGGCCAAGCCGTCGCGACATCGGACACGGCAATCTCGCCGAGCGGGCGCTCATCCCTGTGCTTCCGAGCCACGATGAGTTCCCGTACGTCATCCGGCTCGTGTCGGAGTGCCTGTCGTCCAACGGGTCCACCTCGATGGCCTCGACCTGTGGTTCGACGCTCGCCCTGATGGATGCCGGTGTCCCGATCTCGGCCCCGGTCGCCGGTGCGGCAATGGGCCTCATCAGTGAGCCGGACGGCCGGTTCGTCGTCCTGACCGACATCCTCGGCAAGGAGGACTCGGTCGGAGACATGGACTTCAAGGTGACCGGAACGCGGGACGGAATCACCGCCCTGCAGATGGACATCAAGGTCCAGGGCATCAACGAGGCGATCATTCGCGGTGGTCTCAAGCAGGCCCTCGCGGCCCGGCTGGAGATCCTCGACAAGATGACCTCGGTCATGCCCGAGGCCCGAGGCACGATGAGCGACTTCGCGCCGCGCATCACCACGATCAAGATCAACCCCGAGAAGATCCGCGAGATCATCGGCAAGGGTGGATCGATGATCCGCAAGATCCAGGAAGAGACCCAGACCGAGATCAACGTCGAAGACGATGGCACGGTCGAGATCGCCGCAGTCAGTGGCGAGAACTCACGCAAGGCGATCCAGTGGATCGAAAGCCTGACCCGTGAGGTCGAGGTCGGCGCTCTGTACCTCGGCAAAGTGACCCGGATCATGGGCTTCGGCGCCTTCGTCGAGATCCTGCCCGGGAAGGAAGGCCTGGTCCGGATCGGCGAGCTCGCCGACTACCACGTGCCGACCGTCGAAGACGTCGTGAGCGTCGGAGACGAGGTCATGGTCGTCGTGATCGAAGTCGATCGCCAGGGCCGGGTCAACCTGTCCCGCAAGGCCGCGATGCAGCGACACCTGGCCAAGGATCCCGCCTGATCCTGGCCTGGGACCAAAGGCTCCCCGGCCCCGTGTCGGGGAGCCCACTCGTCGCGCGTTTCCCGGTAGCCGGAGCGGGCCTCCGCCCAATCTCCTTCCACCGGGAGCGCTACAGCCCGCTGCTATACTCGCTGCGTGCCCGCCTGATCACGAAACTCCGCGGAGCCATGTCCGGATGAGCCAGCCAACCCTTCTGACCGTCGCGGTCGTCGGTGCCACCGGCGTCGTCGGTCGGACCATGATCGAGGTCCTCGTTGAGCGGGCGTTCCCGTTCGGCGAACTGCGTCTGCTCGCCTCTGGCAGATCGGCTGGCCGATCGGTCACCGTGGCGGGTCGCTCGCTCGACGTACGCGAGGCGACGCCCGACGCGTTCAGTGGCGTGGATATCGCGCTTTTCAGCGCCGGCGGTGATGTATCTGCTTCGCTGGCGCCTGAAGCGGTACGGCGCGGCGCCACCGTGATCGATAATTCGTCGGCGTGGCGCATGGATCCCAGTGTGCCGCTGGTGGTCAGCCAGGTCAACCCAGATGATCTGGGATGGCACGAGGGGATCATTGCAAATCCGAACTGCTCAACGATGCAACTCGCCCCGGTGCTCATGGCGCTTCGCGACGCAGTCGGACTCGAGCGCGTCGTCGTCGACACCTACCAGTCGGTGTCCGGAACCGGCGCCAACGCCCTTGCCGAGCTCGACGGACAGATCAAGGATCACGTGGCCGGTAATGCGAAGACCTCGTCGGTCTATCCGCATCCCATTGCCTTCAATGCCCTGCCTGAGATCGATACGTTCCTCCCGAGTGGCTATACGAAGGAGGAGTGGAAGGTCGTGACCGAAACCCGGAAGATCCTGCATCTTCCCGAGCTGCGAGTGTCCTGCACGGCGGTTCGAGTTCCGGTGTTCGTCAGTCACTCCGAAGCCATCCACGTCGAGACCAGCAGGCCGGTCGACCCGGCGACCGCGAGAGCCCTGTTCGCCGCCGTGCCGGGGGTGATGGTCCAGGACGACCCCGCAACGCATACCTATCCACTCGCGACAACCGCCGCGGGCCACGACGAGATCTTCGTTGGGCGAGTGCGGCAGGACCCATCCGTACCCGACGGCCGAGGACTCGCCCTGTGGGTCGTGTCCGATAACCTTCGCAAGGGAGCGGCCACGAACGCGGTCGAGCTGGCAGAGCTGCTTGTCGCACGTGGTTGGGTCGGGGCCGCATCGAGCAGCGGCCGGATCACACAGGTCGGGGCGTGACAGGCGTCGAACGACGCACCACGTTGGCGTCGATCGCCGCCGAGGTCAGCGCCTGTACGCGCTGCCGACTCCATGCCGGACGCACCCGGTCGGTGCCCGGCGAGGGCCATCCTGATACCGAGGTGGTCTTCGTCGGCGAGGCCCCGGGAATGAACGAGGACCGTGCGGGCCGTCCCTTCGTCGGTCGGGCAGGCGATCTGCTTGTTCGGATGCTGGGGACCGTCGGCTGGCGTCGCGAGGACGTCTTCATCACGAACGTGGTCAAGTGTCGTCCGCCCGATAATCGCGATCCGGAGCCCGATGAGATCGAGGCGTGTCGGCCGTATCTCGAGCGACAGCTGGCCGTGATTGACCCGGCCCTGATCGTGACCCTTGGCCGGCACTCGATGGGTCGCTTCGTTCCGGGCTCCAAGATCAGCCAGGTTCACGGCACACTGCATCCGGTCGATCCGGCAACCGGCGCATCTGACTCGATGGTCTACGCCATGTACCACCCCGCCGCGGCACTTCGATCGTCGGAGGTCGAACGGCAGAGCTTTGACGATACGGCCGGCATTCCTGCCGCTCTGCTGGAGGCACGACGCCGGCGAGATGCCGCGCGGTCCGTCGCTCCACTAACCCCCATCGCCGCCGCACTGGCCGACCAGCCAACGGCGGCTCACACTGCCAGTATTGACAACCCCATTATCGACGCGGCGCCAGAGGCGCCCACACTCTTCTGATCGGACGACCCAGCATGCCTAAACGAACCAGACAACCACAACCGGACGAAACTCCGCTCCGCATCATCCCGCTCGGCGGGGTGGGGGAGATCGGCAAGAACATGTTCGTCTTCGAGTACGGCGACGAGATCGTTGTCATCGACTGCGGGCTGATGTTCCCCGATGAGGAGATGTTCGGGATCGACCTCGTGATCCCGGATATCACCTATCTCAAGGAGCGCCGGGCCAACGTCAAGGCGTTCATCATCACCCACGCGCACGAGGATCACGTCGGAGCTCTTCCGTACGTCCTCCCGGAGTTCCCCGGCGTCCCCGTCTACGCCTCGAAGCTCGCCCGCGGACTGCTCGGCAACAAGATCAAGGAGCACAAGCTCCACAACAATCCGCTCATCCCACTCGAGCCGGGCGACGAAATCCAGATCGGGCCGTTCGGCATCGTTCCGTTCCGGGTCGGCCACTCGATCCCCGACGCCATGGGCATCGCCCTGCGAACTCCCGTCGGGATCGTCGTCCACACGGGCGACTTCAAGTTCGATCACACGCCGGTCGATGGGCGGCTGTCGGACTTCAACATCCTGGCGCGCCTCGGCGAAGAAGGCGTCATCTGCCTCCTGTCCGACTCGACCCGGGCCGAGAACCCGGGCTACACGCCGTCCGAGCGCACGGTTGGTGAGGCGTTCCGCGAGATCATGGAGCCACTTGACGGACGGGTGATCGTGGCCACCTTCGCCAGCAACATCGCCCGGGTTCAGCAGGTCCTCGACGCAGCGGCAACGTTCGATCGCAAGGTCGCTGTCATCGGTCGATCCATGGAGCAGAACTTCAGGATCGCGACCGACCTCGGCTACCTCACCCACGCGCCGGGCCAGATCGTCGCCAAGGACCGCCTCAACGACGTCCCGGACGACCAGCTCGTCATCTGTACGACCGGGGCCCAGGGCGAGCCGATGGCTGGCCTGGCCCGGATGGCGAATCGAGACCATCGGTTCGTGGAGATCCGGACCGGGGACACCGTCATCGTCAGTGCGAGTCCGATCCCGGGCAACGAGGAATACGTCAGCCGGACGATCGACAACCTCTTCAAGGCTGGCGCCAACGTCTTCTATCACACCATCAAGCGGGCCCACGTTTCGGGCCACGCCAGCCAGGAGGAACTGAAGCTGATGCTCGGCCTGACGAAGCCGAAGCACTTCATTCCAATCCATGGCGAATTCCGGATGCAGGTCCAGCACGGGCGCTTGGCCATCGAGACCGGCGTCCGGCCCGACAACGTGTTCATCATCGAGAACGGACAGCCGATCGAGTTCCTGTCCGACGGCACCGCCCGGCGTGCTGAGCCGGTCCCAGCGGGGTACGTCTACGTCGACGGCCTGTCCGTCGGCGAAGTCGGAGACGTCGTCCTGCGCGATCGCCGCGCCCTGGCAAATGACGGTATGTTCATGATCGTTGTCACCGTAGACAAGCAGACCGGCAGCGTCATCGGGCGTCCCGAGATCATCACCCGTGGGTTCATCGCCGGTCCTGCCCACGACCGGCTGCTCGAGGCGGCGATCGAGCGCGTCATCAAGTCCGTTCAGACACCGGGCGACCACATCAGTGAGACGGCGCTGCTCAAGACACAGATCAAGGACGGCGTGTCGCGCTTCCTGTACGAGCAGACCAAGCGTCGACCGATGGTCTTTCCGGTCGTGGTGGAGGTCTGAGGGTGGCTACCCGCCGCCGACCCGCACCACGGCGGAGTCGTAGCCGTTCGCGGCTGAGGCTGCCCAGGATCACCCTGCCGGATCTCAATCCCGAGGTCACGAGGTCGATCGTCGGGGTCATCCTGCTCCTCCTCGGGGCGGTCACGCTCGTCGCCCTGATCCTGCCGGGACAGGGTCGCCTGACCGACTGGTGGATCGGAGAGGTTGGCCCCTGGCTCGGGAGCCTGCGCTGGCTGCTCCCGTTCCTCCTGCTGGGTGCGGGCTGGTACGTCGAGTGGGGCCCCGGCACCCGGCCGTCATCTGGCTGGGGCATCACGGTTCTCGGATTGCTGATCTCCTACGTCTCGTTTCTCGGAGCCGTACAGATCACAGGCCTCTGGAGCGGGGGACGCCTGGGCCGGTTCCTTGAAGGACTTCTGGTCTCGCCGATCACGCGGCCTGGCGCTTTCCTGCTCCTCCTGGCGGTCGTAGCCCTGGGGGTCATGCTGGCATTCAACCTGCCGCTCCGCGACCTCGTTCGCCCGGGCACGCGTGTTGCCCGCTGGCTCGGCATGACCGTCTCGGCATCGATGCAGCGCGAGGAGCGGGCCAGGTCGGCTCGGTCCGAGCTCGACGCAGAGTCCAGTGCGCGACCCGGCCGGACGGCGACGAGGATCAGCGGTCGCGGAGCGAAGTCCGTGGCGTTGAGTGGTTCGTCGTCCGGTCAGACCGGGATCTGGGGAAACGACGATCCAGACCGGATTCCCGCGGGCGTCCCGTCGCAGGGACAGACCTCGTCCACGTTTGCACCTGCGCGAAGCGGCACGACCGGCAGTGGCATCCCGGTGGCCCCGGTTGCGGCGCCGATCAAGCTCCCGCGCGATCCTGACGACATCACGGACGCTTCCGATTCGCCACCTACGCTCGAGCGTCGCGAATATGTCCTCCCACCGCTCGAGCTGCTGGATGCAACCCTGGTCCCGATTCTCACCGGCAGCGAGGATGTGCACCACCTCCGGAACGAAGAGATCATCGTGAAGAAGCTCGCCAGCTTCGATATCCCGGCCCAGATCGTCGGTCGTAACGCGGGGCCGGTCGTCACCCAGTACGAGGTCCAGCCGGCGCCGAACATCAAGGTCAGCCGGATCGAGGGCCTGTCGGACGATCTGGCGATGGCGCTCGCCGCTCGGTCTCTCCGGATCGAGGCGCCGATTCCCGGCAAGAGCGCAGTCGGGATCGAAGTTCCGAACAAGGACTTCAACGTCGTCACGCTGCGCGGGATTCTCGAGTCAGTCGATTTCTCCAGCAACGCGACCTCGCGCCTGACATTCGCCCTGGGCCGCGACGTCGCAGGGCGCGCACAGGCGGTCGACCTGGCCAAGATGCCGCACCTGCTGATCGCCGGCGCGACAGGCTCAGGCAAGAGCGTCATGGTCAACGCCGTGATCACGAGCCTGCTCTGCAACGCGACGCCCGATGACGTCCGGATGATCCTGATGGACCTCAAGCGGGTCGAGCTGGCCGGCTATAACGGTCTGCCGCACCTCCTCGTGCCGGTGATCACGGAGCCGGAGCGTGCCAAGGCAGCGCTCAAATGGGCAGTCAACGAGATGGAAGGCCGCTACCGGCGGTTCGCGGGTGCGACCGCCCGCAACATCCGCGGCTACAACGAGACGAGGGCCGATCCGGCCGATCGCATGCCCTACATCGTTATCGTGATCGACGAGCTCGCGGATCTCATGATGCGCGAGGGCAAGAACGTCGAGGATCCGATCGTCCGGCTGGCGCAGAAGGCCCGGGCCACCGGGATCCACATGGTCCTCGCGACCCAGCGCCCATCGGTCAACGTTGTTACCGGACTGATCAAGGCGAACTTCCCGAGCCGGATCGCGTTTGCCATGGCGTCCCAGATCGATTCACGAACGATCCTGGACACGCCCGGCGCCGAGGATCTCATCGGCCGAGGCGACATGCTCTACCAACCGTCCGACGCTCCACGACCAATGCGGCACCAGGGTGTCTTCGTGTCCGATATGGAGATCGGGCGGATCACCGCCCACTGGAACGATCAGATCGATGACCCGCATTACGACATGAGCATCATCGAGAACGAGGATGATTCCAAGGGGCACGTCGATGAGCTGGCGGACAGCGAGGCGGACCGATTGTTGCCGGACGCCGTGAACGTGATCCGCGAATACGATCGAGCATCGGCGTCGCTCCTCCAGCGACGACTCAAGGTCGGGTATGCGAGGGCCGCCCGGATCATCGACCAGTTGCAGGAGCGCGGGTATATCGGATCATTCGATGGCTCGAACGCGCGGGTCGTCCTCCGTCGCGACGAGCCTGGCACGGACTTCGACGACGGCCTCAACGGGGATCACTGAGACCCATGACCAACGATGAGCGCGACCGACGCCGCCGGCCCGAACCGCAGGCGCGGCGCACGAACGAACGAACACCCCGGAGCGAGGAACCAGTGCCGTCGCTGCCGGATCGGCTGGCTGCAGCGCGCGAACGCAAGGGTGTGGATCTGTTCCGTGCGGAACGAGACACCAAGATCCGCTCCCGGTACCTCGCTGCACTCGAGCGGGGCGACTATCGGGAACTGCCCGGCGCCGTCTACACGAAGGGTTTCCTGCGGAACTACGCCGTCTACCTCGGCCTCGATCCCGAGGACGTCCTCCGCCAGTGGCGTCGCGAGCGCGGTGATCAGACTCCCACGGAGGCGGTCGTCATCCCGCAGCGGATGACCATGGCCACACAGCGGACCCTGACCTTCTCACCCTCGATCGTGGTGGCAGCCCTGATGACCTTCGGGGTGATCCTGTTCGGCATCTACCTCGCCGTCCAGCTGCTGCGCTTTGCGAAGCCCCCGGTACTCACCGTGTCGAACCCCGCTACGGCTGTCGCGGAGGTCGATGAGTCGGCCACGAACTTCGTCCTCGCCGGGACGTCGTCTCCGGGCGCAACGGTCACCATCTCGATCCCGGGCCAATCGCAACCTCGGCGCGTCGTCGCGCTGTCGGATGGGTCGTGGAGTGTTTCTGTCGACCTGCGTCGAGGCTCGAATCAGTTCGAGATTGACGCCGTGGACCCGGAAACCGGCAAGCCCACCGAGACGCCGCAGACGGTGATCATCAAGGTTCCCTACCTGGTGATCCAGGCTCCGACGCTCACCGTGAACCAGCCCCAGGACGGCGCCACCTACGAGAACGGAGCGATCCCCGTAGAGGGTCTGACCTCGAACGCCCAATCCGTGGCCGTGACGGCGAACTACGTCGGCCCACCGGATGGCACGACGGCCGCGGCGAGCCCGGAGCCCTCTCCAGAGGCGCGCAGCGTGGCAGTCGTCGTGGCGGACGACGGTTCCTTCACGACGCCACTCGAGCTGACGGCGGGTCGCTGGTCGATCACCGTCACCGCGACATCGCCGGACGGGAAGACCGCGTCGCTCACGCGTTCCGTCACCGTGGCCTATCGGGGCGTCAACCTGGTGGTCACGATCTCCGGTGGCGATGCCTGGTTGAAGGTCTGGGTCGATGGCTCGCTCGATCCGTCGATCCCGTCGAGCGGAAAGGTGTTTGCCAAGGGCAGAACCCTGACCTTCACCGGCGCGACGTCGGTCGAGGTTCGAAGCGGTTCTTCCGGCTACACGCTCTTCACCCTCAACGGCGTTTCGCTCGGCGCGCTCGGCAAACCGGGGATCCCGGAGACGTGGCTCTTCCAGCCGCCGGATCCACCGGCGCTTACGACGCATCGCTGACGGTTCATGGCTGACGAGGAGCTCATTGCGTTGGCTGAACGCCTGCAGGGCCTCTGTCTCGGCCGGGGCCTGACCGTCGCCGTGGCCGAATCCTGTACCGGGGGGCTCATCGCTGCCACGCTGACCGAGGTGGCCGGCGCTTCCGGCTATTTCCTGGGTGGCGTTGTCAGCTATGCGGATGAGGCCAAAACCCGCCTCCTCGAGGTCGCGGCACCAACGATCGCGGCGCACGGCGCTGTCAGCGCACAGGCTGCGCGATCCATGGCGATCGGCGCCCGCAACCAGTTCGGATCTTCGCTCGCGGCGTCAGTCACTGGAATTTCGGGTCCCGGCGGCGGAACGTCGGACAAGCCGGTCGGCCTGACGTACGTGGGCCTGGCCACGGACGAATTGGCAGACGTTCGACGCTTCGTCTGGGCGGGCGATCGCGGGTCAAACCGGCACGAAAGCGTTCGGGCGGTCCTGGAATGGCTCATCGAGGAGGCTGAAGAGCCAGCCGGGGAGCGCCCGGGGTGACCCGATCGGCCGGAGATATCGGGGCCGGGCTGCTGCCGGTCCGGGACGCACAGGCGATCCCACGGGGTGAGCGACTCCACGTCATTGGTATCGCGGGAGCCGGCGCATCAGCCGCCGCCCTGCTGGCGTCTGCTGCCGGGGCCGAGGTCAGTGGCTGTGATTCCGGCGGGCCTTCACCATATTCCGAGGCCGTTGAGGCCGCCGGAATACCGATCTCCTGGTCCCACGATCCGGAGCACGTGACCGCTGATCGTCATAGGCCCGGCCCAACGCGCTTGGCGGTCACGAAGGCATTGACCGCGATCGAGCCGGATCACCCGGAACTTGCGGCCGCTGCGGCGGCGGGGATTCCGATCGAGTCCTGGCAGCAGATCGTTGCAGATGCCGCCGTGGGGCGCCGCCTCATCGCAGTGGCCGGCACGCACGGTAAGAGCACCACGAGCGGCTGGTTAACCCACGTACTCGTTCAGGCGGGGCTTGATCCGTCGGCCTTCGTCGGCGCGCTGCTGCCCCCCTCGATCTCCGGAGGGATCCCTGCCACGGCGCGGTTTGGCGCCGGCTCACCGTTCGTGGTCGAGGCGGACGAATACGCGGGCAATTTCGACGCCTATCGGCCCGACCTGGCGGTATTGACGAGCCTGGAATGGGATCACCCCGATGTGTTCGCAGACGTCAGCGCCGTCGCCGATGCCTTCGAGCGCTGGATCCGCAACATCCCCGCTGGGGGCACGCTCGTCGCGAACGTCGGCGATCCGGGAGTGGGGGCACTCCTTGACCGGATCTCGGTCTCGCTGCCGTTGCGCATCATCAGCGTGGCCCTGGCCGACGAGACCGCCGATCCCGGCCTTCGCGAGGCCGTCTCGCCGGGCCGGTATGCATCCGGATTGGGAGTCGCGAGGCCACTGGCCGGTCGGATCACGGCGACCAGCCCTTCGACAACGACCCTCGCGATCAGCGGGCTCGACGCGGGCGCCGTAGAACGCACGGTGTCCATTCCAACTGCCGGACGCCACAACGCCGTAAATGCGCTGGGGGTCGTCGGGGCGGCGCTCGGCGTTGCCATCGAACCGGGTCTCATCCTGACCACCCTGGCCACGTTTCCGGGGATCGGCCGCCGACTGGAGCGGAAGGGCGAAGCTGGAGGCGTCGTTGTCTACGACGACTACGGCCACCATCCGAGCGCGATTGCGGCAACCATCGCTGCGATGCGCCAGCGGGAACCGGGCCGCCGTCTCTGGGCGGTCTACGAGCCGCTGACGTTCCACCGGACCGCGGCCCTGCTGGACGAGTTCGCCTCATCCCTCGCCGCTGCCGATGCCGTCGTCGTAGCGGATATCTGGGCGGGGCGGGATCAGGACACCACGATCGCCAGTGCTGACGGGCTGGCCGAGGCCGTTCGCGGCGTCGATCCCGGCCTCCTCGTTGCGGCGCCGGGGTCAGTCGAGGCGACAGCCGAGTGGCTTGCCCGTGAAGTCCACCCAAACGATGCCGTCCTGGTGATGGGTGGTGGCCGTAGTTACCGGATCGGCGAACGATTGCTCGAACTGCTTCGGGCGTCGGGCGACGTGGGAGGAATATGAAGCTCGATCATGCCTGGGCCGCTGATTTTCTCGATCGGTATGCCCGCTTTCGGAGCGAATGGGATGGAGACGCGTTCGCAGCGCTGCACGCGCCCGACGTGGTTGTGCAGCAGGACCCGTTTGAGCCGCCGCTGATCGGGCTGAACGCCGTGCGCGCGGATCTGCTCGCGGCCTCGGAATACGAGGAACAGGTACAGTTGGTCTTCGAGCGCCACTGGGTCGTCCCACCGACCATCCTGGCGGCGTGGCACGCGTCGTATGTCCACCGCACGACACGCGGAAGGGTGCGGCTCGCCGGTTTCGTCTCGTTCGAAATCGTGGAGCCTGGGGTCATTCAGCACGCTCGCTTCTGGTACAACCGACAGGAACGCACCGCGGAGTAGGGGAGGCAACCCGAGACCAATGGCAGGAGATGTCTCCTTTGACGTCGTCAGCGAATTCGATGTCATGGAATTGCGCAATGCGCTTGACCAGGTCCGGCGCGAGGTGACCCAGCGCTATGACTTCAAGGGCGTGACGGTGGATCTCGAGCAGGGAGCCGATGAGATCACCCTGCTCACGGATGACGAGTTTCGTGCGGGCGCCATCAAGGACCTGATCGAATCCAAGGCCGTTCGTCGGAACCTCTCGCTCAAGATCTTCGACTGGGGCAAGGTGGAGCCAGCAGGCGGCAACAGGGTCCGGCAGAAGATCGTCCTGCGCAAAGGACTGTCCGATGAGCTCGCCAAGAAGCTGGCGCGCGGGATTCGCGAGGAATTCCCGCGGGTCAAGACGCAGATCCAGGGCGATGCACTTCGAGTGTCGGCCAAGAGCAAGGATGACCTGCAGCGCGTGATCGCCCACCTTCGTGAGCTGGACGAGATCGTCCCGCTGCAGTTCCAGAACTACCGGTAGGCGCATGCGACCGGGCAAGCTCGTCAGCCGAATCCTCGTGGGGCTCGTGTCCCTGATGCTCGTGCTATCCATGGTGATCACCTCGCTGCCGGCACCGGGAGTCTGAAATGGACGAACCGATGGACGTTGTGACTGAGACCGGCACCACCGATGACGCCAGCGCGGCTGAGCCCGCGCCCGAGGTCACCCCCACGCCCGCGGCTGAGGAGCCCGAGCCCGAGCTCGAGGCCGCGGCCGAGGTCACCCCCACGCCCGCGGCTGAGCCCGCGCCCGAGGTACTCGAGCCCGCGGCCGAGGTCACCCCCACGCCCGCGGCTGAGGAGTCCGAGCCTCCGACCGCCCCTGAGCCGGAAGTGGTCGTTCCGGCGGAACCGGTCACGGTCGGGCGGATGATCGCTGACACTCTGCGGCGCGCGGGTGTCCGATGGGCATTCACCGTCCCGGGCGAGAGCTTCCTGGGCTTGATCGATGGACTTGAGGCCGCCGGGATTCACGTCGTTGCCACCCGTCACGAAGGCGCCGCGGCCTTCATGGCCGAGGCCCATGCACAACTCACCGGACGACCCGCGATCTGTCTCGCGACGCGCGCCGTTGGGGCCGCGAATCTGGCGATCGGCATCCACACGGCGTTCGCGGATTCGAGCCCCATGTTCGTGCTCGTCGGACAGGTGGAGCTTGCTGCCCGCGGCCGCGAGGGTTTCCAGGAAGTCGATATCAAGAGCACGATCGGGGGCCTCGCGAAGTGGGCGGCGGAACCCCGAACCGTGGAAGAAGCAGTCGTCGCGGTCCAGTCGGCGGTCAACCAGGCCACGACCGGTCGACCTGGCCCCGTGGTTCTCGATCTGGCTGAAGATCTCCTCGACCAGCTCGTGCCCGTGGGACAGTCTTCGGAGCCGATCCGACCGGCACCTCCTCGCGCCGATGAGCAGCAGATTGGAGCGGTTCTGCGCCTTCTTGCGGACGCCGAGCGCCCCGTGATCCTGGCTGGAGGTGGAATCCTCCGTGCGCGAACGTCAAACGATCTGCTCCGGATGGCCGAGTTGCTACGGGTGCCAGTCGTTGCCGCCTGGCGGCGCGGCGACGTCGTGCCGAACGAGAACCCGCTGTACCTCGGCATGACCGGGTATGGCTCCCCGGCGGTCGTCCGGGAACGCCTCGAGCGGGCCGATGCGATGCTCGTGATCGGCTGCCGACTGGGCGAGATCGCCTCGTATGGCTGGGCCATTCCGGTTGCCTCGACCCGCTGGGCGCACGTTGACATCGCCCCCGGTCGTCCGCATCCGGAACTGCGGCCGGCCGACCTATCGATCGAGGCGGACGCGAAGCAGTTCCTGCGAGCGGCCGTGAGTCGGCTCGAGTCTCGCGGTGTGCTCGATGCAGTGACCACGGACCTCCGCATTGCCCAGAACGAACTGGACCGGGAAGCCTGGGAGGTGGCCACGATCGTTGACGGGCACCCCTGGACAGGCCCCGGGATTCATCCTGGCCGGGTCGTGGCGGCGCTGCAGTCCGTGCTGCCTGACGATGCCATCGTGACGACGGATGCGGGCAGTTTCGGGAGCTGGATCGCACGCGGCTTCCGTTTCAAGCGCCCAGGCACGTTCCTCGGCCCGACCTCAGGCGCGATGGGCTATGGGCTGCCGGCAGCCATCGCAGCAGGGCTCGTTCACCGGGATCGAGCCGTCGTCGCCGTCGTCGGCGATGGGGGCCTCGGGATGACCGTCGCCGAGCTGGAGACAGCGGTCCGGCTGGGTCTCCGAACGATCGTCCTCGCTTTCGACAACGAGCAGTACGGAATGATCCGGACCCATCAGGATCTGCGCCCCGCGGGTTCAACCGCCGCGACGGATCTTGGGCCAGTTGACTGGGCCGGGGTTGCTCGTGGGTTCGGGGCCAAGGGCATCCGCGTTGGCGATGACGCGGCATTCCTCTCGGCACTCCACGAAGCTCTGGCCGCAGACCGCCCCACCGTGTTGCACCTGATCATGGACCGCCGTTGGACCGGGGCGGACTCGCGCCCATAGGCCTGCGCGGGCCACGCGTCGGCTGCTACGATCGGCGCTGAGGCGCTGAGGCGCTGAGGCGCTGAGGTAGCGAGGTCGCGATGCCCGAACCTGATCCATATGCCGTTCTGGGCGTCGTCCGAGGCGCGTCGACGAACGATATCCGGAAGGCGTACCACCAGAAGGCACGCGCCGCTCACCCCGACCTGGTCGGGGATGCGGGCCTGGCGATCATGCGGAGCCTCAACGCTGCCTGGGCCATCCTCGGAGATGCGGGTCGGCGAGCCGTCCATGATGCGGCCCAAACCGCGATCACCGCCGGCGGGGCTCCCACGCGGGCAGCTGGTCCAGAATGGACTGGCGCAGCGGGTCCGCCGCCGGGCCGTCCGTCAGGGAGCCGCCTCACCTTCGGCCTGTACTCCGGCTGGACGCTCGGCGAGGTTGCGCGCCACGACAACGGCTACCTGATGTGGCTGGCCGATCGGCCGGAGGGCCGACCATTTGCTGCCGAGATCCAGGCGCTTCTTACCTCGTTGCGACCACCGGCGCGAGTGGCGCGAAAGAAGGGGTTCTTCGGGCGATAGTGAGGCGGCCAGGTTTGCCGGCGCCCGGGTCGGGACGGGGCGACGCTCCGTCAGCCCACCTGGCCCACGAAAATCTGGTCGAGGGTCGCGGCCGGATCCTCGGTGACCCCGGAATGCACCTCGGATGGCTGAATCATGGTGCTCGAAGGGCTGGCTACCCAGCGAAACCGTTCCGGCGCGGCAAGTTGGGCGATTGGGCCGGCCGTCGGGTCGCCCTGAACGATCCGCTGAATCGCGGCCAGATGCTCAAGAATCGCCGTCTCGTCTGCTTCTGGAGCGAGTGCAGTGAGGGCCGCGCGGCGAGATGCGTCGAACATGACCCGTGCGTCAATGAACCGGCGAGTCCGACAGAACAGCACGACGCCAACGTTGATGAGTTCACCCCGCTCGACGCGCGGGACCAGGCGGAGGATGGCGTATTCGAACGCATCACCGGCCAAGGATCACCTCGTCAAGCTCTGTCATCAGCAATTCCTGTGCCGCGACGCGGAGGGTGAGGTAGCGCGCGTAGGCTCGACGCTGCTCGTCCGGACCACCCACCGCAGAGGCCTCGGCGAGGAAGTCGTTCGGCACCAGTGAGACGATCTCACCGATCAGGGCATCCGTCACGAGAGGAGCCAGCCGCGCATCCGCCGCAGCGAGCGACCCCGCCGCGGGCAGGAGCACATGGTCGTTGATGGTTGGTAGAGGGCGAACGGCATGGGCGTCGGGTTCCTGCCACGTGTGATGGATGTACAACGCAGCGCCATGATCGATCAGGTAGCGCTGTCGGTGCCAGACGAGGATATTCGGGTTTCGCGGGGAGCGATCGGTGTTGGTGACAAGCGAGTCGAACCAGACGACGTTCGCGGCGGCATCCGGATCTGGCACATCATCGGCCGCCTGGCTAAAGGTCAGGGCTCCGGGCAGGAAATCACTCCCCACGTTGAGGCCGGGGCTGGTCGCGAGGAGGTCGCGGACCCACGGGTCTGGCTCCAGCTCACCAAGTGCCGGATCGATTTCGACGATGACGATCTCTGGGACCGAAAGACCCAGTGCCCGGCCGAGTTCTCCGGCGACGATCTCTGCAACCAGGGCGCGGGGACCCTGGGCCGCACCGCGAAACTTGACCACGTACAGTCCATCGTCGTCCGCCTCCACCAGTCCGGGCAGCGAGCCGCCTTCCCGAAAGGGAGTCACATAACGGGTGGCTCGGATCGTGCGCATCCGCGGATCGAGCTCAGGGCCGGGTCTTGCGGCGCGGTTTGGGTTTGGCTAGTTCCGGGTTGGCGGCCCGCGCCTGCTTATCGAGGATCTGCTTGAAGACCTTGCCCATGCCCGGCTTCATGAGCGCGCGTTGTTCGGCCTCGAGGGCGCGATTGCGGCGGCGGATGCGTGCGGCCTCCCGGGGATCGATCTCGTCGGTCATGCGCAACAGTCTATGCGGGTCGGTGTGGTCCCTTTCACTCCGCTGGAGGCTACGATGTACCCATCCGCATCGAGGCCTGATCTGGTGAGCACCGTCGGATTGCCCGGCGCGCGTATTCGACAGCCCCATCCGTTCCGGGGTCTCGTGGCGGCCGGAATGGCTGTTGCGCTCGTGGCTGTCGGTGGCTGCACGTCCGTGATGACTCAGACACCGAACAGGATCGCCAGAGAACACGACCGACTACCCCGTATGGCTTAATGCCGGAGGTTGATCAACCTCCGGACACCGCCGGAATGATGTAGACATCGGCGCCGGGCGAAATAGGGGAGTCCAGTCGAGAGCGCTGACCGTCCACGAAGACATTCAGGTGCCCCCTCAGAGCCGGGCCTGCCTCCACGAGGCGATCGCGAATTCCGGGTACCGCGCGGTCGAGGTCTGCGATGACTTCTCCAACCGTGGCCCCGCGCGCTGGCATGCGGCGCGCTGCCCCAGCGAACAGAGCCACGAGCGAGCGCGGTAGATGAACGACGACAGGGGCGTCGTCATCGGGGTCAAGGGACAACAACCGCCTCGACGGACCAGATGGGCGGCAGGTTATCCGCCACCAGCGCCCAGGTCCGACCCTCGTCGGCACTGCCGTAGATCTGCCCCGTGCTCGTCCCGAAGTAGACGCCCACGGGGTCCAGTCGATCGACCGCCATCGCCTCGCGCAGAACCCCGAGGTACGCGCCGTCCTGGGGAAGACCATCGCCGGCCCGGATCCACGAGTCGCCTCCGTCATGCGTCCGCCAGACCGCGGCACTGGCGGCGGGCATGTAGCGGCCTTGATCGGGTGCAGTCAACGGAATCGTCCAGACGGTCAGGGGATCGCGCGGGTGGGTCGTCATTGGGAAGCCGAATTCCGATGGCAGACCGGTGGTGATCTCTTCCCAGGTTTCGCCTCCGTTCGAGGATCGGTAGACGCCGCAGTGATTCTGCTGATACAGGTGCTCGCCACCGTCAGCGGCCATGACCAGCTTGTGAACGCATTGTCCGAAGTCCGGGTATTGCACCGGCGCGAAATCGGCGCGAACGCCGGAGTTTCGTGTCTGCCACGAGACCCCGCCGTCGCGGGTCTCGAACGCACCGGCGGCCGAGATACCGACCCACATGCGGTTTCGGTCGGTGGGGTGGGGGACGATCGAGTGGAGGATCAGGCCCCCGTTGCCGGCCTGCCAGATGGGCCGGGACGGGTGGTTGGTCAGTCCCTCGACATGGGTCCAGGTCTGGCCCTTGTCGTCGCTCCGGAACAGGCCGGCCGGCTCGACGCCGGCGTAGATGGTCCCGTGGGCGGCCGTGACGTTCCAGATCGTCGTCAGCTTCGGTCCATCGTCCCCGTAGGTCAGTCCGTCGCTGGAGTGTGACCAGGTCTCACCAAGATCCTCGCTTCGCCAGACCGCTGCGCCGTACCAGGGGCTCGCCGCACCTGCGAGCAGGGCGCCGGTTTCCGGCTCCACGGAGATGTCGTGAATCGGCCAGCCCTCGCACAGCGGGCCACGCAAGTCCCATTTGTTCCGTCTCGGCGTTCCGTCGAGAATGAAGGCGCCTTTGGGCGTTCCAATGAGCAGGGAGAGTCGCGTCGGCATCCCGTCCTCCAGGGCTGTGCGTCAGGAGACTCTACCCGACAGCAGAACAAGCGCGGAGACCTACGGGGATTGATTCCCGCCGTGCCTGACTGGCCGGTTGCCGCCGTCGCGTGACGTCTGAACCGGGCGCCGGACCTCGGTTGGTCGGTGCCAGCGCAGCGGCTTTGTCGGCTCGCGGACGATCTCGCCCTTCGCCTCAAGATCGAGCTGCACGGCCTTGGCCCACCAGCCGACCTTGGCACCACCTGGATAGAGATCGCCGGGCAGATCCGGCTGGACGGCTGCGCGCATCTGTCCCTCGGTGAGCCCGGGTGGCGCCGAGGGAAGAGCCGCAAGCAGTGCGTCGCGCATGGCGCCATACATGGCGGCGTCCACGTTCACGCCAGTCCCCGGGTGGTTGACGTTCTCGATTCGTACGCGCGCGGGGCTGCTGGTGCCTTCACCTTCGGTCATGCGATCCTCATGACGCGAGAGTACTCCCCCTTGCGATTCTCGAGTCGCGGCAGGGACACGCGATTGCTATCCTGCCTCGGTGTTCGGTCTGTCCCGGGTTGCCGATATCGTCGCCCCGGCGAGGCTCGGACGGAGCTTCCGGTGGCTCCTTGTTCGCGACCGTCGTCACGAATGCCGGTGATGGGATCGTTCTTGCCGCGGGGCCTCTGCTCGTCGCCTCGCAGACCCGGGATCCGGCTGCTGGAGTACCTGTTCATCGCGCCGGTCCTCAATCGTTTCAGCGATCGGCACGCGGGCATCATGCTCGCCTGGTCGCCGTTCAAGGACACCGAGGTGCAGACGCTTCTCGATCTGATCGAGGCCGGGAAGCTCCGGACCACGATCGACCGCCGCTTCACGCTCGATGAGGTGGTCGAGGCGCTTCGCTGGGTCGACGAGGGCCGCGCCACGGGAAAGGTGATCGTCGCCGGCTGAGATTGAGGCCAGTCAGTCGCCCCCATGCCGGAGGGTGTGCCAATCCTCAGCCACACCGAGGGCCAGCGTCCAACGATCGAGATACTCGACGAGCGTGTCTCGGGCAATCGCGACAAGGGCGGCGACATCGGCACGTTGGCGCTCGGACCCGGTGGCAGCGACCCATTCGAGCTTCGCGATGATCACGTCAATGCCAAGGGACGGTGAGTCGGGATCGATCACGATGTCGAGATCGCGAGTGGCCCGGGGTTCACCATAGTAGGAGCTGGCCACGGAGCCGGTGACCTTGTAGGGGATCCCGGCGCTCTCGAGATGGCCGACGACGCGCTGGATGAGCGAAGCGAGGGTCACGACTTGCCCGAGTTCGATCTTCGCCCTGAAGATGGGACGTCCGCGATCCGCGCATCCTGGCCCAGCAGCATCCGAGCGAGCGCTGCCTGCACTTCGGTTTCCGGGAGTCGAGGATGACGATGGCGGATCCCCGCCGCCGCGAGGTCGCGAACAGCCTCGCTCATATCTGCGGCCGCGCGAACACGTTCACTCGGGCTAAG
>JBBQMH010000013.1:0-37172 GCA_038328755.1 Candidatus Limnocylindrales bacterium
GGTGGATCATCTGGTAAAAGGAATGCTGGCCATTGGTGCCCGGCTCTCCCCAGTAAACCGAGCCGGTGGCATAACCCGTCGTTAAACCATCGAGGGCCAGCGAGTGGGACGAATACGCGCTGGAGGAAGCACTGCATCTCCGCGACGCGAGCGGCGGCACCGTGACGTGCCTGGCCCTCGGGGTCGAGGCCGGAGCCGTGGACGAACTGCTCGCCACCTGCCTCGCGCGTGGCGCCGACCGGGTGGTCAAGGTCGGCTCCTACGACCAGAATCCCGACTCCCACACGGCGGCGGCTGCCTTCGCATCGGCTCTCGGATCCGTCCAGCACGATCTTGTCCTGACCGGCGTCCAGGCCATCGATGACCTCGACGGCCAGGTCGGCCCCATGGTCGCCACGCTGCTCGGCCACCCGCACGTCTCGGTCGTCACTCACATCGCGGTTGCCGCCGGTGGTTCCAGCGTGACGGTCCACCAGGAGTACGCGGGTGGGGTCGTCGGCGAATTTGAGGTGGATCTGCCCGCCGTCCTCGGCGTCCAGACGTCGCGGGAGGCGCCGCGCTATGCGCCGGTCAGCCGCGTCCGCCAGCTGATGAAGACGGCCACGATCGAGTCCCTCGAAGCCGGCCCTCCCGGGGCGGGGAGCGGCCTGACGATCGAGTCGATGTCGGTCCCGGAATCCGGGACGACGGCCGAGATGATCACGGGTAACCCAGGGGCGATCGCCGAGCGCATCGCCGCGATCCTCGCGGAACGCGGCATCACCGGGGGAGGAGCACGATGAGCGGCGAGATCCTGGTCCTCGTCGAGCATCGCGAGGGCGCAATCCTCGACACCACGCATGAACTGCTCGGACGAGCGTCCGCACTTGCGGCGCAGGGCGGCGGCGCGACCGTTGCCGTGTTGCTGGGTTCCGGCGTGGCCGGTCTGGCCGGCTCGTTGAGTGCGAACCGTGTCCTGGTCGTCGAAGATCCGGGCCTCGAGTCGTTCAGTCCATCCGCGTATCAGGCGGCCCTCGTGCCGATCATCAAGGAACGGGCGCCGGATCTCGTCATGGTCGCCAACAGCGGCCCGGGGATGGACGTCGCAGCCGGTTTGTCGGCGGCACTCGGTCTTCCGTTGGCGGCGTATGCGGTCGACGTGACCCTCGATGGCGGCTCGCCTCTCGTCACGTGCCAGTTGTACGCGGGCAAGATCCAGGCGAAGGTCCGGTTCGCCGGGGGTCGGGGGATCGTCACCGTCGTGGCCGGATCCTTCGCTCCCGCTGCTGGTGCGTCGCCGGCGGTCGAGAAGGTGGCCGCCGGAGCATCCGACGCACGGATCCGGTTCAAGGGTCTCCTGAAGCCCGAGGCGGGCGATGTGGACATCACCCGCGAATCCGTCCTTGTGTCGGTTGGTCGCGGGATCGGCGAACAGGACAACCTCGAGCTCGTCGAGGCCCTCGCTGCCGCCCTCGGCGGAGCGGTTTCATCGTCGCGTCCGATCGCGGATGCCGGTTGGCTGCCTCGCACCCGCCAGGTCGGCAAGTCCGGACTCAAGGTCAAGCCAAAGGTCTACATTGCGCTGGGGATCAGCGGCGCCCCGGAGCACCTCGAGGGGATGCGCGGCGCCGAGCTGATCATCGCCGTGAACTCGGACGCGCGCGCTCCGATCTTCTCGGTGGCCCACTACGGCGCGGTCGCTGATCTGCTGGACGTGGTGCCGGCACTGACCGCGAAACTCGGCAGCTAGCAGGGCGCGGGCATGTTCGGCCGGGATGTGACCCGCGAGATCTTCGAGGGCATCTCGCCACAGGGCGAGCTGGTCTTCTACGTTCTGTCGGCGATCGTGAGCATCGTCTTCTTCGTCGGGATCGGGGTCCGCCTGCGCAAGTACGCGCGCGGACGCTCCCAGAACGTCATCGGGTCACCACTCGGCTTCATCGGTCGCGTCACGAGAAGTTCATTCGATACCGCGCTCAATCGGACCGTCGCGAAGCGGGATCCGTATGCCGGTGTCTTCCACGCGGCCGTCATGTGGGGGTTCATCGTCCTGTTCATCGGGACGGCGATCCTGACCATCGAAAGCGACATCATCCGGCCGCTCGCGCCGCAGTTCAGCTTCTACTGGGGCACGTTCTACGTTATCTACTCGTTCGTTCTGGATGTGCTCGGGCTGGCGATGCTGGTGGGCATTGGAGCGCTGGCCATCCGGCGATATCGACGACCCCGCCAGCTGGACTACGGGCGCGTCGATATCGCTCCGGCGACGACGGATCGCGGTGGGTTCCGGACCGGCGACTGGATCTTCCTGGGCTGGCTTGGCCTGCTCGGGCTGAGTGGCTTCGTCCTCGAGGGCACGCGAATCCTCGCCCACGGCTTCCCGTCCTTCGAGATCTTCTCGCCCGTCGGCTGGGTCGTCGGGGCGATCTTCGGGGCCGTCGGACTCAAGGCCGATGCGGCCGAGGGGATTCGCTACGCGATGTGGTGGGCCCACGCGGGCACCGCGCTCGCGTTCGTCGCGTACTTCCCGTTCTCGAAGGCCATTCACACGATCTCGGACCCGGTCAATCTGGCCCTCCGCTCGCCGCTGGCCGGTCGTCGCCTGCCAGTCTTCGACATGGCGGCGGTGGCCCCGGCCGACGGGCACGTCGGAATCCGCGACCTGGCGGATCTCACCTGGAAGCAGCTCGTTGACGTGGACGCGTGCACGAAGTGCGGGCGCTGCCATGTCGCATGCCCCGCGGTGGCTTCGGGCGCCCCGCTGTCCCCACGCGACCTGATCCTCGACATCCGACAGGAGGCCGACGCGGCCTGGGGCATCGCCGCACCGCTGGCCGAGCATCGCTCAGACCGGGCGTACGGCGCGCTTCCGGATCCAGGCGGGAGCCGGCTCGCCGGCGGACTCATCAGTGCCGAGACCCTCTGGTCGTGCACCATGTGCCTCGCCTGCGTCGAGGCGTGCCCGGTCGGCATCGAGCATGTCCCCACGATCGTCGGCATGCGCCGGTCGCTGGTGGACCAGGGCGAGGTGTCGCCCAGCCTGCAGACGGCGTTCGCCAGCCTCGCCAAGCAGGGCAACTCCTTCGGGCAGTCGGGGCGGGCGCGCGCCAAGTGGACCGATGGCCTGGCGACGCCGATCGTCGATGCCCGGAAGGAGGACGTGGACTGGCTCTGGTTCGTCGGTGACTTCGCCAGCTTCGACGTGCGGGTCCAGGAGTCCACACGCCTGGTTGCCCGCCTCTTCCAGGCCGCGGGGATGGACTTCGGGATCCTCTACGAGGGCGAGCGGAACGCCGGAAACGACGTTCGACGAGCCGGTGAGGAAGGCCTCTTCGAGGTGCTCGTGGAGCACAACGTCGGCCAGCTCTCCAAGGCCCGCTTCCGGCGAATCGTCACGACCGATCCGCACACGCTCAACACGCTCAAGTTCGAATACCCGGACTTCGGTGGCGAATACGAGGTCTGGCACTACAGCCAGGTGCTGGCTGCGCTCCTCGCCTCGGGCGACCTGGTCACGCAGAACCGGATCGACCGCAAGGTCACCTATCACGACCCCTGCTACCTGGCTCGCTACAGCAAGGTGACCGCCGCTCCGCGGGAGGTCCTGGCGGCGATCGGGGCGAACCTCGTCGAGATGCCCCGGAACGGGGCGAACACCTTCTGCTGCGGAGCCGGTGGCGGCCGGATCTGGCAGGACGACAGCGGACTCATCGAGCGGCCGTCCGAGCAGCGAATTCGCGAGGCCGTCGCGCTCCCCGGCATCTCCGATTTCGTGACGGCGTGTCCCAAGGACCTGACGATGTACACGGCCGCTGTCAAGGCGACCGGGCACGAGCAGCGACTCCTGGTCAGCGACCTCGCGGAGCTGGTCGCCGCCGCCATCGGCATGCCGCTCGAGGAACCGCAGGTCAACGAGGAGGTCCCGCTCGCCGAACTCGAAGCGACCGAGGTCCTGCCGGGATGACGATCGCCGACGAGGAGTTCGCGGCAGCCGTCGTGCGCTGGCTGGATCACCAGGCCGTCAGCGAGACGCGACTGACCTCGTTCGCCTTCCGCGAGGGCCAGGCGGACATCGAGGTTCCGGCGAGCACCAGCCAGTCCGGGATCGGCCGCTGGATCCTCGAGATCGTGGCGGAGCCGGGCGTTGCCACGTTCCTCGGTGCGCTCGATGGCCCGGCGACACCGATGCGGGACCTGGTCAACGCAGGCGCGTTCGGCCTGACGCCGCGTGATCGAGCGGCGGTGGCGGCGCGCATCGGGGCCCTGGCCTCCTGCGGGCTCGTGTCCCGCGAGCTCGAGACGGATCGGGTGGCGCTGACGGAGCTCGGCCACGCGGCGCTGGCGGCAGCGGGCCTGGTTCCGGCATGAACTGCCCGTACTGCCAGATCCAGGGCACCCGGATGGAAACCCACGCCCACCTCTGGGATGGCCATCCCGAGCAGGTCCGGACCTTTCGTGACGAGGCCAAGGGCACGCTCAAGTTCGCGCTCGATTGCCCGTTCTGCGACGAGGGACTGGAGCGTGTGGCCAATCCGCGCGGCCGCGAGCCTGACTTCCTGGCCGAGTTCCAGCGGGAGATCGCTTTGGTTGCCTTTGATCTCCTGCTCTACCATTTCCAGGCATCCCATGCCGAACAGGTCGGGCTCCCTCCGATCCCCGCCGACACCACGACTGAAGGAGGATCGCCATGACCGACACTCGAGGCTGCAATATCCCGGACGACCTGTACTACTGGGTGGAGAAGCACGCCTGGGCCCGCGATGACGGATCCGGCGAGATCACCGTTGGGATTACCGATGTGGCCCAGCACCTCGCCGCGCGAGTCGTCGCCATTACGACCAAGAAGGTCGGCAAGGTCCTCGAGCGCGGCCAGAGCGTCGCGACCGTGGAGAGCGGCAAGTGGGTCGGCCCCGTGCCGGCCCCTGTGGATGGCGAGGTCGTGGCCGTGAACACCGACCTGGCCGTGGATCCGACGCTCGTCAACAGCGATCCCTATGGCGCCGGCTGGATCGTGCGCATTCGTCCGTCGGCCTGGGATGCTCAGAAGTCCGAGCTGGCGAGCGGCACCGCCGGGGTCGAGGCCTACGCCGCGTTCCTGGTGGCCGAGGGAATCAGTTGCAGCTGATCGGACTCGGTGACTCGCCCGTCTTCGATGGCTGCGAGATTCCGGTAGATCTCTGGTACGACGTGCCTCGAGACGTGTGGCTACGCCCGGAGGATGACGGGAGCGTCGTGCTCGGGCTGACCGATCCGGCCCAGACGCGGGCCGGCAAGGTGCTCCACATCCTGTTCAAGAAGGTCGGCAAGCACCTCGACGCGGGCCAGAGCGTGGCGACGATCGAATCCGCGAAATGGGCCGGCCCCTTCCCGACGCCACTCGCCGGAACCGTGCTGGCCACCAATACCGAGGCCTTTGCCGCCGACATCCTGGTGGCCAACCGGGATCCGTACGGCCTCGGCTGGCTGGTGCGCCTGGAACCCGACGCCTGGGAGCCCGAGACGGCCGGCCTGCTAACGGGTGACGATGCCACCGAGCGCTACCGCGCCCGGATCGAGGAACTCGGCGTTTCGTGCCTGCGCTGTGCAGACTGAGCAGAAAGCAAGGAGTGCGACCTTGAGCAACTCGAACGTCCCCATCCGGCTGCTGGATCTGGACACCGTGGACCCGGTGCGGTCCCAGAGCATCTATCACGCCGTTGGCTACGCGATGACGCCCACCTCGCCGGACACCATCATGCTCGTCTCGCCGGACGCCCCCTATGTCTCGATCGGGCGGCATCAGGACGTCGATCGCGAAGTTGACCGGAGTGTCTGCGCGGATCTCGGGTTCCCGATCATCCGGCGGGAGATCGGCGGCGGGGCTGTGTACCTGGACGGGAACCAGCTCTTCACCCAGTGGATCTTCGCGGCCGATCATCTGCCGGCGACGGTCGAAGGGCGGTTCGCCCTGTACTGCGACACGCTGGTCCAGACCTACCGGGCCCTCGGCATCGAAGCCGCATATCGACCCGTCAACGACATCCACGTCAACGGCCGCAAGATCGGTGGGACCGGGGCCGCGCGAATGGACAACGCAGAGGTCGTGGTCGGCAGCCTGATGTTCGACTTCGACATCCTGACCATGTCGCGTGTGCTCAAGGTCCCGTCCGAGAAGTTCCGCGACAAGGTCTACCAGACCCTCAGCGAATACATGACGACCATGACCCGCGAGCTGGGCGCAGCGCCGGATCGCGCGGCCGTGATCGAGGCCTACGTCGCGACCTGCTCAGCCGCCCTGGGGCGGCCGATCGAAACTGGCTCGCTCCGTGATGACGAGCTCGCGCTCGCCGATCAGCTGGACGCGCGCCTCGCCTCCCTCGAGTGGCTCGAGGAAGGCGGAGGCCTGCGTCGGGCTGGGGTCAGAATCCACGAAGGGGTTCGCGTTGCCGAGGGCGCCACCAAGGCCCCGGGCGGAATGATCAGGTGCGTCGCCGTGATCCGGGACGACACGCTGGACGACGTTTCCTTCAGCGGTGACTTCACCGCGCGACCGGCCGAGATGCCCCAGGAACTGGCTGCGGCACTTGTGGGTTGCGCCATAGAGGAGAATGCAATCCAGGAACGAGTATCCAGCTATTACGAGCGAGTCCGTCCGGAGACTCCGGGCGTCTCGGCCAGCGATTGGGTGACCGCGATCCTGCAGGCCACCGCAACCAGCGTCCCGGCCTGAAGCCGGTTAGAAGAGGAGGCCACGGAGAGATGGTCGAGACTGCAGAGCGGGCCATGACGGAGATGGACGCGATGATCAAGGACCGGGTGGACTCGATGGTTGCCGCCCGGGTCGAGGAACTGTTCGCGATCAAGGAGGCGGAGCGCCTCGCGAAGCCCAAGAAGATGGCGATCATCGCGACCAAAGGGACGCTCGACTGGGCGTATCCGCCGCTCATCCTGGCCACGACGGGTGCGACCCTGGGCTGGGACGTCGGCATCTTCTTCACCTTCTATGGCCTGAAGATCCTTCAGAAGAACCCCAACCTCGAGGTCGGGACCACCGGGAACCCTGCCATGCCGATGCCCATCCCGATGCCCCAGCTGCTGACGGCGCTGCCCGGTATGACGCCGATGGCATCGTGGATGATGAAGCGCCAGTTCAAGGATCATGGCGTCGCTTCCATCGATGAGCTCCTCGAGCTGTCGGTTGAGCTTGGCGTCAAGCTCATCCCGTGCGGGATGACGATGGATGTCTTCGGGTTCTCCAAGGACGGCTTCATTGACGGTATCGATCCCGTGTGCGGTGCAACCCACTTCCTGGACTGGGCAGCCGACGCGGACGTCTCGCTGTTCATCTGACCACGCGCTGAAGTTCAGAGCCCGGCGGCCATGGTCGCCGGGCTCTGTGCTGTCCGTCGCAGACTCGGCTAGGCTCGCGATCATGGAACTCCCGGAGCTCGGCCGCCCCATGCCCGACCCGGCGATTCCGGGCGAGCCACCCTCGCTCGTCGAACTCGTCCGACGGGGAGCGATCGACGCCGAGCTGGCCGCCCTGGTCTGGGTTCTCGTGGAGGCGCGAATTCCGCTGGTCATCGCCGCGCCAGAACCGTTCCTCGACGACGGAACGGCGGGCGCCGTGCTCCGCGGCCTCCTCGCATCCCTGCGGCCGGATCTCGGGCTGGCCGGCATCGACGTCCTGGAGCTGGCCGAACCGCTGGCGGCACGATCGGCTCGTGCCATCGTCCATGGAGACCGGCCCGGCGGCCTTGCGCGCGCCGACTCGCTCCAGGCCCTGTACGACGACCTCGGGTCCGGGCCACCGCTCGGTCTCACGGACGATGAGCTGTCGTTCCTGGGTTGTGTCCTCGTGCTCGGGCAGGACGACGATCCGCCGGTCGAGGCCGCCGATCCGGCAATGGCGGCCGCCCGCGCGCTGCGCGTTGTGGTCGCCCACTACATCCGACCACTCCACCGCGACGAGCACGGCCACGCCCAGCTCCTCGGCCCCGCGGTCCTGGCGACCTGGGACCAGGCGCGCCAGGGTTTCGAGCACTTCGCCTGGGGCGTCCTTCCGGAGATCGCGGCTCGACTCGAGCGCCGGACCGGTGACCTGGAGGCCGATCTCCACCACCGGCAGGACGATCTCCGGGGGCTGGCTGCGGCCGGAGTGGTCTCACTGTCCGAGGTTGGTCGCCTGATTGCTGGCTATCGCGTCGGGTACGGGCACGCGCACGATCCAAAGGGCCACTGAGGTCGCGGTTGCGTAATGGGCGCGCGGGAGGTCCTCGCGACGCGCTAGCATCGACGCTCCACCACAAACGCAGGCGCCCTGGTGCCGCGTCCCATCTCGCATTGCGTGCGCCGGGTGTGCACGCCGGAGGAACGCATGGACTTCTTTCCCTGGATTCTGTGGCTCCATATCTTTGGGGCGATCGTGGCCTTCGGGCCCACGTACACCTTCTCGCTGATCGGCAGCATGGGCGGCAAGGAGCCGATGCATGCCAACTTCGCGACCCGAATCACCGAGAAGATCGAGCGAGGCATCGTGTTGCCGCTCGCAGTGGTGCAGGGCATCACGGGCCTGACCCTGCTCCTCATGTCGGGCAGGAACCTGGCGGTGTCAACGAACTACTGGCTGAGCGTCGCCATCGTGCTGTACGTGATCGCGCTCGGGTTCTCGTATTTTGGGCAGCTCAAGCGCGTCCAGACGGTCGTTTATCTGTCATCGACCCCGCCGCCTCCGCCGGCGCCTGGCGTGGCGCCCTCGGGCCCACCGCCGGCCCTACTTGCCGCGGTCAAGGCCGTGCAGCAGGGCGGGATCTTCCTCACCGTGCTGATCGTGTCGATCATCTTCCTCATGGTGGTCAAGCCCGGCAGCTGAGAGTGGCGAGGCCGTAGAGGAACTGCCCGGCCGCGTCGTACCGGACACCACCGGCGCCTCGCGACGATAATGGTCGAGATAGCACCAACGGTCGCCACCGACCAAGGAGTCTCGACCATGCCGCACGTCGCCAGCTCAGTAACTGATCTGCTCGCCCGCCTCTCCGGCGCACTTCACGTCGAGGGAGAGGGCGTCGTCATCGACGATCTCGCCCAGTTGCGCGGCGAGGCCATCCGCGATCTGGCGTGGACGGCTGCCTTCTCGACGGATGAGGGAGTCATCGCTGCCGCGCAATGGCTGATCGCCGAGGCGGCCCAGGCCACGGGCGCTCGAACCGCGAGCATCCAGGATCTCTACATGGCGCGTGCTCGGGGTGACGTATCCGGGTTCACCGTTCCGGCGATCAACATCCGTGCTCAGACGTTCGATATGGCGCGGATCATCTTCGAGACGGCTCGCGCATCTGATGTCGGGGCCGTGATCCTGGAGTTGGCCCGAAGCGAGCAGACGTACACGTACCAGCGACCGATCGACTACTCGACCGCCTGCCTGGCCGGCGCCGTCGCTGCAGGCTGGGACGGCCCGGTCTTCCTCCAGGGTGACCACTACCAGTTCAACGCCAAGAAGTACGCCACCGACGCGGGATCGATGACCGAGGAGATCCGGCGCGCCTGTCGCCTTGCGATCGATGCGGGCTACCGCAACATCGACATCGACTCCTCGACGCTCGTCGATCTTTCCTACGAAAGCGTCGAGGACCAGCAGCGCGTCAACTTCGAACGCACGGCAGACCTCGTCGCCCTCATTCGCACGCTCGAGCTCGACGGCGTCACTGTCAGCATCGGCGGAGAGATCGGGGAGGTCGGCAAGACGAACTCGACCGAAGGCGAGCTGCATGCCTACCTCGATGGTCTTGGCCGCGAGCTGGATCGGACGGCACCTGGAGTCATCGGCATCAGCAAGGTCAGCGTCCAGACCGGGACGTCGCATGGCGGCGTGGTCCTTGCCGACGGAACCGTGGCCAGGGCCGCCGTGGACTTCGACGTTCATCAGCGCCTCGGGGCGGTCGCCCGAACAGAATATGGGCTGGCGGGCACCGTGCAGCACGGTGCATCCACCCTCCCGGACGAGATGTTCCACACGTTCCGCGAGGTTGAAACGGCGGAGATCCACCTGGCTACCGGGTTCCAGAACGCGCTCTACGAACACCCGGCGTTCCCGGCCGCACTCCACGCCGAGATCGAGGAGTGGTGCTTTGAGAACGCGCTTGACGAGCGCAAGCCCGGCCATACCGACCAGCAGTTCGTCTACAACACCCGGAAGAAGGCGATCGGGCCGTTCAAGCGCGAGCTCTGGGATCTCGCGACCAAGGACGAGATCCTCGCGTCCCAGGCCGCCAAGATCGATTTCCTGTTCAAGGAGCTGGGCGTTGTTGGCTCGAGAGCGATGGTGGATCGCTACATTCAGCCGCGCGCCCTCCACGGGCCCATGCCCGCCTCGATCAGCGAGGCGCTGGCGACCACCGGCTGAACTCACGTCGAGGAGGGAAATCCGTCCATGCCTGAGACGGCCAGCGACGACGGGGAGCTCCGCGGAGAGCTTCGGACGCGGCTGATCGGGGCGCTCCAGCGTGTACCGGAGCTCGCTGGTCAGCCGCTCGGGTTCACCACCCTGTCGGGCGGGATCACCAATCGGAACTTCCTGGTGGAGGTCGAGGGCCAGGCTGACCGGTTCGTGCTGCGTCTGGCCGGCAACGACACCCACCTGCTGGGGATCAGCCGCGAGGTCGAGCATGCCGCGACCGTGGCGGCCGCGGGGGTCGGCGTTGGGCCGGAGGTCGTGGCCTTCCTTCGACCCGAGGGCTACCTGGTCACGCGGTTCATCGTCGGCGGGCCGGTCTCGGACGAGGCGGTCCACCAGCCCGCGACCATTCGTCGCGTCGCAGGCTCGATCCGGCGCGTACACGACGGGCCTCCGATCCCCGGTCTCTTCATTCCGTTCCGGATCGTCGAGGCCTATGGCGCGCTTGCCCGGGCGCGCGGCGTCCCGATTCCGGGCGAGTACGACCGGGCCATGACGGTGGCGCGCCGGATCGAGCGAGCGTTCGTCGCGGCTCCGATCGAGCTGCGCTCGTGCCACAACGACCTGCTGAACGCGAATTTCATCGACGACGGCGAGCGGATCCGGATTGTCGACTGGGAGTACGCGGGCCTCGGCGATCCGTTCTTCGACCTCGGCAACTTCTCGGTCAACCACGGGCTGCGTCCGGACGAGGATGCCGAATTACTGCGCGCATACGAAGGGGCTATTGATCCCGCTCGCGCCGCCCGCCTTCACTGCATGCGCGTGATGTCGGACTTTCGCGAGGCGATGTGGGGCGTGCTGCAGCAGGGGATCAGCTCGCTCGACGTGGACTTCCAGGCGTATGCATCCGAACACTTCGATCGGCTGCTCTCGAATGCCGGCAGGCCCGAGTTCGAGCGCGCGCTCGCGGCGGCCGCCGAGGGCTAGGAGCCCTATCGAACCTCGTCCACGTCGGTCCACCATTGCCGTCGGTCCCCGACGCGGTCACGCATCCGCCACGCCAGGGGCTTCGGTACCTCATCGATCGCCGACTTGATCGTCCCAACGGCGGCCGTGATCCGCCCGCGCTGGTCCTCGTTGAGCTGTGGATAGGTCGCCGCCAGATCCGAGACCTTGGCCAGGTTCATCGTCAGGGTTCGCCACAGGCCCCACTCGGCGGCACACAGCGTCGAGATCCGTCCGAGGTCGATCGTGTCGCCGTCTCCGGCGCCGAGCGGATGGTCCAGCAGCAGCAGGATCGCGTCGACGACGTCCTTCTCGTTCAGCTTGACGATCTGGAGCTTCGAAAGGAGGAGCTCGGCCAGCGGGATCGTTGGCCGGTCGGTCTCGAGCCTGCCGGCGAGCGGTATCACGTGACAGAACTCGAGCTTGTCGTAGAAGACATCGAGATGGATCGCCGCGGTCGGGTGGTCGAAGATCGCCCGGCGGCCCTCCGAGAAGATGAAGACCTGGCGATCCTCGAGGTAGCCGAGCTCGATGACGGCGGCCGCCACGGCCCGGGCACTCCGCTGGTAGGCCACGAAATCGATGTCGGCGTATGTCCGGTTGAAACCGGGAAGGATCGCCTTGGCGTCCGGGCTGCGCAGGGCAACCGCGATGGAGCCAAGCACGCGGATCACCGCTCCGTGACGCTCGACCGCGCTCACGACGCGGTCTACTTCGCGCTCCAGGGCGGCGCGATCCATGACGGTGGCGTTCTGGTCGCGCGGCATCGACGCTTACAGCTCCAGTGCTCGAGGACGGGGTGTGCGGATTGTAGGCGCGAAACGGGGCCTCGCGACAGGCGGTGAGCCGCTACCGTAGCCGGAACCCCGGTGCTGCCACATCAGCCCCGGCATGGAGGAGGATGCCCCGCGGTGGATCAGGCGCGCGTCGTGGTGATCGGTGGCGGCATCACGGGCTGCAGCGTGGCGCTCCACCTGGCCGAGGCCGGCTGGACGGACGTCCTTGTCGTCGAGAAGGCGCAGCTGACCGCGGGCTCCACGTGTCAGGCGGCTGGACTCGTCACCATGTTCAACCCGTCGAACACGATGATGCGGTTCCGGCGCTACAGCGTCGAGCTGTACGAGCGGCTCGGCGTCTTCGAGCGCGTCGGCAGCCTGCGACTTGCGTCGTCGCCCGAGCAGCTCCGCGAGCTGGAGCGGACGGCGAGCCGGGCCCGCGGCATCGGGCTTGATGCCGGCGTGATCTCGGCTGACGCGGCCCGTGCCCTGATGCCGGCCATCTCGCCCGACGCGCTGTACGGCGGCGTCCACATCCCGGGTGATGGGCACCTCGACCCACACGCTGCGACATACGCGGTGGCAGATGCGGCCCGCGCGCTCGGCGTGCGCTTCCGGCTCCACACTCGCGTCACGGGCTTCGAGCTGACCGCCTCCCGTGAGATGCGTCGCGTCCTGACCGACCAGGGTCCGATCGAGACCGAGCTCGTCGTCAACGCGGCCGGGATGTGGGCCCCGCAGGTGGCGGCCATGGTCGGGGCCTTCGTTCCCTCGACGCCGGTGGATCATCAGCATGTCGCGCTGAAAGCCGTCCCGGGCCACGAGCTGCCGCGCGACATGCCCTGTTTCCGCGATCCGGACAATCTCGTCTATGGCAAGAGCGAGCACGGCGGCATGGTCTTCGGTGGCTACGAGGCCGAGCCGCGGGCGCGCTGGGTCGATGGCGTGCCGTGGGACCACGCCGCCACCTCGCTGCCCCCGGACTGGGAGCGCTTCGGTCCGCTGATGGATGGCGCCATTCGAAGATTCCCGTTCCTCGCCGACGCCGAGGCGATCCGCCTGGTCTGCCACCCCGACGCCATGACCCCGGATTCCAACCCACTCCTCGGGCCGATGCCCGGGCTGCGCGGGTTCTGGATGGCCGCCGGTCTGTCCCTCAACGGGTTCGGCGGCGGCGGGGGGATCGGTCGGGCGATGGCTGGCTGGATCACGGCCGGCGACCCCGGCGTTGACGTGTCGGCCTATCGGGCGTGGCGCTTTGCCGATACCTACCGGGATCCAGCGTGGGTCTCCACTCTGGCCCGCGAGACCTATTCCGACTACTACCGCCTGCGATTTCCATACGACGCCGATGTGGCGGGCCGTCCTCGCCGCCTTTCGCCACTCCATGGTCGTCTCCAGGACCTCGGGGCCGTCTTCGGGACGAAGGCGGGCTGGGAGCGTCCGGATCTGCTCCAACCAGGGTCTCCGTGGCGCCGCGCCAGTCGCCTGCCGCGATCCGACGGCTGGGAGCGCCCCGACTGGTTCGAACGGGTAGGGGAGGAGCACCGGGCAGTCCGCGAGCGCGTCGGGATGATCGATCTGACGTCGTTCGGAAAGATCCAGGTCGAGGGGCCCGGCGCCCTGCCGCTCCTCCAGCGCGTATGCGCCAACGACGTGGACCGCCCGATTGGGGCTGCGGTCTACGGCCAGTTCCTGGATCGCCGGGGCGGCATGGTCGCCGATGTCACGATCACCAGGCTGGCCGAGCAGCGATTCCGCGTGCTCACGGGCGCGGGCTATCTCGCGGCGGATATGGGCTGGATCCGGGCAAATACCGATGCGGCCGACGGCCCCGTTGAAATCCGGGACGTGACATCGGACTGGACGGTCATTGGGCTGTGGGGTCCCCAGGCACGCGATGTCCTCGCAGCGTCGACCGATGGCGACGTGAGTGATGCGGCGATCCCACTGCGAACCGCTCGGACGATCTGGATCCGGCCGGGGATCGACGCGCTCGCGACGCGGATCAGCTATGCGGGCGAACTCGGCTGGGAGCTGACCGTGGCGCCCGAAAACGCCGTCGCGACCTGGGACGCCCTCACCCGGGCCGCGGCCGAGCGGGCGATCGACCTCGAGCCGATCGGGTACCGGGCGATCGAATCGCTGCGCCTTGAAAAGGGGTTCCGTTACTACGGTGCGGAGCTCACGACCCAGGACTCACCGTTCGAGGCTGGCATGGCGCCGTTCGTTCGGCTCGGCAAGGGCGACTTCATCGGCCGAGACGCGCTGCTCGCCGAGCGAGAGGGCAGGATCCACGCGCCGGTCCGCCGCCTCCGCACCGTGGCCATCGGAGGTCCGGGCTGGCTTCCGATCTATGGCGGTGAGGCAGTCCGGATCGATGGCGTCGTGGCCGGCCGCCTTCGCAGCGCCGCCTACGGGTACACGGTCGAGCGCACGGTCGGAACGGTCTACCTGCCCGGCGAGATCGAGGACGGGAGCGCAATCGAGATCGACGTTTTTGCTGGCCGGGAGCCGGGCGTCGTCGCCGCGGATGTGCTGTATGACCCGACGGGCGCCCGGATGCGCGGCTAGGATCAGCGGACAATGCGTCTCTTCCGGAAGGGCCAGCGCGGCACGAAGATCTTCTATGCCACCGACGTGCATGGTTCCGAGCGGACGTGGAAGAAATTCCTCAATGCCGCGAAGTTCTACGGTGCCGATGCGCTGGTCATGGGCGGCGACATCATGGGCAAGCTGGCCATTCCGGTCATCCGCGATGCCGGCGGTTCATACCGAGCCACCATCCATGGCCGCGTCGAGCGTCTTGCGTCAGATTCCGAGGTCGCCGCAGCGAGAGCGCTCATCGGAAATCTCGGTTTCTACGATATGGTCATGGACGACGACGAGTATCGAGCCACGCAGGCCGACCCGGCCGCCATCGAGCGGCTGTTCGTCCGGCTGGCCACGGAGCGGGTCAGTCGCTGGATCGATCTGGCCGAATCGCGCCTGTCGGGGACGGGGATCAAGGTCTATGCCACGGGTGGCAACGACGACCTGACCGAGGTCATGGAAACGATGGATCGTCCCGATACGCAATCGTTCGTGGCCTGCGAGGACCGGGCAGTTCCCATCGACGACGACCACGTGATGATCAGCATGCCGTACGTCAATCCCACACCGTGGAAGACGCCCCGTGAAGCCGAGGAGCCCGAACTCGCCGAGCGCGTGGCGGCCCTCGCGGCTCCCTTCGGCGACCACGCAAAAGTCATCTTCAATTTCCATGCACCGCCCAAGGATTCGACCCTTGACACGTGCCCGATGCTCGACGCGACGACCGATCCGCCGAGTCAGGTCGTCCAGGGAGGGCAGCCGGTGCTGCATGGCGCGGGAAGCTCGGCCATTCGCGAGGCGATCGAGCGGTATCAGCCGATGCTCGGCCTGCACGGCCACATCCACGAGTCCCAGGCGGCTGCCCGGATCGGGCGGACGGTATGTGTCAACCCCGGGAGCGAATACGGCGAGGGCGTCCTGCGTGGGTGCCTGCTGACGATCGCCGACGGAAAGGTCACCAGTTATCAGATGACGGCAGGCTGACATGCCCCGGGGTCGACGCCCAAGTCGACTCGTCCACCGGGCGGAGGAGGTGTCATCGCGCAATTGAGGTCGAGGTGAGGCGATCCCTGCGGGGATCGTGCGTCCAACTCCCCGTATCGAGGTGATGGAATGGCGACTGCGTCTGCGGTACCGGAGGTCTTCGTCCGGAAGTCCTCGGGACTTGTCCGCGTCATGTCTGCTCGTTCGGCGTTCGTCTACAACGTCCTGACGATGGGTCTGATCTTTCCCTGGACGTATCTCTGGGCCCCGGGCGCTCTTCCGGGAGGCCAGCTGGTCTGGGGCATCCTGCTTGCGATGGTGCTGGAAATCCCCATCGCCCTTGCGTACGTCTGGCTCTCCACCGCCCTGCCCCGGTCCGGCGGCGACTACGTATTCCAGAGTCGCGTGCTCGGTGGCGGGATCGGCTTCACGCTGGTCTTTTCGGGCTTCGTCATCTGGATCCTGCAGTGGGTCGCACTGTCCGGCTGGTTGCTGTCAACCCTTGGCTTCGCGCCACTGTTCCTGGGGCTTGGTGCGGCAACCGGCAGTTCGGCCATGGTCGACATCGCGTCGTGGTTCACCAGCGGGACCGGAATCGTGGTCACCAGCGTGGCCAACGCCCTGGTCGCGATGTTGATTCTCACATCCGGATTCAAGAACTATGTCCGTATGCAACGGGTGATGTGGGTGGCGATCCTGCTCGCATTCGGAACGATGCTGTTCGTGCTCGCTACCACGGCCAGTGGTGACGTTCCCGGCAGGCTCGACGCGTTCTCCGCCGCCATCGGCGGGTCGGCGACGTTCACAGCCGACTCCATCGCCGCGGCGACCGCCGGAGGCGTCGACCTCAATCCGCCGTTCAGCCTGCTGGCCACCTTGCTGATCGCGCCCATTGCCTGGACCTCGCTCCAGTGGGCGACGTATTCCGCGCAGCAGAACGGTGAGATCAAGTCGGCTGGTTCATTCAAGGACCAGGCATTCATCATCGTCGGATCGCTGATCCTGACCGGCGTCCTCCTGGCGATCCTCGCGGTCGTCCTCGAAAACGCCATCGGGACCGAGTTCCTGCAGGTAGCCGGAGCCGGCTACTGGGGTGCGGCCGATGTTTCGCTCGCCGGTTCATACCTCTGGCCGAACATCATCGCAACGGCAATCGCCAACAACCCGATCGTGACGATCGTCATCGCCGCCGGGTTCATCCTCAACGGCCATCAGATCGTCCATAACTGCTACATCGGCATGACCCGGGTCATGGTGGCGATGAGCCTCGACCGTGTCCTCCCGGAGATGGTCAGCCGAGTGTCGGATCGGTTCCACACGCCGGTCAACGCGCATGTCATCTACTTCATCGCCAGCCTGCCCGTGATCTGGCTCTACAACAACTTCGTCATGACTGCCTCCGACGGCACGGAGACCACGTGGGCGTCACTGACCCTCGGCGTGACCTTTGCCTGCGGCTACGTGTTCGTGGGAACCGCCATCGCCGGCGCTCTGCTCCCGTTCCGGGCCAAGGCACTCTACGAGGCGTCGCCGGGCGCCGCGTACAAGGTTGGCGGCATCCCGCTGGTGACGATCGTCGGGCTTCTCGGTGCAGCGGCCGGGACCATGTTCCTGTACCTGTTCATGACGGAGCCGAAGCTCGGCCTGACCAGCGACCTTGCCTACTACATCGTCGCCGGAATCCTGATCTTCGCGCTCGGCTGGTATCTCGTGACGTATTACGTCCGTCGGTCCAGCGGTATCAACGTCAACTACGCCTTCAAGGAGATCCCGCCCGAATGAGTCGCGGATCCATCTGACGTCACGCAACGGCCCGGGCATCTCCCGGGCCGTTCGATTCAGACGTTCGCCGCCTCGCCGGCCGCGTCGCCAGCCGGCCGTGTGCAGCGTCCTCAGCCGGCGGCCGTTTCCGCCAGCCGCCTCGCCGGCCGCGTCGCCAGCCGGCCGTATGCAGCGTCCTCAGCCGGCGGCCGTTTCCGCCAGCCAACCCTCGAATTCGGGTCCGTCGATCATTGCCTCGGCCCGAGCCCAGCGGTCCATGGCCCAGCCCCAGAAGTCGTAATCGATCGGCGAGATCCGGGCCTGGATCGCTGCCCACAGCGTCCAGCCGACATCCGACATGATCATCTGGAGTCGGCAGCGCGCCAGGAGCGCCGGTGTCGCCTCGCCGAAGTAGCCCGCGACGAGCTCCGTCAGACGGCCCTCGTCAAAGCCGAGCTCCTGGGCAGTGTTTCCAACCTCGAAGGTTGGATCGTTGTTACCGCTGTACTCGTAATCGACGATCCACAGCCTCGATCCATCGTCGAGGTAGTTCTCGGCCAGCAGATCGTTGTGGCAGGGCACCGTCGCCGCGGGATGTGCTCGGAGTGCCGCATCGATCCGGGGAATGGCGCCCATGTGCTCCCGGTAGCCCGGCGGCACGTCAAACCCACGCTCGTCGATCAGCCGGAGGTAGCGGGCCGCTAACGCCACCATGTCGAAATCGCCGCGAAAGCGTGGCCCGGCGTGGAGGCGTCGCAGCACCTCGGCGATGCGCCTGGTTTGGCCCGGTTCCTGGAACGCGGCATTGGACATCGTGGTTGCGTCGAGCCACTCGAGGACCATGACATCCCAGGCGGCAAGGTGGTGCACGACTCGCGGCCCGGCGCCCGCGATCGCAGCCGCGCGGGTGTTGGCAAGTTCGTTTCCCCGGTCGACGGCGAGCAGGTCCGTTTCCGCGCCGGGGATGCGGACGAAGTGAGGGACGCCATCCACGTCAACGCGAAAGTTGTGGTTCGTGAGTCCACCGTCGATCGCGGAGATGGAAACTGGTCGGCCCACCCAGGCCGGAACGGCCGCAATGACCTCGTCGATTGTCGGACCCACAGACCGCATTCCTCCCACTGTCGACCTTGAGGTCGAGCCTACACGAGCCGGCGGCCGCGTCGCAGCGCCGCGTCGCAGCACCTCGGTGCCCGTGTGGTTCGCCGCCAGGGTCCGTCGCAGCGCCTCGGTGCCCGTGTGGTCCGCGGATTCCGCCACGTACGACCGGGGTTCGTGTTCGGCGCAGTCGGACCGCCGCGTGCGGGCTCGGACGGTGGTCCGGAACTGGCGGTGAGCGTGGGAGGACGTGCTCCTGGCGGTGTGGTGCCCCGCCGGGGGGCCATTTCCGCACTTAACACGACCTGGGGTCGTACATGAACCCCGGGAGCCCTGATCCTGGGCCTAACACGACCCGGGGTCGTACCCGCCCGAACCTGGGCCCGGACCCGAACCTGGGCCCGGCGTCGCACCCGGACCCGGCGTCGCACCCGTACCCGCCCGAACCTGGTTCCGGGCCACAGGCGTCGATCAGGGCAGTGCTCCGGTCGCCAGCGGTCGTCCGTGGCGCATCGCAGCGCAGCCGCCCCACGCGTCGACGCGGCGCTCGGTACCCTGTGCCGATCGGCCCCGGAGCCGGCAACAGCCGGGGCGCATGGATCGACGAGCAGGAGTGGACGCGCGCATGGCGGAACGGGCCCGGGCGGTCATCATCGGTGGCGGAGTCGGCGGAACGTCGATCGCCTATCACCTCACGGAACTGGGCTGGAAGGACGTCATCCTCGTCGATCGCGCCGAGCTCACCTCGGGATCCACGTTCCATAGCGCGGGCCTGGTCGGGCAACTGCGATCCAGCGTGACCCTGACCCGGATGATGATGTACGGCGCAGAGCTGTACCGACGCCTGACGGCCGAGACCGCGGTCGATGTCTCGTGGCACGAGGTCGGATCGCTCCGTCTCGCTTCGACGAAGGCGCGCTATGAGGAACTGCAGCGGCAGGCTGGTTGGGCCAGGACCTTCGGGCTGCCACTCGAACTCATCTCGGCCCAGGAGGCCCAGGATCGTTTTCCGCTCATGACGCTTGACGGCGTCCTGGGCGCGGTCTGGCTCCCGACCGACGGGTGGCTCGATCCTTCCGGTCTCGCCCAGGCGCTCGCGGCGGGTGCCCGGTCGCGCGGCGCACAGATCCGCCAGCACACACGGGTCGTTGGCATCCAGGTCCACGGCGGCCGCGTGCGGGGGGTGGAAGTGGAGGCCCGGGACGGATCGCGGTCGACGATCACCGCCGATGTCGTGGTCAATGCCGGCGGGATGTACGCGCCGGAGATCGGCCGGATGGCCGGGGTCACCGTCCCGATCATTCCGATGGCCCATCAGTACCTCTTCACCCACGCCATCGAAGGCGTCCACCCGGGCCTGCCGACGATGCGAGACCCGGACAACCTGTGCTATTTCCGAGAGGAGGTCGGCGGTCTGTGCATGGGCGGCTACGAGCGCGACCCCGCGCCGTGGTCGCTGAATGGGGTTCCAGAGGATTTCAACCACCGGCTCCTTGACCCGGATTGGCCGCGCTTTGAGTCGATCATGGAGGGCGCCATTCGCCGCGTCCCAGCGATCGCTGACGCGGGCGTGACGCGGATGATCAATGGGCCAGAGGGTTTCACTCCGGACAACGAGTTCATTCTTGGTGAGAGCGAGGTCCGCGGTTTCTTCGTGGCCGCCGGGTTCTGTGCGCACGGGATCGCGGGGACCGGCGGGATCGGACAGCAGATGGCCCGCTGGATCGTCGACGGCGAGCCGGACCTGGATCTCTGGAAGATGGACATTCGACGCTTCGGTGGCCAGTACCGGAGCCAGAAGCTGACGCTGGCCCGGACCTACGAGAACTACGCGACCTACTACGACATCCACTACCCCAACGAGGAGCGCCAGGCCGCCCGTCCGTTGCGGATCTCACCGGCCTACGACGAGCTCACTGGCCTCGGCGTGGTCTTCGGCGAGAAATCGATGTGGGAGCGGCCCAACTGGTTCACTCCGAATGAGGACGGCGCCGGTGTGACGGACCGCGTCACGCTGGAGGCGCTTCACCCGCGCGGCTGGGCCGGCGAACACTGGAGCCCGGCCATCGGTGCGGAGGCACTCGCGACCCGCCAGGCCGCCGGGCTGTTCGATGAGTCGAGCTTCGCCAAGATCGAGGTGGAGGGAGCCGGCGCCCTGGCCTATCTCCAGTACCTGTGCGACAACGACATCGACAAGCCGGTCGGCAGCATCGTCTATACACAGATGCTCAACCGACGGGGCGGGATCGAATGCGACTTCACGGTCACGCGGCTGGCCGACGATCGATTCCTGATCGTGACCGGGACGGCGTTCGGTAATCACGACCTCGGCTGGATCCGCAAGCATCTGCCCGACGGCGGGGACGTGCGCGTCCTGGATGTCACCTCGGCGCGTGCCTGTTTCGGCCTCTGGGGACCCCGGGCGAGGGACATCCTCGCGCCGCTCACCAGGGACGACGTATCCGACGCTGGTTTCCCGTACATGACGGCCCGTGAGATCACGATCGGCGAGATCCCGGTCCTCGCGCTGCGGGTCACCTACGTCGGGGAGCTTGGCTGGGAGCTCTACCCGCCCGCTGAGTACGGCAGGGCGCTCTGGAAGGCCCTCTGGGCGGCTGGAACGCCGTTCGGGCTCAGTGCGTGCGGGTACCGCGCCATCGACGCCCTGCGGATCGAGAAGGGCTACCGCGTCTGGTCCAGCGACATCACGCCGGAGGAGACGCCCTACGAGGCCGGACTCGGGTTCGCGGTCCGGATGGACAAAGGCGCCGATTTCCTGGGCCGCGAGGCGCTCGCCACATCGAAGGTGGCCGGCCCGCGGAAGCGGCTGCGTTGCCTGATCCTGGAAGACCCACGCTCGGTGGCGCTCGGGAATGAGCCCGTCCGGGTCGACGGGCGGATCGTCGGCAGGGTCACGAGCGGCGGCTACGGCTTTGCCGTCGAGCGATCAATTGCCTACGCCTACCTGCCGCCAGACCAGGCAGCGATCGGCACGCGCGGCGAGGTCGACATCTTCGGGACCTGGGTCGGTTTCGAGGTCACCAAGGAACCGCTCTGGGACCCCACGGGCGAGCGGATCAGGGCGTGAGCAGGCAGGCGGAGCCCGAGTACGGCTCCGAGTGGAGCGCCGCGCTTCGTCGGGGCAGTGACGCCGAGCTGCGTGGCTGGGTGGATGCGGCGCTCGGCTGGTGCGATGCGGCGGATGAGGTGGCTCTCCGCTACTTCCGACAGGCGCCCGTCACCACCCGAAAGCCGGATCGATCGTTCGTGACCGAGGCGGACACAGCCGTCGAGCGCCTGCTCCGCGGGCGGATCACCGATGCCTTTCCGGACCACGGTGTCGTCGGTGAGGAATTCGGGACCGAGGCGGGAGGCGCATCCGTCCGGTGGTTCGTTGACCCGA
The DNA here is from genome assembly GCA_038328755.1 of Candidatus Limnocylindrales bacterium. Taxonomy (GTDB): domain Bacteria; phylum Chloroflexota; class Limnocylindria; order Limnocylindrales; family CSP1-4; genus UBA5189. The sequence goes on from JBBQMH010000013.1 coordinate 21,974, forward strand.
TCGACGGCACCCACAACTACATGCGCGGGGTGCCCATCTTCGCGACCCTCCTCGGCGTCGAGCGCGACGGCGAGCTGCAGGCCGGGATCATCTCGGCCCCTGCCCTGGGCAGCCGCTGGTACGCCTGGCGCGGTGGGGGAGCCTGGAGCGTCCAGCGATACAGCGCCGGTGACGCCACGCCGAGGAAGCTGTCGGTGACCTCGATCTCCGACCTCGGCGAGGCGCAGGTCCTTCACTCGGGCGTCCCGGACATGACAGCGAGTGGTCGGGCGCCCGGCTTCGACCGATTACTCGACGACGTGTGGCGGGCGCGCGGTTACAGTGATTTTTGGGGTTATATGCTGCTGGCTGAGGGCGCGGCGGAGGCCATGATCGAAGTCGGCCTCTCGATCTGGGACATCGCGGCCCCGTCCGTGATCGTGGAGGAGGCGGGGGGCCGCGTCACGGATTTCGACGGTCGACGGGAGCTGGCCGGAGGCACGACACTGGCGAGTAACGGCGTGCTCCACGAGCCCATCCGGGCACGTCTGGTCGAGCCGAGTGAGCAACGGAGATCGCAATGATCAAGGCGACGCCGGCACCGGGCGAGGCCCGCCGGTGATCCACCTGACGTCGAACTGATCTGTAACCGGACGCAATGATGGAGGAGCACCAGCCCGTCGGGGAGTCGATCGCGGCGGAGCCGCGGCTTCCCGGGTCAACGGCCGCGGACGATCCCCTCGCCGATCCCCGTGCGCTCCAGATCCTGACCACGGAGCACTGGAGCCTGCTCGCATGCCGACTCGCGCCAGGCGCGAAGCGCTCCGTCCGGGCGCGCGACATCAGGCGGGCCCAACCGCGCGCTCGGCCATGTCCTCCCACGGGCCGAGCAGTTCCGAGCGTTCCTCGGGTCCGATCTCATCCCACAGGATCAAGGCGACCACGGCCAGCTCGAGCGACGCCAGGAAGCTGACGCGCTCCTCCGCCGACGCCACGTTCGTTCGGATGAGGAACGCCGTGTTGGCTCCGCTCAGCGCCTCGTTCGCCGACTGGACCGCGAACTCGCGGAAGTCGGCCAGCGCCGCGAGAACCCCTTCCCGCCGTTCGCCGTCGCCAATCAGTTCCTGAACGCGAGTGAGCGCCGCGACGCGCTCGTCGGGATCCAGCGAGGCCGCCGCAAACGCTGGGTAGATGTCGCTGTCGATGAGCTGGAACGACGCGGCAAAGCGATCGAGGCGATCGCGCGCTTCAGGTGGCAGCCGATCCATCGGATCCGCCGAGTCGAACGTCATCCGCCAGCCGCCCGGAAGCCGTCCTCGAGGACCGACAGAGCCCGGTCGACCTCGGTCGAGGTCGTCACCAACGGAGGAATGATCCGGGTCACGTTTCCAAAGGTACCCGCGGACAGCACGATCAGCTTCCGATCCAGCGCTTCGGCGATCACCCGCTTGGCAAGGTCGGGGTCGGGGATCCGCCCGTCGCCCGTCGCCGGGTGGACGAACTCCATGGCCACCATGCAACCGAGCCCGCGGACGTCGCCGATGGCCGGGTGATCGGCCTGGAGCTCGCGAAGACCGCCCATCAACTGCGCGCCGCGGGCCTGGGCGTTCGCCACGAGGTCCTCGTCCTCGATCACATCGAGGGTTGCCAGGGCCGCGGCACAAGAGACCACATTCCCGCCGTACGTGCCGCCGTGGGTGCCTGGCGTGAACGCATCGAGGATTTCCCGGCGGGCCAGGATCCCGGACAGGGGCATCCCGGACGCGATGCCCTTGGCCATCACGAGGATGTCCGGCTCGACGCCCCAGTGCTGCACCGCGAAGAGCTCCCCGGTGCGTCCGAAGCCCGTCTGGACCTCATCGGCAATGAGCAGGATTCCGTGCTCGCGAGTGATCTCGCGAAGACGCGGCATGAACGTCGGAGCCGGGACGATGTAGCCGCCCTCACCCTGCACCGGCTCGACGATGATCGCCGCGACCTGGTTCGGATAGATCACCTGGTGGAAGAGGAGATCGAGCTCCGCCTCCCAGTCGCAGGAGCAGTTCGCGTCGGGTGCATGGGACCCGCCAGCAGCCCGGTAGCAGTAGGGGAACTTGGTGTGATAGACGCTCCCCGGCAGTGGCTCGAAGGCCGCCCGGTAGACGTCCTTGGCCGTTGTCAGGGCCATCGTCTGGGCCGTCCGGCCGTGGAACCCACCACGGAAACTGATGATGACCGGGCGTCCGGTCGCTACCCGTGCCAGCTTGACCGCCGCCTCGACCGCCTCGGCGCCCGAGTTGGACAGGAAGGCGCCCCAGGGCCCGCCCGGCATCAGGCCCGCGAGTCGCTCGTAGAGGCGGAGGCCCGGCTCGTGGTAGACGATGTTCTGCTGGCCATGCAGTAACTTGGCGGCCTGCGCCTGGATCGCGGCGACCACCCTCGGGTGCGCGTGCCCGGTGTTGGTGACGCCGATCCCGGACGAGTAGTCGAGGTAGCGCTCCCCGCCCGGCGTGATCAGCCAGGATCCCTCGCCACGATCAACCTCGATGTTCGTGATCCGTCCCCAGACGGCCGGAACCGCGGCGTGGTCGGGGAAGCTCGAGGTCAGATCCTGCGCGGTGGCGTCGGGCATGAGCGGGCTCCTGATGGGTCTGGAACGGATGACGACGCCGTGGGCTCGCAGGCCGGGTGGTTCAGCGCGGCGATCGGCCGGTGCGGAGCGTCGACGAGGCCACCGCCAGGACGGCGACCAGGAAGATGATGGACCCGATCACGTTGATCTGTGGCGGGAGGGCGTTCCGGATGATCCCGTAGACCCAGATCGGGAAGGTGTTCTGCGTCCCGGAGACGAAGCTGGTGATGATGAAGTCGTCGATCGACAGCGAGAACGCCAGCAGGGCGGCGGCCATGATGCCGGGGAAGATCAGCGGGAAGGTCACTCGCCAGAAGGTCGTCCACTCGTTCGCCCCGAGATCCATCGCCGCTTCCTCGAGGCGCCGATCGAAGCCCGCCAGGCGCGCCTTGACCGTGACCACCACGTAGCTGATATTGAACATGACGTGGGCGATCAGGATGGTCGAGATCCCGAATGGGAAGAGCGTCGGGACGGGGCTGTCACGGAGCGGCGGCAGGGCCGTCGCGACGAACAGGATCCCGAGGCTCGAACCCATGACCAGCTCCGGAGTCGCCATCGGCAGGAAGATGAGGCCGTTGATGGCACCTCGGCCCCGGAAGGCGTAGCGGGTCAGGGCGAGGCCGATCAGCGTCCCGAGGATCGTCGCGGCGATCGTTGACATGACCGCGATCCACAGGCTCGTGTAGAGCGAATCGCCCAGGCCCGGCCAGTCGAGCGGGTGGAGCCACGCCTCGAGTGAGAAGGCATGCCATTGGTAGTTGAACTTGCCGTCCCCGAGCGTCTGATCTACCCGGTTGAAGCTGAACACGAACATCACCACGATCGGAACCAGGAGATAGCCGATCGCCAGGACGGTGAAGACCGGGAGCGCTCGATGTTCGAACGCGCGCATCAGGCGACCGGTCGGGCTGGGCTTCGTCCTGAGGGCGGTCATCAGCCGGTCAGCTGCTCGGTCCCGAGGAAGCGGGCATACGCGAGAACGGTCACGAGAATGCCGATCATCAGGACGAATGACAGAGCGGCCGCGGTCGGATAATCGTTCTGGATGAGGAACTGGTTCTGGATGACGTTTCCGATCATGGCCGTCTTGGGGCTACCCAGGAGCTGAGCGTTGACGAAATCGCCCATCGACGGAATGAACGTCAGGAGGGTGCCGGCGAAGACCCCGGGCAGTGCGAGCGGAAGGGTGACTCGTCGGAAGGCGCCCCAACGCGAGGCATAGAGGTCATAGGCCGCCTCAATCAGCCGCAGGTCGATCTTCTCGAGCGCCACGTACAGGGGCAGGATCATGAACGGCAGGAAGTTGTAGGTGAGGCCGGCGACCACAGCAATCGGCGTGGAGATCAGGCTCGTATCGACCGGGATGATACCGAGCACGTGCTTGAGCGGCCCGAGGAGCGGGCCTTCGTCGCCGAGCAGGATCTTCCAGCTGATCGTCCGGATCAGGAAGCTCGTGAAGAACGGTGCGATGACCAGGAAGAGCAGCAGGTTCTTGTACCGGCCACCGCGGAACGCGATCGTGTAGGCGACCGGAAACCCGATCAACAGGGTCAGGGTCGTCGCGATCCCGCCATACAGGAGTGAGTGGCCGAACTGCTCGCCGTAGCGGGTCAGGCTATTGGTGTACGCCTCGAGCCCGAAGGTCAGCTGGAAACCGGTCTCGAGCTTGCCCGTCGAGATCGAGAACAGGAACATCTGCCCGACCGGGACGATGTAGAAGACGAGCAGCCACAGGATCCCGGGCGCAAGCAGGATGTAGGGCGTGGCGCCGCCGAGACGGGTGCGCCACGCCCGGAGCCGGCGAGGAGTGCCAGTCCCGACGCTCATCCCAGATGCTCCGTCCCGACGCGCGCGTTCGGCCTACAGGCCGGATAGATCGGCGAACAGCTCGTTCATCTTGCTTTCCAGTGCGTCAGGAAGGAACTGGAAGTTCTGCTGCTTCGCCACGATCTCATCGGTTGGGAACAGCAGGGGGTTCTCTTCAGCGCCGGGATCGAGCTCCTTGATCAGGTCGCCGATGCCCTTGACGGGCGAGACGTAGTAGATCCAGTCGGCGATATTCGCGGCGATATCCGGCTGGTACACGAAGTCCATCATGAGCTCGGCGGTGTACTTGTTCGCGGCGCCCTTCGGGATGAGCATGTTGTCGGTCCAGATCATCGTCCCCTCCTCGGGGAAGACGAACACGTCGTCCTCGCCGGCGGACGAGGCGAGATCCCCTGACCAGACCATCGCGGCCCACACCTTCTTCTGGCCGAAATCCTGCAGGTAGTCGTTGCCCGTGAACCGCAGGCCCTGGTCCACGAGGGGCTTGATGTCGTCGTAGACCTTCTGGAGGTCGGCCTCCGTAACGGTCGCCGGATCGGCCCTGATCCCGAGCTTGAGGAGGGCCAGGCCAAAGGTGTCGCGCGATTCGGAGAGGAAGGTCAGCTTGTTCGGGGGCACCTTCCAGAGGTCGGCGAGCTTCGTTGGATCTGCAAGTCCGTTTTCCTTGTAGGCCGTCGTGTTGTAGCCGATGCCGGTCATACCCGACTGCCATGAGTAGTGGTAGTCGTTGCCCGGATCCCAGACCTGGTTCTTGAGCGGATCGCGCAGATTCGCGACACAGTTGGGGACGTTCTCCTGGTCGATCTTCTCGGCCCAGCCGCTGGCGATGACCTTGGCCGCCATCCAGTCCGTGATGACGATCAGATCCCAGCCGGTGGCCAGACCAGCGACGAGTGCCGGCTTGATGGTCGCGATGAAGGAGTTGTTGTCGTCGATCTTCTCTTCGTAGTCGACTTCCACGCCGTATTTCTGCTTGAACGCTTCGATGGCTGGTGACGAGCCCGGGCTGTACTCTCCGGCGTCGCTGGCCGCGCCGACGAGGTCGATGTAGGCGGTCCAGTTGGCGAACTTGAGCGGTCCGCTGATCGTCTTGGGTGTCGGCTCCGGCGTAGGGCCCGGGGTCGCACCAGGGGCCGTGGTGGGCGTCGTGGTGGACCCCGGACCCGCCGTTGACCCGCTGCCCGGTGCGCAGGCGGCGAGGAATGCCGCCGCACCCGCCAGACCGGCGCCATGAATGAAGACTCGCCGGGAGACCGGCGCCGTGATCTTCTTTTCGAATTCGTTCACGCTGGATGTCCTCCTGTGATGTGTGGTGGATGCCGGTTGCGCTGCGATCTCAGATAGCGATCGCTTCGGGGATCTGCCTGGCGCCGTCGCCTGGGACGGCAAAGGTGTTATCCGGCGACCAGGTCACCTGGACCTGCTGGCCGGGGCGATACAGAGATCCGTGCGAGGTCCGGGCCAGGTTCTGTTCGAAGACCGTGAGCCGCTCGCCGCCCTTGGATCGGATGATGTAGCTGGTCGATGCGCCGAGATACGAGGCGTCGATGACCTCGCCCTCGAGGCGGTTCATCTGGTCCGGAACAGCCACTCCCTCCGCGAACAGTCGGATCTTCTCCGGTCGGACGCCGATCCGGAGTTGCGCCGTGTCGCCCTTCAGGGCAGCCGGGATGCGGATGCTGGCGCCGTGGGTCAGGACGACCGAGAGGTAGTCGCCGTCGCGCTCGCCAACCGTGGCCCCGAGGAGGTTGCTGATCCCGAGGAAGCTCGCCACGAACTCGGTTGCCGGTCGTTCGTAGAGGGTCTCGGGATCGCCGAGCTGCTCGTACTTACCGTGGTTCATGACGGCGATTCGATCGGACATCGTCATCGCCTCCTCCTGGTCGTGCGTCACGTAGATGAACGTGATCCCGACGTCCTGCTGGATCCGTTTCAGTTCGACCTGCATCTGCTTGCGCAATTTGAGATCGAGTGCACCGAGCGGTTCATCGAGGAGCAGGACCGAGGGCTTGTTGACGAGAGCCCGGGCCAGCGCGACGCGCTGGGCCTGGCCACCGGACAGCTGGCCCGGCTTGCGCTTCTCGTAGCCAGGGAGTTCGACGAGCTCGAGGATCTCGCTGACCCGCCGCTTGATCTCGGATTGCTCGACCTTCTGGCGCCGAAGGCCGAAGGCGACGTTATCGAAGATCGTCAGATGCGGGAACAGGGCGTAACTCTGGAAGACGGTGTTGACGTTGCGCTTGTAGGGCGGGAGCCAGGTGACGTCCTGGCCGGCCAGCTCGATCATCCCAGAGGTCGGCTGCTCGAACCCGCCGATCATGCGCAGGGTCGTCGTCTTGCCGCAGCCGGATGGGCCAAGGAGACTGAAGAACTCGCCCTCCTGGACCTCGAGATCAATGTGATCGACGGCGACGATGACGCCGGATTCGTCAGGCTTGATGTACTGCGCAACGCGACGCCCGGTGGCATCGCCGCCGAACGCCTTGTAGACCTGGGTCAGCTTGACTTCAATCTCGGGCACGCGAGCCTCGCTCCATCCGGCCGTACGATCGACCACTGCCGCTCGTTGGACCGCTGTCGGGCGTCCGGGCGTGGACCGAGAATAGGTGCCGTCGCAACGGCGTGTCAAACGCGGGACGCTTGCGGATCGGATTGCCCAGTGGTGCGAATTTCGCAGCCGAACTGGGGGGTCGTGCGCGAACTTCGGAATTGGCGTGCCAGAATCGTCGTCTAAGCGGACGGTTGCGGCGCCGGCCCCGATGGCGTCGCGCGACCTGCCCAACGGCACGCCGGCGTATCGCGAGCCCCCGGTCTACGATATCGACGCCAAGTCCGCCGAAAATGAGCAGCCTGCAGCTCGAGGTCCCGATGCCGCAATTCACCGAAGACGCCGTGATGGCCGCGCTCAGTACGGTCCAGGAGCCGGAACTCGGCGGAGATCTGGTCAGCCGGAACATGATCAAGGACCTGGTGATCGACGGTTCGTCGGTCGCGTTCACGATTGAGTTGACGACCCCGGCCTGCCCACTCAAGGACGAAATTGAAACGGCGGTCCGGACGGCCCTGACGCCGGTCGGCGTCGAGTCGATCGACCTGTCCTGGGGCGCCAGCGTTCGCCGGGCTGCGCCAAGGACCCCTGAGCAACTACTGCCGGGCGTGAAGAACATCATCGCCGTTGCCTCGGGCAAGGGCGGCGTCGGCAAGAGCACGATCGCGGTGAACCTTGCCGTGGCCCTGGCCCGGGACGGCGCTTCGGTCGGCCTGCTCGACGCGGATATCACTGGGCCCAACGTGCCGCTGATGCTTGGCCTCGAGGGCCAACCGGGCAAGAGCGAGAACGAAAAGATCATTCCACTGACGCGCCACGGCGTGAAGGCCATCTCCATCCAGTTCTTCGTTCCGGCCGGTCAGCCGATCATCTGGCGCGGTCCGCTCATCGGTGGTGCCATCCAGCAGTTCCTCCGCGACGTGGATTGGGGAGAGCTGGACTACCTCGTGATCGACCTTCCGCCGGGCACGTCGGACGCCCAGTTGACGCTGGCCCAGGCCGTACCGATTTCCGGCTCGGTCCTGGTCACGACGCCCCAGGAGGTGGCGCTCCTCGACGTCGAGAAGGCCCTGGCCATGTTCAAGCGGATGAGCGTGCCCGTGATCGGCGTTGTCGAGAACATGAGCGGCCTCGTCTGCCCGCACTGCGGCGACATGATCGATCTCTTCGGCCGCGGAGGCGGCGAACGCTTCGCTCGCGAGCACGATCTGGAGTTCCTGGGCGGGATCCCGCTCGATATCACGGTTCGACAGGGCGGTGACGTCGGTGTTCCGGCGGTGGCTCAGCGCGAGCCCGGACCTGCCGCCGTGGCACTCCAGAACCTCGCCCGCACGGTTGCCGCGCGGATGAGCGTGCGGGCGGCAACCGGATCCGGCCAGCCGCTGCTGACGATCTCCTAGGCGCGTCGGTCCGGGACGGTCAGCGCGGGGTACGGCCGGCCTCCACCTCGATGACGGCTCGCGGTACGGCCGGGACAACGCGACCCTCCGTCGGGGCGCAGATGGCCCGAATGGCGTCCAGTCGCTCATATGGGTAATGGACCAGGATCCCCAGCGGGACTCCAGCCCGGATGACGTGGTCCACGGCCTCCTCGGCGGTCATGTGCCCTCGTTTGACGTCGTCGTATCGGTTCGTGTCCAGCGTTGCCTCCAGGATGAGGAGGTCGGCGCCGGTGGCCAGGTCCACGATGTCATCGGTCGGACCCATGTCGCCCGCGTAGACGACCCGTTCGCCCCCTGGGCCTGTGATGTCCATCGTCCACGCGGGAACGTAGTGGCCCACCGGGTGCGGGCGGACGGTGATGTCGCCGATCTGAAACGTCTCCGCCGTCGCGTACTCGTGAACGTCAAAGGCGTCCTCGAAGAACCCGGGCCGCTCGCTGATGACGATCGCCAGGTGGTCGAGCTTGGCCTTGCCACCCGGGGGCAGATGGACCGCCAGCGGCTTGGTCGACGGCTCGCCCCACGGGAAGCGGTAGCGGAGCGGTGCGATATCGATCCAGTGGTCGGCATGCATGTGCCCGACCACGAGCCCGTCCAGGGCCGCCGAGCCAATTGATGCCTCCAGGCGGGAGGCGATGCCACTGCCGATATCGAACAGGACGGCGGTGCTGTCGGTCTGGATGAGGATTCCCGACGCGGCAGTCTCCGCGACAGGACGGGCGGTCCCCGTCCCGAGGACGGTCAGGCGCATGCGGGTTCTCCGAGGCGCGCTCTTGGCCGGCGCGTTTGACGGATGGTGGCACGAACGGGACCTCTTCTGCAGGCGCCACGCGCGCAGTGCCGGTCGCTCATCGGATTCGCTGGTGCAGGACAGCCGCTGCCAGCAGAGCCGCCCGGGTTCGGCCCGTCGTGCCGGCGAGGAAGACCACCCGCCGTTCGAGGTGGGTCCCGCCGCGATCGGCGATGGCGATCGTCACCGCGAGGTCGTCACCCCTCGCCCTCGTTCGAACCGCCAGGCCGATGTCTGCGCCCGTTTCGTCGCGGCACTCCCTGGCCATTCGACGCAGGTCGAGACGCGCGGCTGGCCTGACGCTGGCAGGCTCAGGGAGCGCGGTAGCGCGAACGACCCGATCGCCAAGTCCCTCGGCCAGCACCGCGGCAACCGAGCCTCGGGTCCCGATCTCGATGATCGCCAACCGCCAGTTGCGAGCCCGCAGACCGGCCTCGATCACCGACGGCCACGTGTCGCCGCCATGCCCCCAGACATGGTCACCGATGAGGTCGCGGACCTCCTGCTCGGTGCTGGCCACGAGGTCGCGGGCGGGGACGTGCGTCGGTACCGCGGAGATCCGGATGTCGACCCCGTCAGCGCGCGCATAGGTGGCCACGGTTGGGTTTGCGCCGCGGTCCAGGAGGCCGCCGAGCAACTCGGCGATGAGTGATTCGCCGAGGCCGGTCGTGCGCAGCGTGACCGCTGCCAGGGCCTGTCCGAGCCCGCGCTCGCGGAGTCGAGGGACGACCCAATCGGTCCACATCGGACGCATTTCGCGGGGCGGTCCTGGCAGGGCAACGACGATCCGCCCATCGGGCCGATCGACCCACCAGCCCGGAGCGGATCCATTGGCGTTCGGGATCACGGTCGTCGACGGAGTGACCCAGGCTTGCTTGAGGTTCGTGGCGGGGAAGGCGATACCGCGGCGCTCGAAAAGCCCCCGGAGCCAGGTAACCAGTTCGGGGTCCGCGGTCGGCGTTTCATCGATCGCCTCGGCGATCGATTCCCGGGTCAGGTCGTCCGGCGTCGGGCCAAGTCCACCGGTGGTCACGACCAGGTCGACCCGAGCAAGGCCCGCGATGACCGCGTCACGAACGACCGGCTGATCGTCGGGCAGGGCCGTCATCCGGAGGACTTCAACCCCGGCGTCGGTCAGGGATCGCGCCAACTCGCCGGCGTTGGTGTCGCGGGTTTCGCCGACGGTCAACTCGGAGCCGATCGACAGGATCTCGGCCTGCTGAATCTCCCGCATCGCCCGATGGTAGCCCCGCGATCCGGGCCGCGGAGCAGCCGGTTGGTATCATCCGGGTGCGGCAACGCGAGACACGCTACATGGAGTTCCACGTGGATCCTGCCCAGGACCCGAACATCGCAGGCCCCGCCGAGTCGGACCAGGCGTCCCAGCCGGTTGGCCTGCGCGCCCAGATCGGTGCCGTCCGTCAGGCAGTCCATCGTCTGCTCGGGGCCCATGTCGAACTCGCCAAGGCAGAGGCCAGCGAGATCGGTTCCGAGATCGGCCGCGTGGCCCTCCTCGGCGGGATCGCCATTGGCGCCGTCCTCCTGGTCGTGATCCTGGTCGCCCTCGGGGGTCTGCTGTTCCTCGCCGAATGGCTGCTTGGGTCCATCGGCTGGGGTGTCCTCCTCGGGACCTTTGCGCTGCTGGATCTCGCGTTTGTCACCGTGGTCGTCGCGCTCGGGGTGTCGGGCAGCCGGATCGCGCGCGACTTCCTCGTGGCGCTCCTCGCGGCCCTTGCAGTCGCGATCCTGCTGCTGCTCTTCGTCAGCGGCCCCCAGGTGGGCGTTGGCCTTGGACTATTCGTCCTGCTCGCTGCCTGGCCGATCCTGGTCGGTCTCGGCATCGGCCGGACCGGCATCGATACCGATGCCCTCAAGCAGCGCTTCTATCCCGTCCAGACCATAGAAACCACGAAGGAGACCATCGAATGGGTGCGCGAACGGACGCCGCTCGGACGGAAGTCCTAGCAGCCCGCGACGGCCTCGAGGCCGAGGTCGTTCGCCTCGAGGCCTCCGGCCGTGCCGCGGCAGACATCCCTGCCCGCCTCCGCAAGGATCCGGTCAAGGTCGGTGGCGCTGCCGCTGGTGCCGCCTTCTTCCTGCTTGGTGGCCCGAAGCGGATCCTCCGGGGAGCCCGCCGCGCCATCTTCGGTGCTCCGGCTCCGATGCCCAGGTCGATGCTGCCGGACGAGATCGAGGCGGTACTTCGGAAGTTGGGACCTGACGGCGACCGCGTTCGCGGAATCATCGAGCGTGAGTTCGCGCGGTTCGTGGATCAGAAGTCCTCGAAGGTGCGAGAGCGCGATCTCACAGGCCTGGCGAGCGGGCTACTCCTCAGTGCCCTTGGCCCGGCTTCGGTGCGACTCGGTCGCGAATTCGCCGAGCGTCTCTTCCATCCCGACGGCCCATCGTTCGCGGACGGCCTGCGCAAGGCTCGGGCACGGATGGATGGGACGTCGCCGGCTACGCCCGAGGATTCCGCCGGCTGAACCGATCCAGCGTCACAAGCGCCGCGGGGACCGCTATCCTCGCTCCTGGGCGAGTGGCGAAATGGCAGACGCGCCGGCCTTAGGAGCCGGTGTTCCGTGAGGGACGTGTCGGTTCGACCCCGACCTCGCCCACCACTTCGGTGACGTGGCCCCGGGCGCCCGGGGCTCGCCCCCGTATACTTCGCGGCGATGAACAGCACGATCACACCAGTACCAAAAAGTTCAGTCCTCGTCCGTTTCGAGCTGCCGCCAGAGGATCTGTCGGCCGCCCTTGACGAAGCGGTCCGGCACCTTGCGCGCCGCACGAAGATCCCCGGCTTCCGGCCCGGCAAGGCTCCGCGCGCGGTCGTGGAGCGGACGGTGGGACCCGCCGCGGTCCTCGATGAGGCGCTCGACCATCTCGTCCAGCGGGCCTACCGCGAGGCAATGATCGAGCACGATATCACTCCTCTCACCAACGCCGAGATCGACATGGAGCAGGCGGAGGAGGGCAAGCCCGTCGTGTTCACGGCGACGGTCCAGGTTCGTCCGGACGTCAAGCTGGGTGACTACGCCAATTTCCCGTTCAAGCCCGAGATCGAGGAGATCGACGAGTCCAAGATCGATAAGGTGATCGAGGAGCTGGCGGACCAGAACGCGACGCTGGCGCCGGTCGAGGACCGCGGCGCCGAAGACGGTGACTACGCCGTCATCGGCTACGTGGGGACACGCGACGGTGTGCCGTTCGAAGGCGGATCGACGGATCGGATGCCGCTGATCCTGGGGCAGGAGCGGCTCATTCCCGGGTTTGAGGCGAACCTGCGGGGTCTCGAGCCAGGCGGCTCGACGGCCTTCGACATCACCTTTCCGGACGATTACCAGGAGACCTCGCTGGCCGGGCAGCTGGCCCACTTCGCGGTCGACATGCACGAGCTCCGCGTCAAGGTTCCCCCAACGATGGATGACGAATTCGCCCGGTCGATGGGGGACTTCGCCGATCTCGCCGCACTTCGAACCGAGATCGCCGCACGCCTCGCCCGCAACGCCCTGGATCGTGCACGCCACGAGTTCTCCGACAAGATCATCGACTACGCCGTTGCGAACGCGACGCTCGACCTGCCTGACATCCTCATCAACCAGGAAGTCGAGGTCATGCATGACGAGTTCCGCGCGTCGCTGGCCCGGCAGGGGATTACCGAAGAGGCGTATCTCAAGGTCGTCGAGAAGACAGAGGCCGATCTCCACGGCGAATTCCGACCCGGCGCGGAGAAGCGGGTCCGCGTCCTGCTGGTCCTGTCGAGCATCGCCGAGCAGGAGGGCGTCTCGATCTCGGATGCCGATATCGAGGCCGAGGTCGAGAAGGCCCGGGACCGGTACGGGCGCGAGAAGAAGACCGTCGCGTACTTCGAGTCCGCTCGTGGCCGCAGCTTCATCCGCAGCACCCTTCGGCGAAGCCGAGTGGTGGAACAGTTGGTCGAGCGCTGGCTGACAGCGCACCCGGAGCATCCGGCCCTGCCGCACCTCGAGGACGACGCCCCGTCGGGCATCGAATCGAATTCGGCCGAAGCCAACGCGTCCGTCGACGCCACTGATCCCGGATCGGTCCTCGTGCCCGATGCCGAAGCGGCTTCGGCCGGCTGACCAGCCTCACGTTGCAGCAGGAGCCAACCATGCTCGTACCCATGGTGATCGAGACCTCCAGCCGGGGGGAACGCGCCTACGACATCTATTCCCGCCTCCTCAAGGAGCGGATCATCTTCATCGGTGACGTGATCGAGGATCACCTCGCCAACCTTGTCATTGCCCAACTCCTGTTCCTCGAATCCGAGGATCCGGAGAAGGACATCAGCCTCTACATCAACTCGCCCGGCGGTGCCATCACCGCTGGCCTGGCGATCTACGACACGATGCAGTACCTGCGAGCACCGGTCAGCACCATCTGCCTCGGCCAGGCAGCATCCATGGCGGCAGTCCTGCTCGCGGCCGGCGCGAAGGGCAAGCGCTACGCTCTGCCGCACAGCCGGATCATGATTCACCAGGGATCGGGAGGCTTCCGGGGGAACGCACCCGACGCCGTGATCCAGATGCGTGAATGGGAGCACGTGGTCCTGATGCTCCACCAGATCCTGGCGCACCACACGGGCCAGTCGATCGAGCAGATCGTCAAGGACACGGATCGTGACCGGTTCATGTCCCCCGAGGAGGCGAAGGACTATGGCATCATCGATGCGGTGTACAACGCTCAGGGGTCTTCGCTGATCTCGCAGGCCCATGACGCCGGGTTGGCCGGCGGCGAGGGCGGCAAGGTCGTTCCAGCCCCTGCCGCGGAGACGAAGAAGTCCAAGGGTTGACGCCGGCGCCGGGCCGGGGCAACCTGCGACGACCGCACGAGGCACGCGAGTGAGCACGACAAGCACGACGACCAAAGGCCCCAAGGTGCCGTACCGCTGCTCCTTCTGTGGCAAGAGCCAGGAGCAGGTCCGGAAGCTCATCGCGGGTCAGGGCGTCTATATCTGCGACGAGTGCATCCATCTCTGCCAGGAGATCATCGACGAGGAGCTGCTGGAGCAGCCCAAGGTCAAGGCAGGCTCGACGAAGCTTCCGAACCCGCGCCAGATCACTGCGTCCCTCGACCAGTACGTCATCAGCCAGGACAAGGCCAAGAAGGTCCTCTCCGTGGCCGTCTACAACCACTACAAGCGCGTCAACGCGGGCCATTCCATCGACGAGGTCGAGCTCCAGAAGTCCAACGTGTTGCTCGTCGGTCCGACGGGCTCCGGCAAGACGCTCCTCGCCCAGACCCTGGCGCGAGTGCTCGACGTACCGTTTTGCATCGCCGATGCCACATCGCTGACCGAGGCAGGTTACGTCGGCGAGGACGTCGAGAACATCCTGCTCCGCCTGATCCAGGCCGCCGATTTCGATGTTGCCCGGGCCCAGCGCGGGATCATCTACATCGACGAAATCGACAAGATCGCGCGCAAGGCGGACAACCCGTCGATCACCCGCGACGTGTCCGGCGAAGGCGTCCAGCAGGCGCTGCTCAAGATCCTCGAGGGGACCGTCGCCAACGTCCCGCCGCAGGGCGGCCGCAAGCACCCCCACCAGGACTTCATCCAGATCGACACGACGAACGTGCTGTTCATCTGCGGCGGCGCGTTCGACGGGCTCGAGCGGATCGTCGAGGAGCGGGTCGGACGGCGCTCGATCGGCTTTGGCTCGAAGTCGGCCATGGGTCCCGTCGAGCGTGGCCGGATCCTCGAGAAGGTCATGCCCGAGGACCTCCTGAAGTTCGGCCTGATCCCGGAGTTCATCGGCCGGCTGCCGGTCATGGTCACGCTGTCCGCCCTGTCGGCCGAGGACCTCGTCCGCGTGCTGACCGAGCCGAAGAACGCGGTCGCCCGGCAGTTTCAGAAGTTTCTCTCGCTCGACAAGGTCGAGCTGGCGTTCACCCCCGGCGCGCTTGAGGCGGCCGCCGATGTCGCCCTCACGCGCAAGACTGGGGCTCGGGCCCTTCGGTCGATCGTCGAGGAG
>JBBQMH010000014.1:0-36370 GCA_038328755.1 Candidatus Limnocylindrales bacterium
GTATCACTCACGAAAAATGGCGGCATGTCTCCAGGCCGCGACGACCTCTGGCCGACCGATTCTGCTCAGGACCACGGACAAGGCCGGGCACGGCATGGGATCCGGCATCGACGAAACCGTCGCCCTCAAGGCCGACCAATACGCGTTCCTGTTCGACCAGCTCGGGACCACGGTGCGCGCCCGGGAATCGTGAGCGCCGGCGGGGAGTTCCATTGGCCGACGCTGGTGCGACCTTGTTGACAGCCGCCTTGTCGGATGCGCCGATCCTCCGAGTGATATCATTGCCATGGCATCTGTTATCATCGGGCCATGATCCGGACGCAGGTTTCGCTCACCGAGGAGCAGATGCAACGCCTCCGCCGAGCGGCGCTTCGGCAGCACGTGTCACTTGCCGCGATCATCCGCGACGCGGTAGACCGGGTCGTGCCCGACGAGGACGCTCAGCGGCGAGAGCGCATCGAGGCTCTCCTGGGCGCAGCCGGCTCGGCGGCGTCCGAGACTGGCAGTGTCGCTCGCGAGCACGACGAGGTGCTGGGTAGGGATCGCTGGTGACGCTGTTCGTCGACACGAGCGGGATCCTTGCCCTGGTCGATCGGGATGATCCCGCCCACGCCGGTGTCGTCGAGGCGTTCGCCCTCGGACGCACCGAAGCACTCGTGACGCACGCCTATGTCGTCGTCGAGACCCTGGCCGTTGCGCGCAGACGCTTCGGTGCGTCGGTGGCAGCCGACATCGTCGACCGGGTGCTTCCCGCCCTGACCGTCACGCCGGTCGACGCGGAGTTGCACGCCGCCGGGATGTCAGCCTTCCGTGACACGATCGATTCGTCGGTCTCGCTTGTGGACCGGACGAGCTTCGCCTTCATGCGTCGCGAGAAGATCGATCGGGCCATCGCCCTTGATTCTGACTTCCGAACCGCCGGCTTCGACACGCTCCCGTAGGCCTGAGGCCGACTCGGCTCTCGGGCCCCTTGCGCCCGGTATCGCCGAGACCGTGGCGCCGGGGCAGACCAGTACGCGTTCCTGTTCGACCAGCTCGGGACCACGGCGCGGACCCCCGGTCGCACGGGAGTCAACGACGAGGTCGAGGCGGCCGCGCGGGGAGTGACCGAGATTTGGTCCTCAGCGCGACGCGTCAGGGGACTTCGTGCCGAGGACGATGAAGCTGGTGTCTTCGTCGGTCGCCGGTTCTTCCGTGAAATCGGACTGAGCATGGACGTTCACGAAACCTGCCTCGGATAGCAGGTCCAGGGCATCACCCAAGGGATACCAGGTCAAGTCCGCGTCCATGGTGTATCTCTCGCTCGCGACCGTCTGGCCATCGTTGATGATTTCGTAGCGATAGTCCGTGTTCTGCAGGCGCCTCGGAACGTCATACGTGCACCGGAACCACCGTCGCACGATTGAGCCATCCGGGCGCGCGGCCTCACCATCAAGGTCCCACTCTGCCGCTGCCGGATCCGGCTCGAAGATGCGGAGCGACATCGAGAGCAGGCCCCCTGGCAGGAGGTGTGTCCGGAAGCGTCGAAGCGCTTCGAGGGCGTCGGCGGGCCGGGTCAGGTGGAGGAACGACGACGACGGCACCAGGATTGTCTGGTAGCGGCGAGGAAGGTCGAGTTCCTGCATCGCCTGCACGTACAGGTGCGGCCCAAGGCCCGCTTCTCTCGCATTCGCCCGGCACAGATCGATCATCTCGGGCGAGATGTCAACGCCATCGATGTCGATCCCTTCTGCTGCGTAGTCGAGCAGCAGCCGTCCGGTCCCGCAGGCAACATCGAGTACGGGCTGGCCGCTCTTCCTGATGAGGTCGAGGAAATACGGCCGGCTCGACCATCGCGACGTGTCGCCGCGCAGAAGATCCCAGTACTCGACGATCAGACCGCGGTAGGTATACGGCGCGTTCGGCATGAAGATCTACTCCCTGGTGTCCTGAGGATTCGGGCCGACGATAGCGGATCGATCGGGGCAACGGCAGCGCAGCCGGGCGCCGCGGTCGCCGTCAATAGGTTGGCTCGACAGGCTCTGACGGCGAAGGTTCCGTCCCCCTGACCGGCCCGGCGTCGGGCGAAGCGACGAACCAGACGCCACTCAGTCCCTGGCCGTTGGTCTGGCCCGCGCCCGTGTCGCCGACGAAGTAGTAGAGGGGCGCTCCGTCGTAGGTGACCTGGGTGGAGCCGTCGGATCGCGTGATGGTCGCGATGGTCCCGTTCGCAGCGGCGGCTCCGGCGACGGTCGCATCCTGCGCCAGCGTGAGCGGCGGCCAGGTCACTGCGCACTGCCCCGCGCACGTGCTGACACGGGCGTGTCCTTCGTCAGCACATACAAGGTCCGGCCATTGTCCCCGGCGAGGAATGCGCCGAGGGTCGGATCCTGAACAACGGTCAGTTCGTGGACTGCCCCGCCGGCTCCCTCGCTCGCGGCCGGCGCGGCGCTCGCGGCCGGCGCGTCGCTGGCGAGTGGCCTGACCGTTTGCCCCGCGGGGCCGTACGCGCCGGTCCCCTGTCCGCACGCGGCCAGCGCGAGCGCCAGCGCCATTGCTGCGACTGTGGCGCAGGATCTTCGTCGGTTGAGGCGGGGTTCGTGGTTCACGTCGATCCTCCTGCCGTGGGGGCACGGCCTCGTCGCGGTCCGGGGACGCTCGAACGGCGGATGGAATCGCGGAGCTGGGGTCGATAATGCTCCCCTGGACCGATTCGCAAGCGAAGAAATCCCAACGTTGAGGTTGCCCGCATGACGTTCTCGATCGTTGCTCTCGATCCGGCGACGGGCGACCTGGCAGTCGCCGTCCAGTCGAAGTTCCTCGCGGTCGGCTCGGTCGTGCCGTGGGCGAAGGCCGGGATCGGTGCGGTGGCCACCCAGTCGTTCGCCAACGTGGCCTACGGACCAGGGGGACTGGAGCTCCTGGCCGGCGGTGCGAGCGCCCAGGAAACGCTGGATCGGCTGGTCGCCGGCGACGAACTGCGGGACGAGCGCCAGGCGGGGATCGTGGATGCCGCCGGGCGCGGCGCCACGTTCACGGGCCGCGGCTGCTTCGCCTGGGCCGGCGGTCGGACCGGGCCCGGCTATGCGGCCCAGGGAAACATTCTTACCGGGTCAGGCGTGGTGGACGGACTCGCGGATACGTTTGTGGCTGGCGGGAGTCCGTTTCCCGAGCTGCTCGTGCGCTGTCTCGCGGCGGCGGACACGGCGGGCGGCGACCGACGTGGCCGGGAATCAGCGGCGCTGCTGGTCGTCCGCGACGGCGCGGGCTACGGCGGCGGGAACGATCGCTGGATCGATCTCCGGGTCGACGATCACCCCGATCCGATCACCGAACTCGGGCGACTGCTCGATCTCCAGCGGTTGTACCTGGATCGGCCGGCTGTGGCTGACTTACGGCCCCTTGACGCGGATCTGGCGGCCGAGCTCCGACGCATGCTGGAGCGCCTCGGCGCCGGTCCCGGCGACTGGACTGCCACGCTCTATCGACCGATGGAGCCGCGGGCTGACGAGGGCGAGGCGGGGGGCACGGGCGAGGTGGGTGCCGCGCCCGCCACGAGCGCCGACCGACCGGCGATTGGCGACCCGCGACCCCTGCCCGACGGTTGGGACCTGGAGTGGCATCGGGCGCTGGTCGACTGGATGGGCGTCGAGAACCTCGAAGAGCGGACGGCTGCCCCGGGCTGGATCGACCCTCGCGTCCTCGAATTCCTCCGCTCGAAGGTCGACGCCGGAGTGTGACCTTCGGATGCGACGGCCGTACCGGCGCAGACGGCACCTATCTGCCCGCGAACGGAGCATTGGTTGCGCCCGGTCAACACTTTTCGGGTCGATGACCGCGAATCCCGGAGATGCAAGGCACATTGCAAGGTTCTGCAAGGCACAATCGCCTCGTGCGCTCCAACTCGATCCGTCGTCGCCGCCACCCTCGCGGGCAGTCGCTGGTCGAGTTCGCCCTCGTCGTCCCGATCATGCTGCTCCTGCTGTCGGGGATTCTCGATTTCGGGTTCATGCTCTACTCGCGGATGACGGTGATCAACGCGGCCCGCGAGGGCGCGAGGTCGGCGCTCAACGTCCACGCCCAGACCGCGGCCGAATTCGCAACGATCCCGACCGTCACCGCCGCACGTGTTGCGACCGTCGTGGCCGGCACGGGCCTCGTGACCGCCGACCTGACCACGACCACCACGTGCACCAAGTCTTCACCGCCCTGCGACTTCTCCGCGGCCAACTTCGGCACGACCCAGGCGACCGCGGGTGATTTCGTGGCGGTGACCCTCGTCTACACCTACCGCTCATTTTTCCCACTGCTGTTCGGCAACACCATCCCGATGACCTCAGAGGTCGTGATGGTGCTGCAGACGTTCAACTAGCGGCCCCAACCGATGGAGACACGGGACCTTCTGATGCAGCTTCGAAGCCGCCACCGCTCCGCTCCGCTGACCCAACGGAGGCGATCGCGCGATCGTGGGCAGTCCCTCTCTGAGTTCGCCCTGATCATTCCGGTCTTCCTGCTCGTGATGTCCGGGATCTTCGACTTCGGCTACATGCTGTACTCGAGATTGACGATCATCAACGCGACGCGCGAGGCTACGAGGGCAGCGACGATTGTCCCCGGCTATGACACCATCGATGCAATCGTGGATGCACGCGTGAAGTCCGATGCCTTTGCCGTCGACACATCAGCCGCGACGATGAGTATCAGTGCGATATGCATCCCCATCAAGTCCACGCCGACCTGCGACTTCAGCTCGGGTACGTCGGCGAAGCCCGGCGATGCCGTGAAAGTCACCGTGACCTACGACTACCACCTGTTCTTTCCGCTGCTGTTCGGAAACATCGTGACTTTCAGTTCTACGGCCCAGATGGTGCTCGAGTGAGCATCCAGCCACGTCGTCCACGGGACGCATCCAAAGTGAGGGGAGGCTCTCAGATGTTCTTTCTGCGACGCATTGAGAGCGGCGCGCGCGGGCAGATTCTGATCGTGTTCGCCCTGGCGCTCGTGGTCATGATGCTGTTCGCGTCCATGGTCGTCGACGTTGGGTTGCTGAGGAACACGCGCCAGAACCTCGTCAACACGCTGGACGCGGCGGCTCTGGCCGGCGGGACCATGCTGCCGATCGACGGCAGCAATGGTGGACTCGCACCGAACGGATCGGCCCCCGGCTCGCCCTACGCCAGGACGAATGCCCTGATCATCGCGACGATCGCGGCCAACTACCCGACCCTGTCGGGATCGGACTACACGATCGAGTACCGGTGCGTGATCGGCGCCGACCCCGCGTCAGGCCTGCCGCTGATCGCGAGAGACGTGCCACGGGTCTGCGATCCGAGTCCCTCGAAGACCTGGACCGGGTCAACCCCCCTTGCCACGAAGCAGGCCGCATTCACGGGGGCCGGCCCAACGCGCACGAGCACCTGTCGCCCCGAAC
The DNA here is from genome assembly GCA_038328755.1 of Candidatus Limnocylindrales bacterium. Taxonomy (GTDB): domain Bacteria; phylum Chloroflexota; class Limnocylindria; order Limnocylindrales; family CSP1-4; genus UBA5189. The sequence goes on from JBBQMH010000014.1 coordinate 5,411, forward strand.
TGATGGACAGGTGCAATACCGTCCTCATCACCGGCTCTGCGACGCAGGACTACTCGTTTGGCCGGGTGGTCGGGATCAACAGCGGGTCCACTGGCGCGGTCGTCTCGGCCTCATGCAATGGGCCGTGTGGGGAGCCGCCGCCGCCGCTCAACGATGTCGAGCTGGTGATCGACACGTCGGGCAGCATGAACGGCAACAACTCCGGCACTCCGCCACAGCCTCGTATCTACTGGGCAAAGAAGGCCGCCAACCAGCTTGTCACCGACCTGGCGAGCAACGGCGGCATCACTCCGACCAGCAACCTTGTCGGGATTACGACGTTCAGCGGGATGACCGCCACCGTCGACCCCACCGCCTGGACGTCCAACGCTGCACAGCTCGCGGGCAAGATCAACGCGATCACGGCCGCCGGCATCACTCCGCTCAAGTTCGGTATGGAGACTGGCGCAGCGGACCTCAATTCGCACGCACGGAACGCTGTCGGTGGCCCGGTCAAGCGGGTGATCATCCTGATCTCGGATGGACGCCCCAACCCCGACCAGGGCCCAGACGGCCTGCCATCGACGGACCTCAACCCGGCGACGAACCCCAACAGGCAGCGGCCGAACCAGAACCAGATCGACACCTATCTCGCCTCGGCGGATGTGGCGTACTCCATCGCCATCGGCCAGGGCGGCAGCGGCAGCAGCCAGGTTGACCTGAACTTGATGATGCGCCTGGCGAAGGCCGACCCGACGGCGAACCCGCCGGGGACGTACTTCTTCAATGTCATCAACGCCAGCAGTCTGCCGGCCGTCTTCAATCAGATCGCCGGCCAGATCCTCGGCACCGGAGCCAAGTTGATTCAGCTGTACCCGACGCCGGTCATCACGGCCGCGAATAGCCCGGCCTCGGGACTGGCCATCGGCGGCACCTCCGTGACAATCACCGGTCGGTACTTCACAGGGGCAACATCGGTCACGTTCGGTGGCGTTCCGGCCGCCTCGTTCACGGTCAACACCGACTCGTCCATCAGTGCGACGTCACCGGCGGGGACGATCGGCACCGTCGACATCGTCGTCACAACGCCAGGCGGGAGCACGCCGGTCCGTTCGCTCGATCAGTTCACGTACAACTAGGCAGCTCCGCGGTTGCGCGGCATCGACAGTCAGGCGAGATGCCGCGTCTCGCGGATGCGCGTCGAGGCTAGCGGCAGCTCGGCGACGCGCCCTTCGCGTTCCCCGTATCGCTCCCATTCATCTAACGAGTGCGATACGTCCCAACTCCTGGATCGAGCCGTGCCGTCAGGAAATCGGGCCGTCCCACGTGCCCGAACACTGCTCGGTCGGTGTCAGCCCTCGGACGCGGCGGCCGGCGGCTCATCGCCGATGAGGGCGCCGAGATTGCGATGCTCGGGCCGGCGTTCCTTGTCGAGTCGCTCCTGGCAGAGGCGCATCGCTCCTGCCGCCCCGAGTGCAGGCGTCAGGCTCGCATGGCCGATCGCGACCCGCAATGCCACAGAACCTGTCTGTAGCCAGCGGTCGCAGATGGAACGAACACGCTCCGTGTAGTTGATCGCTGCGATCTCGTCGGTTTCAGGCAGGAGCACGCCAAAGCGGTGGGGCCCGAGGCAGGCGACGGTGTCCGTGGTTCGAGCCTCGGAGCGGACGGTTGCCGCGGTGGCAGCGATGACCCGCTCGCCAGCGGAGGCTCCGAGGGTCGCGATCAGGCGATCGAGTCCATCGAGCTCAACAAGCACGATCGTCGCTGAACGGTCGTACCGCGCGATCCGCGCGGCCTCGCCGTCGGTGAGTCGGGTCCAGGTGACAGCGTCGTCGATTCCGGGTACGAGCGTGGAAGTCGAACTCGGACCGCTGGGCGCGTCGGAGCCGTTCGCACGGCGGTCGCTGACAGCAAACGCCGTCACGGTCCCGGGTGCGGTGACGGTGATCGGAGGTCCGTCGGGACGGAGATTGCCCATTCCGGTGCGCGCAAGCGCCGGCGTCGGGCCTGCGGCCATCGCGGTCTGCTGGGATCGGCCGTGTCGGCGCGCGTAGATCGCCGCGCTGATGAGGAAGAGGTTCACCAGCAGGGCGATGCCGAGGACGGACAGCATCTGTGATTCTGTCACGATGATCGTTTGTTCTCCAGTGGGCGAACGCTCGGAACGAGCGGATCGGGTGAGGTCGGTCTGGAGAATAGGCCCGCCAGGTCGATCCTGACGACAGTACCAATGTCCTCACGGCAAAATCCTGTTGTCCCAGTGCACCACTGGGTCAGGTACTGGCTGGTTCGCTGAACTGGGCGTGGGTCCGCCGCGGTTCGGTGGGGTCCAGTGGGGTTCGGGGCGGTTCGAAGTGGTCGGTTACCGTGGGAGTTCGCGGGACTGGTGTACGTCAGCGCCGATCCCGGAGGATGCTCCTACCCTCGATCCCGCACGCTTTTCGCTGTGCCCTCCGAATCGACTGGCGCGGCGAGATGGGCTGCGTCGCCGTCGGCTTGCTCCGGTTCGGTGGCCTCGCTTCGCCTCGGACCCGAGCGGGGCCATGCAGCCAGAACGAGGACCACGCCGGTGATGACGGCCACGAGTGGCCCGGCCCAGGCGAGCGCAGCGTTGCTGCGTGATGGGTCGCCCCCCAGGAGGATCAGGCCGGTCAGCCCGAGCACGGATCCGAAAAACAGCGAGAGCAGGTCGGTGTCGTGGCGCTCCATCGTCAGTTGGCCTCCCCGGATTCGCGCTGGATCCAGATTTCGCCGACGCCCACCTCGAGCGTCAGGCTGAGCGTGTCGCCACCGACGCTGCCCGGACGTTCGGCTCGATCCCGGATGAACGTTCCGCGATGACGGGCACCGAACAACTGCAGCACGCCGGCATCCACCCGACCGTTCACCGCGACGGACGCATCGTTGGGCAGGATCACGGTCAGGTTTCCCAATCCGACGCTCGCGGTGATGGTCACGGGATCCGTCCCGGTCTCGAGCTTCGTCAGATCGAGGACCATCGAGCCCGCTACCAGCCGATACTCGCTCAGGAGTTCGGCGGCCGACTGTGGCTGGTAGTCAGCGCCGCCGATGCCGCCCTCGAGCGGAACCGTGACGAACGCTGCCGCAAGCGCCATCGGTGCCAGCACGAACCCAGCCAGGACCAGCCCGCGTGCGCGGCCCCACCAGGTTCCAACGAGGAGCCCGACTCCGAGTACAACCAGGCCGGCCGCGAGGTGCTGGCTAAGCGTCAGGCGCAGGTCCTGCGCCTGATTCGCGAGGGCCAGTCCGGCCGTTACGAAGAGAAGCGCCGCCACGACGACCCAGCCGAGCGGTGATCGCCTGCGCGACGCGTGAGCGCCCAGCTGAGGGTCGACGATCATCGGCTGCGACGCCGCGACGGCCGGGGTAGAGTCGGAGATCGCCGCCGCCGGGGCGTGTGCCTGATCGGTCGGCGCCGCAGGGGTGGCTGAACCGACCGGTCCATCGCGGCGGCCGCGCACCGGCAGAAGCAGGGCGACGCCGACAGCCACGACCGCAAGCGCCCAGAAGAGATTGATATCCACGAAGTAGTGGCCGCCAAGTTCCGCGCCCCACGGGCTGGTCACGACGATCGCGACGACCGCAACGATCACGAGCCCAACCCGACCGATTCGCGCCGTCAGCCGATGCGCGGCCTGCTCGCCGATCGATCGCAGTTCACCATCGAGTGGGATCAGGACCCAGCCGAGCGCGTACAGGATCAGGCCCGCTCCGCCGAAGATGATCAACCCGACGAAGACGGCCCGGAGCAGGACGGGATCGACGTTGAGGTAGTCGCCGAGTCCGCCGGCAACTCCACCGACGATCCGATCGTCGCGGCGACGGCGCAGGAAGCGAGGTGCCGGTGCCGGCTGAGGCCCGGGTGGCGAGTCGGGTGAGGGGTCGTGTTCCGAGCCGTCGTGTTCCGAGCCGTCGTGTGTCATGCGTCCATCGTCGTCGTCGAGCCCCAGCTGGACCATCGGGAATAACCCTCGTAATACCCTGACTCGGCGAACCCGGCGGTCAGGGTGATCACCGATCGAACTGTGCCCGCCAGTGTGGGACCATCGCGCCATGCGCCAGCTCGGCCTCTCATCCACGCCAGCTCAGCTCGGCGACCGACGGCCACGGCTCCGCCGGAGTCGGTCCGAGCGGATCGTGGCCGGCGTGAGCGCAGGTCTCGGCCGCCACCTCGGCGTCGGACCGATCTGGGTCCGCCTTGCATTCGCGGCCCTGTCGCTCGCCGCGGGCTTCGGGGTCGTGGTCTACGTCCTGCTGTGGGTCCTCACTCCACTCGAGGGCGTCGCTCCGACGGGGCCGGCGGGCCACCGAACCGCACCCGTCCTGGCGCTCTCCCCGCGCCAGTTGCTTGGATCGTTCGCCCTTGTCGTGGGCGTCCTGGCGTTCCTCTACGTGACGGGCTTCTGGATCGGAGCGGCGCTCCCGGTTTCCCTGGCGGCCATCGGATTCGCCGTGATTTGGGCGCGGGGTTCGGGCGACGAACCACGGAGGATCGAGCTGGCGAACTTTCGATCGCCACTGGATGCCCTGGCCCGGACCCGAATCAACCGCCCGAGGGCCCTTGCCGGGGCGGCGCTCGTTGGCAGCGGAATGGCAGTCTTCCTGGCCGCCACGACCTCGCTCGAGGCGGCCGCCAACGTGGTCCTGGCGGTCATCGTCACGACCGGTGGAATCGGCCTCCTCGCGGGGCCCTGGTTGATCCGCCTCGCCAACGACCTGATCGAAGAACGGAGCAGCCGGATCAGGTCGGAGGCTCGGGCGGAACTGGCCGCCCATCTCCACGACTCGGTTCTCCAGACGCTGGCGCTCATCCAGCGGGCCAAGGAGCCGCGCGAGATGACGAGCCTCGCCCGGACGCAGGAGCGGGAGCTCCGCGCCTGGCTGTATGGACGTGCGCCGACCGTGCGCGGCGTGCGCCTTCGGGACGCCGTCGATGCGACGGCCGATCGGATCGAGCGTCGGGAGCATGTCAAGGTGGAGGCGGTTGTCGTTGGCGATCTAGAGATGGACGACGACCTTCGGGCCCTCGTTTCGGCGTCGAGCGAAGCCGCCCTCAACGCCGCACGGCACTCGGGTCAGTCGGACGTGTCCCTCTACGTCGAGGTTGAGGACGCCCGGGTCAGTGCCTTCATTCGGGACCATGGCGCGGGCTTCGATCCCACCAGCGTGCCCGCCGACCGGCGCGGGATCACCGAATCGATCGTCAAGCGAATGGAGCGCCACGGCGGGACAGCCCACGTTCGGAGCGGCCCCGACGGCACCGAAGTTGAGCTCATGATGCCGAGGCATGCATCGTGAGCGTCCGGGTGTTCATCGTCGACGATCACGCGCTGTTTCGATCCGGTGTCCGGTCAGAGCTGAGCGCCGAAGTCGAGATCGTCGGTGACGCCGGGACGGTCGACGAGGCGATAGCCGCGATCCGTATGGCACGTCCTGACGTCGTCCTGCTTGATGTGCATATGGCCGGTGGTGGGGGGCGAGCCGTAATCGAAGGGGTGCGCACCGAGCTACCGGACGTGCGCTTCCTGGCGCTCTCCGTTTCGGATGCGGCGGAGGATGTGATCGGGGTCATTCGGGCCGGGGCACGAGGCTACGTCACGAAGTCGATCGCACCCGGCGAGCTCGTCACCGCGGTGCTGAGAATTCACGAGGGCGACGCAGTCTTCTCGCCACGGCTGGCGGGGTTCGTGCTCGACGCATTTGCCACGGATGGCGCCCCTTCCCTGGATCCGGAGCTGGATCAACTGTCGCCTCGCGAGCGGGAGGTGTTGCGCTTCATCGCCCGCGGCTACACGTACAAGGAAGTTGCTCAGGCGCTCGCGATCTCGGTCAAGACGGTCGAGACCCATGTCTCTGCGGTTCTCCGCAAGCTCCAGCTCTCGAGCCGCTACGAGTTGTCACGCTGGGCTGCTGACCGAAGCCTCGTCTGAGCGGAGTCGCCGAACAGCCCGGGCGCCCGCGTCAGTCGCCGGCGTTCGCGACCGGCGCCACGCGTGCGCTGCGCCCGCCATGCCGTCGCGGACCGGCAACCAGCAGCGCACCGGCCCATACGACCAGCGCACCAAGCACAAGTATCACCAGGGGCATATATGTCCCGAGGCGGTCGGCGGACAGGGCGCCCGCGTACACCGCGATCGTCCCGCCAACTGGATACGCCACCGCCATCACGCCGAAGATTGTGCCGAAGTTCGGGCCGCTGAAGACATCCGACAGGGCAGCCGATCGGACCGCGATGGTGGCGCCGGTGCCGAACCCGTGGGCAACGATGCCCGCAAGGGCGAGTGCCGGCGCCGCCGCCGAGGCGCCAAAGGCAAGGAGCACGCCGCCGCCGACCACCGCGGCTGCCACCACTCCGACCCCTCGGCGTCCGAGTCGATCCGACAGATATCCACCGATGACCTGGCCGCCGACATACGCGAGTGCCTGCGCGCCCATCGCGCTCGCCGCGAATCCAACGCCGAAGCCAGCCTGGACGGCGTGGGGGAGGAACGCCTGGAGCACGCCTTCATCGAATGCACCGATCGCCACAGCGCCGAGGAACAGCGCCCAGAAGCGCCGGGTCCGGATGATCCGGCGGATACCCAGTCGTGCGGCTGTCGAAGCACCGCTGCCGGCGGGGAGTGGTTCGAAACCGGCCGAGACAGCGCCCGGGGCCGCGGTCTCGTGGAGGCCCGAGGCGCGAGCCGCCAGTTCGGTTTCCTTCTCTCGGGTGGATCCCGACGCGCTGCGGGCGGCTACCAGCACTTTTGGCCCGGCGGTCATCAGCCAGACAAACCCGACACCGACGAGTGATGCCGCGAGGAATACGAGCGAGACGGTCCTCCAGCCGGTGGTGTTGATGAGTCCAGCCGCAACCGGCAGCGCGACCGCGACCCCGATCCCGGGACCGGCATAGGCGATCCCCAGCGCCAGCCCCGAAACGCCCGCGTATCGTCGCGCGATGGCGGTGGTGGTCCCGATGAACGCGAGCTGCAGGCCGAGGGCGTGGAACGCGGCGTAGGCGAGGATGACGATCGAGATGTCCGGGGCGAGGTAGACCGCGAGCCACCCAGCGGCCAGGAGCACCATCGATGCGGTCAGCAGGTCCCGATCTGCGAACTCGTCGTATGCCCGACCCAGCAGCGGGCTCGAGATGGCCGTCACCAGCAGGAACATGGTCCATGGGGTGACCGCGATCGTCCGGCTGATCCCGAACTCCGCTGCGATGGCCACGGACATGGCCGGGAACGTGTACAGACCACCATAGGCAATGGCCCCGACGACGAACGCGCCGATCAGCGGCAGGGAGAGGCGCGTCACGCGGCGGGCGTTCGGGCGCGACGCTGGGCCGGGGATCGGAAGATTCACCCGCGGATCGTACGCGGCGCGCCGCCGGGCCGGTGCGGGGTCGGGCGAGTGGCCGCCCGAGTGGTCCGCCCGGCGCCCGCGCGGGTCGCCCGGCGCCCGCGCGCTCGCATGCCCGGGCTCACGCCGAAGGTGCCCGGGCTCACGCCGAAGGTGCCGAGCGGCCCGGCCGTCAGGGCTCCTCGGCCATGGTTGCCCGGGGACTGGGGAACTACTCTTGTGCCTGGAGGTGACCGCCGATGATGGAACATCGCGTCGAGCTCAAGATCATCGATTGGGACGACCTTCCATTCCGCGAGGCCGTCGAGAGCACCTGGGGGCGCATCCGTGAGGGTGGGGTGGACGCGGATTCACTCAACGCGGCGGCACGCCTCCAACTCCTGGTTCGCGCTGCCGGCTATCCAGCCGCCATCGTCGAGGTCCACAAGACCGTCGATGAGGCCCTCGCCCACGTCGCGCACTTCACGGTTCATCGCGAACCCGTGACGGTGTCGCTGGGGCGGTAGGGTCGGTGCGCCATCGCGGGTCGTGCGGCGACGTGCCGCCAGGCCAACTTTCCTGGCCAATTCTTCCCCGGAGAGCACTGCGCAAGTAGTGCCAGCCGCCACGGGCTGCCGGGGCTCAGCCGCACCCGGTTTTCGTGTCTAATGCACGCCCTGCGCACCAATAGCCATGATTCTGGGCCACCCGGTGCCGCTGAGCAGGCCCTATCCGCTTGAAACTTGTGCCGCAACTCGCGTAGTGCTCCCACCCAGAGTAGTAGCCATGAAAATGCGTGGCGCGGATCAGGCCACGCAGCCGCGGCCGACCACTTACGCCCGCAGTACCCTGCGATCGTGGAGCTTCGAGTCGCGCTGATCCAGACCGACGCCGGACCTGATCCCGAGGCCAACATCGCGCGGGCCGCGAAACTCGCGGACAGCGCCGCTGCCGACGGCGCCCGACTTGTTGCGCTGCCCGAATACCTGCAGTACCGCGGTCCAGATGCCGGCTTCCGCGCCTCAGCTCGACCGATCCCCGGCCCCTTTACGGGGCCATTCGCCGAGATCGCGCGGCGCCACGGATGCTGCATCCTGGCCGGCAGCCTGGCCGAGACGTCGGCGGACCCCAATCGTCCATACAACACCTCAGCCCTGATCGGCCCCGACGGGGAGATCGCGGCCCGGTACCGCAAGATCCATCTGTTCGATGTCGCCGTCGAGCACGGCCCGTCAGATACGGAAAGCGTCCGGGTCAACCCCGGCACCGAGCCGGTCGTCGCCGATATCGACGGCGCGAAGCTCGGTATGACGATCTGCTACGACCTGCGATTTCCCGAGCTGTATCGGACGCTGGCGCTCGCCGGAGCCGAGATCCTGGCGGTGCCCTCGAATTTCACGGAGCGAACCGGTCGCGATCACTGGGAAGTCCTGCTGCGAGCCCGCGCGATCGAGAACGGTGCATGGGTCATCGCACCGGCGCAGATCGGAGGGCCACCGGGCCACCCCGCGTACGGTCATTCGATGGTCATCGATCCGTGGGGGATCGTGGTTGCGCAGGCTCCAGACCGCGAGTCAATCGTCCACGCCGTGATCGACACGAGCCGCGTCGCGGCCGTGCGGCGGCAAATTCCGTCACTGGCAAACCGACGCCCGCACAGCTCATCGTGCCCATCGACCCTCGAAGCGTAATCTGGCAACGCTCGCAGCGTCCCGGCTGGTCATCGGCTGGAGGCTTGTCCGCGGTTTCAGGTTCGTCAGGCCTCCTCGTTCGCTGGCCCTTCGCCCGGCAGCGAGATCGTGAAGGCCACGCCCTCCGCGGCCGCTCCCTCGCCGCGCGGCTCCAGATCCAACTCGCCTCCCATCGCTCGACACAGCTCGCGGGCCACGTAGAGGCCGATCCCGGTGCCTTCCGGATGATCCGGTGCAGTGCCCCGCGCATATCGTTCGAAGACCGAGGCACGGAGCCCGTCCGGCACGCCTGGACCCGTATCGGCGATGGTCAGGAGCAGTCGCTCGACACTCGCATCGGGTCGCACGTGCGCACGCACAGCACCAGCGCTCCCTCCGTATTTGACAGCGTTGTCGAGGATCGCCCAGAGGACCTGGTCGAGCTGGTCCGGGTCGGCCAGCGCGAGCCAGCCAGCCGCTTCGTCGATGACCTCGAAGGGCATCTCTGGAACTCCCAGCGCCTCCCAGGCTCGCCGGACCCGCGGGCCTAGCGACAGTACTTCGATCCGCGGGCGAAGCGTCCCGGCCTCGAGCCGCGACACCATGAGGAGTTGGCGGACCATCCGCGAAAGACGCTCAGATTGCTCGCGGATGATGGTGAGTCGGCGATCAGGTCGCTCCTCGGTGAGCTGGTCTGCGTAGGCTCGAATGCTGGTCAGCGGGGTCTGCAGGTTGTGGCTGATCCCGCGCAGGAAGTCGTCCTTTGCGGCATCGAGTTCAACCAGCCGGCGTGTCTGTGCTTCTACTTGGTTGAACAGCTGGGCATTGCGGATTGCCACGGCGATCTCACTGGCGAACAACTCGAGCAAGTCCTGGTCGGCGGCGTCCCATCGTCGAGTCGCCGGGAGGTGCCCAGTCAGCACGCCGACCCGCTCGTCAGGCAGGGCCAGTACGGCGCGTACGGGACGCGATTCGCCGGGGATGATCTCCTCCACGGTGATGGCCCCGGGGTCTCCGAGGTGCAGGTCGGCATCGATCATCTCGAATGCGGAACGGGCACTTGTCGTCGCATGCGCCACGAGCCGGTCGATGCCGTCACGCGGCGTGGTCTCGCCGATGGCCTCGAGGATCCGGCCGAGCTGGCGATTCCTTCGCGCGAGGTCGGAAGCCAGACGATTGTGGCTTTCGACGAGCCTGGCGAGCTCGTCCTCGCCGGCGACCTCGACCCGGACGGACAGATCGCCCGCTGACACGCGTTCGAGCGCCTGGGCGAGCTCCCCAAGGGGCCGCGTGAGATTGCTGGCCAGGCCGAACGCGACCACGATGGCCACGATGGCTGCCGTTGCGAGCACGAAGACGACGATGCTCGACAGCGTGGAGTCAAGGTTGCCACTCCGCAGCCACTCCACGCCGAGCAGTGCAAGCGCTGCGATCGCCAGAGGGACCACGGCGCCGGCGACCAGGCCGGCAGTCAGTCGCGCTCGAAAGGAGAAGGACGAGTTTCGCTCCGCCGCGGGCTCCCGGTTCGGGCTCGCCTTGGTCACCGACGCTGTCCGGGCGGCGACGGGTCCCGAGGCGACGCCTCACGCGGCGACGACGGGTCCCGAGGTGACGCCTCACGCGGCGACGACGGGTCCCGAGGCGACGCCTCGCCCCGCGAGTCCGCCGAGTCCGTGGCCTGCTGGACCAGTCGATACCCGATGCCCCGGACGGTGATGACGTGGACCGGGTGATTCGGATCCGGCTCAATCTTCTGGCGAAGGCGACGCATCGTGACCCAGACGTAGGATGGATCGGCGTCCTCCGTGTCCGCCCAGCCTCGATCGAGGAGCATTTCCGTGGTCACGGTCTGCCCCAGGTTCGCGGCCAGGGCATAGAGCAGGCGCGACTCAGTTGGCGTCAGCTGGACGGGCTCGCCGCGGACGATTGCCGTCCGCCGGTGAAGCTCCAATGAGAGATTCGGCCCCAGGACCATCTCGCGGCGCGGCACCTTGTCGCCGACGCGTCTCAGGACGCGGGTGATCCGTGCCCGCAGCTCAGGGTAGTGGTACGGCTTGGTGATGTAGTCCTCGGCCACTTCGTCGAGGAGATCGGCCTTGCTGTCCGCCGTCTCGATGGCCGACAGGACGATGATCGGGAGATCCGCCTGTGCCTTGATCTCGCGCGCGAGGGTCAGCCCGTCCATGCGCGGCATCATCATGTCGATGATCAGGAGGTCGGGCCAGCCGCCCTCGAGCCGCCGCAGCGCCTCGTCGCCACCGCGCGCGGTCTGCACCTCGAATCCGTCGGCTCGGAGCTGGTCCGCCAGCAGCACGAGCAGGTTCGGATCGTCATCCACCAGGAGGATGCGCGCGACGGAAACCTCGCCCCAGCGCCCGGTGCTCAGCATGGCCCGAGTATAGGCGCGGGTCCGGGGGGTTCAGGGGTCGTGCGCGGGGGCTGCTTTGCCTCGGGCCGCCGAATGTTCCGTACGGGAACAACTCGACCAAAGTCGTCGTGGGCCGTCACGACGACGGGCCCCGAGCGCGGCTCCGCGGTCCAATTCGTGGCCGAACGGTGCTGCCAGCGGGACATTCGGCCGTCGGACCGCCTTCTAGCGTGCCGTTTCTCAGTCGCAGGCCGGGTACGAGTCGACTCCGTAGTCGAGTTGTGCTTCAGGGGAACAAGCGGCGCCGGGCGCGCGGGTGAGAGGGGCTCAGGGCGCCTTCGGGTTTACGAACCGACAGCGGTCCCTGAGCGGACAGATCTCGTGCTCGGGGTTGCGCGCGTGGCAAATCATGCGACCGTGGCGAATGAGGTTGACGTGCGCCTCGTACATCTTGTTCGGCTGGAGCAACCCGAGGTACAGGTCATGCGCGTCGTCGGCGCTTGCCTTCTCGGGGATCAGGCCCACTCGCTTGGAGACGCGCTCGACGTGACGGTCCACCGCCATCAAGGGCATTCCGAACGAGAACGCCAGCAGGACGGACGCGGTCTTCTTGCCGATGCCGTCGATGGCGGTCAGCCAGGCGCGCGCCTCCAGCGGCGCAAGCTCCCCCAGGAATTCGAGCGAGTAGTCACCGCGGGCCTCACGGATGGTCCGGAGGGTGGCCTGGAGCCGCGGAGACTTCTGGTTGGCGAGTCCCCCGTGGCGGATGACCTCCACGAGTTCCTGCACCGGGGCCGCCTCGACCGCGGCCCAGTCCGGCGGCGCGCCATCGGACAGCCCCACTCCGCCCCAGCCCAGACCCGGGATGTGGCGCTCAACTAGCAGCCCGGATGGATACGCATCGCGCAACGACTCGAATGCCCGCTCGGCGTTAGTGTCCGCGCTGTTCTGGGTCAGGATCGTCAGGATTAGTTCGCTGGTCGGATCGAGGCGCCGCTCCCAGGTTGGGTGACCGTGGATCGTCGCCAGCCCAGTGAGGACGTCATCCACGAGACCGGGCCGCGTTCGGTCCAGCTTTCGGACCCATGCCTTGACCGGATCCGGCGGCCGACGCTTCCGCTTCCTGAGCGCCGACGCGGCGGATCTCACCAAATGACTTCGACGTCATATTGGCCGATGGTCGGATCGGCTGTCACCAGCGGCAGGCCCTCGACCTGTGCCTGGGCGATGAGCATTCGATCGAACGGATCACCGTGGATCCTCGGCAGGCCTCCGGCATGGAGCGCGTGGGAGAGCTCAATCGGAAGCAAGTCGAAGCCGTGGTGCATCAGGCGGTCGGGAATGTACCTCTCCACCGCGTCGGGCAGCTCGAGGCGGCCCGTTCCAGCTTTGATCGCAATCTCCCACACCGATGCCATCGAGACGCTCACGTCCGTTGTTCCATCGGCGAGCAGCTGTTGCACCGGCTCCGACAGGCGTGAACCGCGACTTGACGCCCACCATAGAAGGACGTGCGTGTCGACCAGGACCCTCACTTCAGCGGCTCCCGCAGCGGGTCCCCGGGGTGCATAAAGTCGGGATCGAACTCGGGAAGGGGATCGTCGAAGTCGGCCCGGATCACGATCTTGTCGTCGCCCGGCACGCGCCGCGCGCGTCGCTCGTGAATGGCAGCCAGCCGAGCAATCGGCTTGCCGGCGCGAGCGATCACGATCTCCTCGCCGTCCTCGACCCGCTGAAGAAGTCGTGACAAGTGCGTCTTCGCCTCGTGAATGTTGACGGTGGTGCCCATCGCGGCAGAATGGACTAAGTTCAGGACTTAGTCAACCACTCCAACCCGCGTTCCCCCAGCCGGCGCCCGCAGGCCACGAGTGGTGCCGTTCCGGCCGCCATCGCCTCGGCAACCGGAACCGCCCGCTCCCAGACCGCGACGACCGTGGCACCGTGAGCCTCGAGCGCGGCCACGCCCTCCGGCTCCACCCCGCCACCGACGGCGATGCAGCGGATACCAGCCCTCTCTGCCAGCCGCGCGACTCCCAGCGCGGTCTTCCCGAAGGCGGTCTGGGCGTCGATCCGGCCCTCGCCGGTGATGACCAGGTCCGCGTGAACGAGGAGATCGGGCAGTCCGATCTCCTCCACGATGAGGTCCACGCCCGGAACGAGTTCCAGCGTCCGGAAGCGATCGGCGAGACAAAGCAGCGCGAAGGCGGTTCCGCCCGCGGCTCCGGCCCCGGCCGTTTCGCGCGCCTGCGCGCCCGTTACCGCCTCCAGTGCATCCGCCCAGTGCGCCAGTCGCGCGTCGAGACCGGCCACGTCCGACGGGTCCGCGCCCTTCTGTGGCCCATAGGTGGCCGCCGCGCCGCGCTCGCCGAGGAGCGGGTTGGTGACGTCGCAGGCGATCCGCAGCTCGGTCTCGGCGAGGCGCGGATCAAGGCCCGAAAGGTCGATCTCGAACGCGCCGCCGCGTGGCCCGGCGCCGCCCGCCCCGCCGCGTGGCCCGCCGCCGCCCGCCCCGGCGCCGCCAGCCCCGCCGCCGCCAGCCCCGTCCCCGCCGCTCACCACCGCGCCCAACGCCTCCAGGATCCCGCGGCCGCCATCCGAAGTTGCGCTGCCGCCGATCCCGAGGACGATGTGCCGCACCCCGGCATCCAGCGCCGCTCGGATCACCTCGCCAGTTCCGAGTGTCGATGCCCCGAACGGGTCGCGCTCGCTGAGCCCGAGCCGGGAAAGTCCGGAGGCCGACGCCAGCTCCACACAGGCGCGGGTGCCATCGCCAGATCGAAGCCAGCGCGCGGTGACCGGCCGGCCGATCGGGTCCGTGGTCTCGACCTCCTGCCAGACCCAGGCTCCGGTTGCGGCGACTGCCTCGAGCGTCCCCTCGCCTCCATCCGCCAGCGGGGCCAGGACGATCCAGTCCGTCGGGCGAACCTCACGCCAGCCCGTCGCCAGTGCTTCGACTACCTCAACCGAGGTCAGCGAGCCCTTGAAGCTATCGGGCGCGATCACGAGCCTCATTACGCGAGCGGGTCGTCCGTTTCGGTGCCGCTTCGGCGCTCGATGTACTCGGGAATACGAATCATCGGCGGGCGTTCCATGTCGGCCAGCTCGATCACTTCGAGCGACAGGCGACCGCGCCCGGACCGCGGCAGTTTCATGGTGGAGCCGAGTTCGGCAAACAATCGCGTCTTGCGTCGCTCCTCGAGCCGCTTCATGACGGCCTGAAGGATGACGAAGCTCATCCGGGACAGGCCCTCGAGCTCCTGGTTTCGATGGACGCGGCGATCCAGGTCCACCTGGCCGAGGCCCTCGATCCCGACTCGCTCGGCTATGTCGATCAGATGGCCGATCTCGACCGCATAACCGGTGAAGAACGGCAGTTGCTCCAGGATCGAGCGGCGACCCGCATATTCGCCGGCCAGGGGCTGGATGAATCCGGACAGTTCCGGGTAGAAGAGGTTGATGAGTGGCCGGGCGACCAGCTCGGTCACGCGCCCGCCGCCGCCCTCGCGCAGGATGCCGTCCTCCACGATCGGGCGCTGGTAGTAGCCCTTGACGTACTGGAGGCGCGGCTCGTGGAGGAGTGGCCCGAGCGTCCCGTAGACCATCCGCGGGTGCCAGTTCCGGACATCGGTGTCCGCCCAGACGACGATGTCGCCGGTGGTCTCGAAGAGGGACTTCCAGAGCGCCTCGCCCTTGCCGTGGAAGGATCCGTACCGGGCGAGGACGTCCGGATGCTGGACGACCCGCGCCCCCTCGGCCTCGGCGATCTCGCGGGTCCGGTCCGACGATGCCGAGTCAATGACCAGGACCTCATCGAGCAACGGAATCCGGCCGACCATGTCCCGCATCGCCCGCCGGACGATCGGCCCGATCGTCTCCTCCTCGTTGAGCGTCGGCAGCACCAGGCTCACCATCAGGCCCTGTTTCTCCTTGAGCTGCGTCAGGCGGCGCAGGTCGCTGAACTCGCTGTGGTGGAAGTTGGATTCGCCGAACCAGCGATCCACCTTGGTCGGCACCGCGCGTGCCTCCTCGGCGGCTCGATCCGCGGCTGCGAGGGTTTCCGCGTGCGAGGCGAGCTGCTCGAAGGTCTGGCGCCCGATGGCCTCGCGGGTCTTGACCACGATCACGGTGGCCTTGGAGCGCGTCGCAACCGCCTCGGGCATGGCCCCGAACAGATGCTGTGAGGCCTCGCCGGATGTCGGGGCGGCGGCCGCACCCATCACCACGAGGTCGCCGCGATCTGCCTCCTTGACGATGGCGTTGCGGACGTTGGCGGCCTCGCGGACGATCATCTCGGTCGGGACGGTGACGTGTTGCCGGACGAAGGCCTGAAGGGCTCGCTCAGCCTGCGCCCGGACGGCAATCGTGATCCCGGGCGGCAGGATATGGAGCGCCACGAGTTCGGCGCCGCGCCGCGCCGCAATCGCGTTGGCAAATCGGATCGCCAGTTCGGCGTGGGGGCCACCGCGGATCGCCACGATGATCCGCCGTACCTCGGAGGTGCCGCGCTGCTTCACAACCGCGATGTCGCAGGGGGCGTCGCGGACCACCTCATCGATCGTCGTCGAGAACGGCCCGGCGGATGCGTCCTTGCCGAGGATCGTCTTGCCGCCCCAGCCGAAGACCAGGAGATCGGCGTCGAGCTCGGCGGCGGCCTCCACGATGCCCTCGGCGGCGTGCCGACCGATCCGCACGATCGGATGGACCGGTGTCCCCTCGGGTGCGAAGTCGAGAACCCGCTGTAGCAGCCGACGCGCGTGTCGGGCCCGGGTGGCGCCCTCGGATAAAGCCATCCCCTCGGGCACCTCGACGATGCCGAGCGCGGTCAGCTCCCCGGATCGTGGCTCGAGGAGGTCGGCCCCGAGCCGGATCAACTCCTCGGCCGTGGCCGGATTGGCAACGGGGATGAGGATTCTCGCGGGAAGTGGCTCGGCGCTCACGCGCGCGTCTCCGCTGCGCCGTCGGCGGACGCGTCGCTGGCGCGGGCCGCGTCGCCCGCGCGGGCCGTGCCGCTGGCCGCCTCGCTGGCCCAGCGGTCGGTCAGGTATGGCTTGAGATGCTCGAATTCGCGCGCCTGGCGCATGACCCGCTCCTCGGCCTGTTCGGTCGTCAGGTCGCGGTTCTCGATGATGAAGCTGGCCACGCGACCGAAGTACACGGGCACGAACGAGGCGACCATCCGGTCCACGCTTTCGGGATCCCGGCGTGCCGCGACGACCATGTCGTAGACGATCCGGGCCCAGAGATCGTCCGGGAAGTGGAAGCCCGCCAGCGCATCGGCCATCTGGGCAGTGGTCGGCATCGCCGCCCCGGGTGCGTCCATGTCCAGCTTCGCGCGGGCACTCTCAGCCATCCGACCGGCCTCGGTTGCGAGCTCCAGGACCGTCTCGAGATTGGCTGGAGCGAACATGCCCCGCCAGGTGTCGGCAAGGGTCAGTGCGCCGCCCTGGAACTCGTCCAGCAGCCGGACGCTGTTGACGTCGAGCGGGGGCGGATCGGCGATGCGCTCGAACCCGTAGGCCGGAACCTCGTGGCTCGTCCGGATGCCCTCCCATCGATCGGCGTGGCGGACGGCAAGGCGGAGGATCGTCCCGACGACCTGGCGGAACATCGGCCCGAGATCCGAACCGGGATCCTTGGGGTCGTGGACCTTCGACCCGAGCCGGGTCTGGCAGATCGCATACCCGCCGGCCAGGGCGGTCGTCGTCATCCAGATGTCGATCCCGAACTTGCTGATGTCCGGAGTCCAGTCCTCGGCCTCGAGGTAGTGCTTGACGAGGTCCCCGCTGACCCCGAAGTCACCGCCGATCGGCTGGCGGATCCGGTGGCCGTAGAGCGCCCGGGTGAGCGGATACGTGACGGTGTTCGTGATCGTGCCGTCGTACTTGTAGCGGGAGTAGAGCGGGGCCACGAAGTCGTAGCCACCCTTCAGGATGGGACCGGCAAGGAGCTCGACCCATTCGGGCAGGATGGAGCGGAGATCCGAGTCCACGACCACGAGCGCCTGGACCTGGAGCGCATCGGCGATCTCGAAGATCGTGCGCAGGGCCGCGCCCTTCCCGCCGACGCCGTCGATCTCCGGGTAGGTCAGCGACACGCGCGACAGTTTGTTCTTCGGCCGAACGAGGAGGATCTCCTCGACGTAGTCCGGAGGCTCGGTCTCGACGACGACCCGCTGGGTTCCGTCGGGCGAACCCGCATCCGAATTGACGACGACCGGCCGCAGGTCCGGGAAGTACTGGACCAGTCCGGCCTGCGCGGCATGGACGACGTACCCGATCGTGGCGGCGTTCTTGAAACTCGGGATGCCGACCATGATGTCGGCCCGGTCGAGGCGGGCAATCTCCTCGCGGATCGCCGGTGTCAGCGTCGATTGGGGCATGTGCCCACCCTACCATCGGACGACGTCGATCGGGGCCTGCGCGGGCGCCGTGGCCGCCGACCGCGCGGCCACCGCGGGGCGGCCCCGGGCCGACCCCGGGGCCTCGAAATAGTCGTTCCGTGGGCGCTCGCCGCGGCTATGATCGGGCGACCGTGGCGGTTCGTCGTCCGGGCTGGCCCACCAATCCGGGAGAACCTCGCTATGCATCGTCTCGCAGCACTCACGCCGTCGGGCAAGGCGCGCGTCCCGGCCGCCTGGGCCATGTATGACTTCGCGAATACAATCTTCAGCTTCGCGGTCGTCTCCGGCGCCATCGGCCTGTGGCTGACCGACACCGGACAGTTCGGCGAGCGTGACGGCAACTTCCTGCTGAGCCTCGGGATCGTCGTCAGTGTCGGCCTCAACGCGATCGTGTCGCCGATCCTCGGCGCCCTTTCGGACCGCGGGGGGCAGCGGCTCCCGTTCCTGCTCGTGTTCACCACGCTCTGCATCGGTGCCTCGGCCTTCATCGCCGACATCGGGGCGACCGGCGGACTCATCCTGTTCATCGTCGCCAACTTCGCCTACCAGGCGTCGCTCATCTACTACGACGCGACCCTGCGGACGGTAAGCAAGCACGAGTCCCGCGGGACGCTGTCGGGGATCGGCGTCGCCGTCGGGTACATGGGCACGGTTGCCGTGGGCCTTGCGATCTTCCTGCTCGATGTTCCAGTTGAGGACCGCTTCCGCCTGTCGGCGGTCATGTTCGCCTTCTTCGCCATCCCGATCTTCATCTTCGTCAAGGAGGAGTCGACCGGCGAGAAACTGTCCCGAACCGACCTCACTGGTTCCTTCGGGCAGCTGTTCCTGACGCTCGAACACGCTCGCACGGTCCCGGGGTTGGGTCGGTTCCTCCTCGGGCGCTTCTTCTACTCGGACGCCGTCAACACCGTGATCGTGGTGATGAGCGTGGTGACGGTTCACGCGATGGGCATGACGCCGACCGTTGCCAACCTCGTCCTGCTCGGCCTGACAGTGGTGGCCATCGCTGCCAGTTTCGGATGGGGGCGGCTGGTGGATCGCTGGGGCCCGAAACGCACCCTGATGGTGGTGCTCTGGTCGTGGGCCGTGGGGCTCGTCCTCGGTGGCATCTCGATCGGGATCGGCGGGACGATGGGGATCGCCATGTTCCTCGTCGCCGGTGCGATTCTCGGCAGCGGGCTCGGCGGCGTCCAGGTTGCCGATCGCGTGTTCATGCTTCGACTCTCACCGCCCGAGCGGCTGGGCGAGTTCTTCGGTCTGTATGGGCTGGTGGGCAAGGGCTCGCAGGTCATCGGCCAGCTGCTGTACGGGCTCATCCTGCTCTGGACGTTCGACACGCTCGGCAACGGGGCCTACCAGGTGGCCGTCCTGAGCCTCCTCGTCACGATGCTGATCGGCGCCTGGCTCCTGCGTCCCGTGTCCGACGTCTGGACCGGCTCGGGCGAGGTCGAAATCGAGGCCCTGCCGGAGCGGTTGTCACCGTCCGCGTCGCCACTCGAGCCCCGCTAGGGAGAGGTTGGGTCGCGGCAGCGCGACCCGGCAGCACGGACCCGGTCAGGCCCGGCGATTCGCCTGGCGCCAGGCCCAGGCGGAGCCGATCATCGCCCCGAGTGTCGAGCGTTCCGGCTTCCACCCGAGCACCGTGCCCGCCCGCCCGATGGCCGCCACGAGGACCGGCGGGTCGCCCGCCCGACGTGGCCCGAACGCGTGCGGAATGGGATGCCCCACGACGCGTTCCGCGGCCGATAGCACCTCGCGAACGCTGAACCCGCCGCCGCTGCCGAAATTGCAGATGAGCATCGCATCGGTCCTGGCGTCTCCGGGCGCCGTCGCCTCGAGCGCCGCGAGGTGCGCGTCGGCCAGGTCCATCACGTGGATGTAGTCGCGGATCGGCGTGCCGTCTGGGGTCGGGTAATCGTCCCCGAACAGCGTGACCGGCGCGCCGCCGTCAGCAGCCGTGAGGAGGTTCGGGATCAGGTGCGTTTCCGGGTCGTGGACCTCGCCGTTCGTCTCGGACGCGCCGGCGACGTTGAAGTAACGGAGGCTCGCGGCACGCAGCCCGTAGGCGGTCGCGTACCAGCCCATCGCCCCTTCGAAGGAGCGCTTGGTCTCACCGTACGGGTTGATCGGCCGAAGTGGCGCGTCCTCCGGGATAGGTGACGACTCGGGCACGCCATAGACCGCGGCGGTCGATGAGAAGACGATTCGCTCGACGCCAGCGTCCCGCATCGCATCGAGCAGGGCGATCCCGCCCGCCACGTTGTGCCCGTAGTAGATCGCGGGTTCGCGCATCGATTCGCCGACCAGCGATTTCGCCGCGCAGTGCAGCACGGCGTCGATGTGCTCGTCGCGCAGGAGACCAGCCACCCGCGCACGATCCCCGAAGGAACCGAGAACGAGGCGGGCAGCCTCTGGGACGGCGCTCTCGTGCCCGGCCGACATGTCATCGAGGACGATGACCGCGTGCCCGGCCTCGAGGAGCCGCTCTACCGAAACCGAGCCGACATATCCGGCACCGCCGGTGACGAGAATTCGCATGCCCTGAAGCATACGAGGATCAGCCGCCAAGCCCGAGGAGCGCCCGGATCCAGCCGACCAGCGACCGGCGCCCGGCGCTGGCTGGCGCCGCCACGGTCGTCGGCGGTTGTGGGAGCGCGGGCTCCTGCGCGGACTCGGGCTCCGGCGCGGGCGCTGCCGCGGGCTCCGCAACGGGCTCAGCCACTGGCTCCGCGCCGGGATCGGCCGCGCGCTCCGCGACGGGCTCCGCGGCGGCCTTCAGTTCATCGAGGAGCCGCCGCGCAGCCGCCTCATCCGGATCGATCGCCAGCGCCCGTCGGACGAAATCCGCGGCCGCCTCATCGTCGCCGCGAGCCCGGGCAATCCTCGCCAGGCCCACGACCGCGATGGCGTTCCGCGAATCGGCATCGGCTACCTGCCTGAAGAGATGCTCGGCGCGATCCACGTCCCCGTCGGCGAGGAGGTGCTCAGCCACGAGCAGCAGTTCGATCATCGAATGTCCGCGAGCATCGCCTGGGCGAGGAGCAGCAGGGTCGGCCGATCGTTCATCTCGGGATCCGAGATGACCCGCTCCAGGAGATCTTCCAGGATCGTCCCGACGCGCGGTCCCTGGGTCAGCCCGAGCTCCGCGATCAGGTCCTGACCATCGATGGCGAGGTCGCCCCGGTCGAGCGCCGCGCGCGCCTCGAGCTGCTTAGCCACCCGCCCGCGAAGTTCCGCAAGCCCATGGGATTCGCGAGGTTGCCCGCTGCCCTCGTTGTCCGCCTCGCGAAGGTCGAACAACGGCTCCAGCGACTCGCGCCCGATCCGACGAATGAACCGGCGGACGCCGCTGTCTCCCCACGACTCGTCGTAGGCGAACATGTGGTGCGCGATCAGGTGGACGACGCGCTCGGTCACGGCCTTCGGATAGCGAAGCTTTCGCAGGAATGTCCCGGCGATCTCCGCCCCAACCGTGTCGTGGCCGATGAAATGACCCTCGGCCATCGTGGCCGGCTTGCCGATGTCGTGGAGGAGTGCCGCCAGGCGCACGACCGGCCGATCGGCCGGGACCGCGTCGACCGCTCGAAGCGTGTGATCCCAGAGGTCCTCGCCCGCGGTCTTGTCCTGCGGGATGCCGCGTTGGGCCGCGAGTTCAGGGGAGAGAACCGCCAGGACCCCGGTGGCTTCGAGCAGTCGGAGTCCGATCGAGGGCCTTGGAGCACCCAGGAGCTTGTCCAGCTCGGCGGCGAGACGCTCGCCGGACAGCCGCTCGACCAACCCGGCGTGCGCCTGGATCGCTGCCAAGGTGTCGGCCTCGATACCGACGTCGAGCGTGGTCGCCAGGCGGATCGCCCGGACCATCCGCAGGGCGTCCTCCTCGAACCGCGCTCCCGGGTCTCCGACGGCCCGCAGTGTCCGGGTCGCGATATCGATCTGCCCGCCATGCGGGTCGACGAGCGCCGGGATCGGCGAGCCGGTCCCAGCCGCACCCTCGCCTCGCGCCGCACTCTCGCCCGGCGGCGGAGCATCGGCGCCCCAGGCCATCGCGTTGATCGTGAAGTCACGTCGGGCGAGGTCGTCCTCGATCCGATCCCCGAATTCGACCCGGTGCGGTCGTCGGAAATCGGCGTAGTCGTGGTCGGAGCGGAAGGTCGTGATCTCGTGCAGCTCGTTGCCTCGACCGAGGGCAACCGTTCCGAATCGGTTCTCGTAGACCGCGTCCGGAAAGAGCTCAAGGATCCGCTCCGGGCGAGCATCGGTTGCGAGATCCCAGTCGGCCGGCTCGCGCCCAAGCAGGACGTCGCGAATGGAACCACCCACGACATAGGCCGCATGACCCGAAGCCCAGAAGCGATCGAGGATCTGCAGGACGGAGGCTGGTGGGCGAATCTCCACGGCGATATCGCCGCCGATCAGTTCCGGCCCAGGAACAGGTACGTCCGCCAGGCATCGTTCCGCTCGTCCGACAGGTACGGCGTGAACATCGAATACAGGTCGCTCCTGGGCTCGAACGGGTGGCGAACGAGCCGCAAACGCGCCTCGTCCAGCGTCTTGCTCCCCTTCCGGTGGTTGCAGGACTTGCAGGCAGCCACGAGGTTCTCCCAGGTATGCGTCCCGCCGCGGTGGCGGGGGATCACGTGGTCCAGCGTCAGGTCATGGGCAACGTGGCCGCAGTATTGGCAGGTGTGGCGGTCGCGGGTGAAGACCTCGCGGCGCGTCAGTTTCACTCGGGGACGTGGTCGCCGGATCCGGTGTTGGAGGCGAATGACCGACGGCGCCTGGAACTCGGTCCGTGGGGTCCGGATCACCTGGTGGTCGTATTCGAGGACTTCGGCTTTCTCGCCGAACACGAGTCGGAACGCACGAGGCAGATTCGTGACGTTCAGCGGCTCGTAATCCTGGTTCAGGACGAGCACGACGCCGTTCATTGCCGCGATGCTAGCAACGGACTGCCGATCACGCTCGACCGACCGCCGATCCGGTGGCGGGATCCCAACCGCCGGCCTGGCCGACCTTGGTGGCGAGCGGCCTCCGTAGGGCCTGCGCGGCGAACCTCGCGGCCGCCAGGACGCCTTCGAGATCGACGCCGTGATCCCAGCCGGATGCATCGAGGAAGTAGACGAGATCCTCGGTCGCGAGATTGCCCGCGGCGCCCGGCGCGTATGGACAGCCACCGGTCCCGCCAGCCGCGGAATCGAAGGTTCGAATCCCGGCCGAGAGGCCCGCCGCCACGTTGGCCAGGGCCGTCCCGCGGGTGTCGTGGAAGTGGTAGCCGATCTGATCCGGGCGGATCCCGGCCGCGAGCGCGGCCTGCGTCAAGTCGAGGACCTGCGGCGGCACCCCGACCCCGATCGTGTCCCCGAAGCAGACCTCATCGACCCCGAGCTCGAGAAGGCGCAGGGCGACCTCGACGACGCGATCGCGATCGACGGCACCCGTGTACGGGCAGCCAAACGCTGTCGAGACGTAGCCTCGCCGCCACCAGCCGAGTTCCGTCGCTCGTGCGAGGACGGGCGTAAACGCCTCGAGCGAGGCGTCCACCGTCATCCCGATGTTCCGCTCGGTGAAGGCGTCACTGGCCGCGGTGAAGACCGCCAGCGCGCTCGCCCCGGCCGCTTCGGCTCGCTCCATGCCTCGCAGGTTCGGGACCAAAACCGGGTAGCGGACCCCCGCGACGGCCGGGAGCCGCGGCACCAGGTCGTCGGCGTCGGCCAGCTGCGGGATGGCGCGCGGGGAAACGAAGCTGGTCGCCTCGATGTCCCGGAGTCCCGCCGCGACCAGCAGCTCGATGTAGCGGAGCTTCGCCTCGAGCGGAACCAGAGCGGATTCGTTCTGGAGTCCGTCGCGCGGGCCGACCTCGTAGATGCGAACGTGGTCGGGCATGGTCAGGGGGCGTCCGCGCTCGTTCGTTGTCGGGCCCGACTACGCGTCAGACGAGGGGCGGGTCCATCGCACGCTCGATGCGGGCGATCTGGACCTCGATGCGGGCGATTTCCTCGCTGGCCTCGGCTCGCTCCTCGCTCATGAGCGGAGCGGCATTCCGTCGGGCGCGGGCCTCTCGATGGAGGGCGAGGAGGGCGTCGCGCGTCTTCGGAAGCTTCGACGCGCCGGTGGACTTGTCGGCAGTGGCCATCGCTGGATCTCGGCTCCCGTGGTTGGACTTGCTGGGAGCCAGAGGGTACCCCTATGGCTCGACGACCGCGAGTAGCTGGCCGCGGGTGACCTGATCGGCCGTTCGAACCGACAGCTCCGTGACGGTCCCACCGAATGGCGCCACGACGACGTGCTCCATCTTCATGGCTTCCAGGGTCACGATGGGGTCACCTGCGGCGACGGTCGCCGCCTGTGTGACGTGGACCGCCAGCACGCTGCCGGGCATCGGCGCCATGACCTCGATCCGCCCGCCTCCGTGGTGTGATTCGGCGGCCAGGGCAGCACGGTCGACGTCGGGCGGCGGCGCCAGGGTGAACGCCACGCTGCGACCGTCGACGTCGACGTGGGCGACCGCATCCGATTCGGCGCCGGACCGGACGACCTCGGCGGCTTCGTGGCCGGCTTCCTGGCCGGCGTCCTGGGAGACCGCGACGGTCCGCGTCGCTCCATCCGCTCCATCCGCTGCGAGGAGGCGGACACTCGGTGGTGCGTTGAGTCGCCAGCCATCCACCTCGAGCGCGCGCGCGGCCGCGACCCAGGCCGAATCCGGGATCGCGTGACGGTCCCCCCAGTCGTCTGGGGGCCAGATGCGATCCAGCATGTCGATCCGAACTTGTCCATCGCGGATCGCAGGTTCATCGACGACCCAGCGGAGGAACCTGAGGTTGGTGGTGAGGCCGAGGATGACGGTCGAGCGCAGGGCGCCGGCCAGCCGATCCAGTGCCTCGGCCCGGTCGCGACCATGGGCGATGATCTTGGCCAGCATGGGATCGAAGCGCCCGGTCACGTCGTCGCCCTGGTCGATTCCCGCGTCGACCCGAATGCCCTCGCCGCTCGGCCAGCGCAGGCGCTCGACCCTGCCCGTTGCCGGCAAGAAGCCCTCCTCGGCATCCTCCGCATAGAGGCGCACCTCGACGGCGTGGCCGCCCGCGGTTCGTGCTGCGTCCGCTTGTGCCTGGGTCAACCCGAGGGGTTCGCTCGCCGCAATCTCGAACTGATCCGCGACGAGATCCCGGCCCGTGATGAGCTCCGTCACCGGGTGCTCGACCTGGAGGCGGGTGTTCATCTCCAGGAAGTAGACCTCGCCCCGATCCGTGAGAAGGAACTCGCAGGTCCCGGCGCCCTCGTAGTCGACGGCCCGGGCCAGGGCCAGGGCATACGTGCCAAGTCGCTTCCGAACCGCTGCATCGACGGCCGGCGACGGACTTTCCTCGAGGATCTTCTGGTGGCGGCGCTGCAGCGAGCAGTCCCGCTCCCCGAGGTGCACCCCATTCCCGTGGGCATCGAACAGGACCTGGATCTCCACGTGCCGCGCGCCCTCGATCAGCTTTTCGAGGATGAGGCGGTCGTCGCCGAAGGCGGCTCGTGCCTCCCGTTTCGCCGATGTGATCGCGTCGCCGAGCAGGGCGGCGTCACGAACGGTCCGCATCCCCTTGCCGCCGCCGCCCGCTGCCGGCTTGACGAGCAAAGGAAAGCCGATCCGGCCGGCCTCGGCAGCGAGGACCTCGATCGCCTGATCAGAGCCGTCGTAGCCGGGCACGACCGGCACGCTGAGCTTCTCGGCGAGCTTCCGGGCGGCGGCCTTGTCGCCCATCGCCCGGATCGCGGCCGGAGGAGGACCGACCCAGCGCAGCCCAGCATCCATGACCGCCTGCGCAAAGTGAGCGTTCTCGGCGAGGAATCCGAAGCCCGGATGGACGGCGTCGGCGCCCGCGTGACGAGAGGCAGCGACGACTGCCGGGATATCGAGGAGATCGAGCGCGTCGGGGCCGTCAGTCGGGGGCACCGTCACCCGAATGCCCAGTCGGTTGCAGGTTCGTCGGATGCGCCGGGCAATCTCGCCGCGGTTCGCCACGAACAGGTGGCGGATGATGGGACCCGGTGTCGCGGGCTCCGGCTCCCGGGCCGAGTTCTGCCCCAGTGAGGCCGTCTCGCGGCGTTGGAACGCGTCCAACGCGTCAGACGCGACACGCCACCGACCTCCTACGCGCCTCGCGGGGAGCGTACCCGCCGCGATCCAGCGCTGGACTGTCCTCGTCGTGGTACCGATCTGGCGAGCGACCTGGCTTGGACTGAGCTCGGAGTCGGGCATCGTGTCGCGATTGTCGCACAGTAGAATGCGCGCATGCCCCGTTTCATCCCGTACCGACCGCCTCGCGTCCCGCCCGCCGAGGTCACGTCCCGCGCCGAAGCCAACTACCGGGAAATGGACGCCCGCAGGAGCGTCCGGATGTTTGCGCCGGATCCCGTGCCGCGAGAGGCCATCGAGCTGGCGATCCGCGCCGCCTCTACCGCGCCCTCAGGTGCGCACCAGCAGCCGTGGACCTTCGTGGCAATCAGTGATCCGGCGATCAAGCATCGGATCCGCCTGGCCGCCGAGGCCGAGGAGCGGGAGAGCTACGAGGGCGGGCGCATGCCCAAGGAGTGGCTGGCTGCTCTGGAGCCGATCGGGACGGACTGGCACAAGGACTTCCTCGACGTCGTGCCATGGATCGTGGTGCTGTTCGAGCAGGTTCATGGGACGTTTCCTGACGGCAGCTCGAAGAAGCACTATTACGCGCGGGAGAGCGTCGGCATTGCCTGCGGCCTGTTCATCTCCGCGATCCACCGGATGGGCCTGGCGACCCTGACCCACACGCCGTCACCGATGGGGTTCCTGCGCGAGATCCTCGGCCGACCCTCCAATGAGCGGCCGTTCGTGCTCCTGCCCGTGGGCTACCCCGCTGCCGACGCCGTCGTCCCGGACCTTCATCGCAAGTCGCTGGACGACGTGGCGGTCTTCATCGAGCCTGACGGCACCACTCGCTGAGGGTCGGAGCCTCCGTCAGCTGTCGCTCTCTGTCGTCCAGGCGGGCCGCCTCTTCTCCGTGAATGCCGCGAACCCCTCCTGGGCCTCGGCGCTCGTCCGCTGTCGGGCGATGACTCGAGCCGTGTGCCACTTGGACGAGCCATGGCCCAGGCCGCGGACCTCGCGCACGATCGACTTGGCCGCGCGGGTTGCCGTCGGGCCTGAGGCCAGGATGTCTGCGAGGGCGGCATCGACAGCGGCATCGAGCGCCGCATCGCCTTCCACGACCTCATGCACGAGCCCGATCCGCTGCGCGCGCAGGGCATCGAAACGCCGCCCACCCGGGAACACGGCCCGGGCGTTGGATTCGCCGATCTTGGCGATCACGAACGGGGCGATGACCGCGGGCAGGATCCCAAGGCGTGTCTCGGTGAACCCGAACTTCGCGCCCGATTCGGCGACGACCAGGTCCGACACCGCACACAGCCCCATGCCACCGCCGAGCGCCGCGCCCTGGACGCGGGCAATGACCGGAACTGGGCACGTATCGATCGTCTCGAACATGTCGGCCATCGCCATGGCGTCCTGCTCATTGCCCTCGACATCGAGCTGCATCGCGGCGCGCATCCAGTTGATATCGGCACCGGCGCAGAAGGACGGTCCATCGCCGGCGAGCACCACTGCCCGGAGCGCCGTTGGGGCCTCGCGCGCCAGCGCCGTGAACGCAGCCGCCAGCTCAGCAATGACCGATGCGTCGAAGGCGTTGTGTGCCTCCGGCCGAGCGAGCGTCACGCGCGCGACCGCATCCCCGGGGCCGGAACGCGTGATTCGGACGGCTGATGGCATCGCGCGCATCGTACCCGGAGCCGGCAACGGCGCGTGACGCTGATGGTACTATCATGGTGCTATGAGAGTGATCAGTGCCCTCGAAGTTCGGGCGAAGTTCGGGCAGGTCATCGATGACGCGGCCGCGGGTGAGCGGATCGTGGTCGAGCGAGCCGGTCAGCCGATCGCCGCGATCGTGCCCCTCTCGGATCTGGCCGCGCTCGATCCTGCAGCCGTGCGGCAGCGTCGCCACGCCGCGCTCGAGTCGCTCGTTCGCGCGGCCCATGGGCGGACCTCGGGCTCGCGGATTGACGCCGTGGCCCAGGTGCGCGCTGATCGTGACCGCGGCCACGGGGCATGACCTTTCTCGCTCCGCCGCCGCCGGTCGTCGTCGACGCCTCGATCGCCGTCGAACTCGTCCTTGACGGTTCCGCAAGTGTCAAAGCGGAATGGGAATCGTGGATCGACCAGGACCGCCTGATCCTGGCGCCTGCCCTGTTCTGGCTCGAAGTGGCGAATGCGCTCCTGCGCGGCCAGAAGCTACCGGCATCCGATGTGTCACTCCGCCTCGATGGGCTTGAGGCCGCGGGGCTCGAGACCGGCGATCGGGGAGCTCAAGGAGCGCGGGAGGCCACCGACCTGGCCGCACGGCACGGCCTGACGGTGTACGACGCCGCGTATCTGTGGCTGGCGATCGAGGTCGATGGCGAGCTCGCGACCCGGGATGTCGCCCTGGCCAGGGCTGCGGCCGCAGCCGGCGTCACGCTCGCGATTGAATGAGCCCCGACGTCACATCCGGAAGACGCCGAAGCGAGTCTCCGGAATCGGAGCATGGACGGCGGCCTCGATTCCCATTGAGAGCACCCGCCGGGTGTCGAGGGGGTCGATGATCCCGTCGTCCCACAGCCGGGCCGTCGCGTAATAGGGGTTGCCCTCGCGCTCGTATGCCTCGAGGATCGGGGCCTCGAACGTGTCGCGAGCGGTGTCGTCGGCGAGGTCGGTGCGGACGGAGGACAGCACCCGCGCGGCCTGCGCGCCACCCATCACGGAGATGCGCGCGTTCGGCCACGACCACAGGAAGCGCGGCGAGTAGGCCCGGCCGGCCATCGCGTAATTGCCGGCCCCGAAGCTGCCGCCGATCAGGATCGTGAACTTGGGCACGGCCGCCGACGCCACAGCGGTCACGAGCTTGGCTCCGTCCTTGGCGATCCCGCCGGCCTCGTATTCCCTCCCGACCATGAAGCCGGTGATGTTCTGGAGGAATACGAGCGGGATCCGGCGCTGGCAGGCCAGCTCGATGAAGTGGGCGCCCTTGAGCGCCGACTGGCTGAACAGGATCCCGTCGTTGGCGAGGATCGCCACCGGCCAGCCATCGACATGGGCGAACCCGGTCACCAGCGTCTCGCCATACAGGGGCTTGAACTCGTGGAACCGGCTGCCATCCACGAGCCGCGCGATGAGCTCGCGGACCGGCACGGGACGCCGGGGGTCGGCCGAGATCGCCGCATAGATGTGCGCCGCGCCGCCGTCACCCGACGGATCCACGGCCGGAGCCTCCGGTTCCCGCCGGTCCCAGGGGGTCGCTGGGGCCTTTCGTTCGAGGTGGCGGACGATCGACCGCCCGAGTGCCAGCGCGTGCTCGTCGTCCAGGGCCTCGTGATCGGCGACGCCGCTGATCCGCGCATGGACGTCAGCCCCGCCGAGTGTCTCCGCATCGACGTCCTCACCGGTGGCGGCCTTCACGAGCGGCGGGCCGCCGAGGAAGATCGTGCCGGTCCCCTTGACGATCACGGTCTCGTCGGACATCGCCGGGACGTAGGCGCCACCAGCCGTGGACGACCCCATGACCAGGGCGACCTGGGGGATGCCCTCGGAACTCATCCGGGCCTGGTTGTAGAAGATCCGCCCGAAGTGCTCGCGATCCGGGAAGACGTCGGCCTGGAGCGGCAGGAACGCGCCGCCGCTGTCCACGAGGTAGACGCACGGCAGGCGATTCTCGAGCGCGATCTCCTGGGCTCGGAGGTGTTTCTTGACGGTCATCGGGTAGTACGTCCCGCCCTTGACCGTCGCGTCGTTGGCGACGATGACGCACATCGTCCCCTCGATCCGCCCGATTCCGGTGACCATGCCGGCGCCCGGGGCATCGTCGTCGTACATGCCGTTCGCGGAGAGGGCGCTCAGTTCCAGGAAGGGCGCGCCGGGATCCAGGATCCGGTCGATCCGCTCGCGAACGGGCATCTTGCCGCGCTCACGGTGCCGGGCGATCGAACGGTCGTCACCGCCGGCACCCCGGGCTGCGACGACGGCAGTGCGCGCTCGGAGCTCGGCCACGAGCGTATGCATGGACTCCGTGTTGGCGACGGCTTCGGGACTCGCGGGATCGAGTCGGCTGCGCAGGACGGGCATGGCGCGAGTGTAGGGCGCGGCCCT
This sequence comes from Candidatus Limnocylindrales bacterium, assembly GCA_038328755.1. Lineage (GTDB taxonomy): Bacteria > Chloroflexota > Limnocylindria > Limnocylindrales > CSP1-4 > UBA5189. Next base: position 35,371 of record JBBQMH010000014.1, read on the forward strand.
CGTGGCCGGGCATCGTGGCGCCGCACCCGGGGCGCCAGCCCGCGATCAGCCGCGGCGCGCTCTCCGCGTCGCGAGGAGCCAGCTGCCGATGCCCAACAACACGACCGCCAGCGCGACGAGAAGGGCGGCATCGATCCCCGGGGATTCGCATGTCCCGCCCGGGCCTGTCCCGTCGCACGACAGCTTCACCCGGCCAAAGAGCACGAGCCAGATAGCGCCGACGCCGATCAGCGAGCCGCCAAGACCCGCCAGCGCCTGGCGGGCGAAGCGGGCAAGAACGACGTACGCGACCAGGATCAGCAGTCCGACCGGTGGCCACTCCAGCAACAGGATTCCACCGATCGCTCCGATCGTCAGTCCAGCGAAGGCGGCGGTGCGTATCGTGGATGGCTTCATCCGTGGATTACGACGCGCCGCCGCCTCGCTGACTCGGCATCGGGCGCCGCAGTGCGTCCCGGAGTGCGCCCTCGAGCTCGGGGAACCGGAACGCGAACCCCGCTTCCATCAGGCGCTCGGGGACCACGCGCCGCGAGCCGAGCAGGAGGGTTGCCTCTTCGCGCAGGACGAGGCGCAGGACCCAGGCTGGTACGGGCAGCCAGTTCGGGCGACGTAGCACCCGGGCCATCACCGCCACAAAGTCGCGTTGTCGACTCGGCTCCGGCGCCGACGCGATGACCGGCCCCGAGACCCCGGGCTCCTCGATGGCGAATCGATAGGCGCCGACGAGGTCGTCGAGGTGAACCCAACTGAACCACTGGTCGCCGCTCCCGTAGCGCCCGCCGAGCCCCAGTCGAACGGGTAGGGCCAGCAGGGGCAGCAGCGCACTGTTTCGCCCGAGGACGACCGCGGTCCGGACCGTCACCACGCGGATGCCGAGTGACTGGGCGTCGAGCGCGGCGCTTTCCCACGCCCGACCGACTTCGGCGAGGAAGCCGGTCGTTGCGCCAATGTCCGTGGCCTCGGTCCCCGGCGCTGCGTTGACATCCATGTATCCGTCGAT
>JBBQMH010000015.1:0-36050 GCA_038328755.1 Candidatus Limnocylindrales bacterium
TGGCGGATCCTGTCGAACCTGCCACACAATGTGACTGCCGGTCCGAATGGGGCCGTCCTCATCGATGCGTTCACGCCGGTCCGATCCGACTGGGACGACCTACCGGTCATTGGCGAGGCGGATCCGGGCCAGCCGCTACCAGGAGCCTGACAGGTACGTTGGGCCGCGGGACCGCTGGCACTGGATGGCCGGGGTATCCTCCAACGCATGGCGTTCTACAAGGTCAATCCACCCGAGGATCTGGTCGATCCGGTGGTCATCACGGCCTACGACGGCTGGGTCGATAGTGGTTCGGCGGCCACGACAGCCGCGAAGCTCCTCGCCGGTACCGGCCGGATCCTCGTCGAGTTCGATGGAGATCAGCTTTTCGACTTCCGCGCCCGCCGCCCGGTGCTCGAGATCCAGGATGGGCACCTCGAGCGACTCACCTGGCCGTCTCTCACCATGCGCGTCCGCGAGATCGGCAAGCGCAGCGTCATTGTCCTGACGGGTTCGGAGCCTGACTTCCACTGGCGTCGGTACGCGGCCGATGTCGTGGAGCTTGCCAGGCGGTTCGGTATCCGTGAGTGGATCAGCCTTGGCGCGATCCCCGCAGCCGTACCGCACACGCGGTCCGTTCCGATCCTTGGCACGGCCTCTCGCCTTGGCCTGCTGCGCGCCGATGTCACCGCAGGGCCGGAGGGACTCCTCCGCGTTCCGGCCGCTTGCCTGTCGGTGGTCGACATGGCAGTGGCCGCGGCCGGCATCTCGGCGGTCGGCTACTTCGCCCAGACACCCCACTACGTGTCTGGTGGCTACCCTGGCGCGGCGGAAGAGCTGCTCCGGGTCGTGGGCCGACATCTCGACATCGAGCCCCCCTTCGGCGACCTTGCGGACGAGGCACGTGCGCTTCGGACTCGCCTCGACACGGCAGCCGCACTCGATGAGAACACCCGCACCTACGTCGAGCGCCTCGAGGGAATGGTCGACGAGTCGCGCCTCCCGGCCGGCGATGACCTGATCGCCGACATCGAGCGCTTCCTGCGCGATCAGGGCTCCGAGATGGGTGGCGGCGGCCGCCCGAACTAGGCCGGCTACGGCGCGCTCGCGCTTATCGATCCCATCTCCGTTGCGCGGAGTAGAGTGCGCGGCGATGCACGCAGTGACGCTTCCGGCGCGATCCCTCAGCTTTGGACTGATGTACCTCCAGGCCGCCCCGTTCGACGAGGTCATCGAGCGCGTCATCCATGGCGAGGAGATGGGCTTCGACAGCCTCTGGGTCGCGGATCACATGACCGGCCAGTACCCGACCCTGATCGCCTACGAGGCCTGGGCGCTTCTCGGCGCGATCGCCATCGTCACCAAACGGGCGCGGATCGGCCCACTCGTCACGCCGATCGCGTTCCGCCACCCATCTCTGCTCGCGATGTCCGCCGTGACGGTGGATCATGCGTCGGGCGGGCGCCTCGAGATCGGTCTGGGGATCGGTGGCGCACCGGTCGACGGGACAGTGGTGGGAACCGAGGACTGGCCGGGTCCGGAACGCGTCGCCCGGCTCGAGGAGCAAGTCGTGATCCTCGACCGTCTTCTTCGGGGTGATCGGATCGAGGAACACACGGGCTACTACCCGACGGCAGGCGCGGTCGTCACGAAGTCACTCCAGGATCCGCGTCCCCCGCTCGTGATCGCGGGGAGTGGCCCACGATTGCTGGACCTTGCGGCGCGACGAGGCGACGCCTGGAACACGCTCGGTGGTCAGCCGATGCGTGGCAGCGGCCTCCCGGCCGTCTCGCTGGACGAGGCGGTGGCGACGACCGCCCGCCACGTGTCCACCCTCGAGGAGGCGTGCGAGCGGGCGGGCCGGCATCCCGATTCGATCCGCCGCATCCTCCTCGCCTATCGGGTCGACCCCAACGTCCTGTCATCCGCTGACGCATTCACCGAGTACGTCGGCCGGTACCGGGAGATCGGGATGGACGAGTTCATCTTTTACTGGCCGGTGGATCCGGAACGGTTCGATCGGGTGCCGGGGCTGGAGCAGGCTCTTGAGCGCATTGCGGCCGAGGTGATCCCGGCGCTCCGCGCGGCGGAGTAATCGAACGGGTCGACCGAGGTGTCGTCCCTTGGCGACCCGTACGTCCGATCGACCGAACCGGCCCAGTGCGCTATGCTGCGCACCTTCGAGTTAGATGGGCGCTCCGGTCAGCGCCCCGGTCAATACCGCTGATTTCGATCCCTTTGTTGCCCTGACCGGGCCCCGCGTGAGCGGGAGGGCCCCGTCAGGAGCAATATCCCGTGTCCTTCGATCAACTTGGGCTGACGCCCGAGCTCCTCCGCGCTGTCGCGGACCAGGGCTACACCGAGCCCACCCCCGTCCAGGCCCAGGCCATTCCGCTGATCCTCGAGGGTCGCGATGTTCTCGCCGGCGCCCAGACCGGAACCGGCAAGACCGCGGCGTTCGTGCTGCCGATCCTGCAACGGCTCCATGCCACCCCGTCGCGGGCCGAGCTTGCCGCACCTGGCACCGGCGCGGCCGCGTTCAGCGGCAATGGCCCGGCCGCCGGGCGACGTGCACCACGGCGCCCGATTCGCGTCCTCGTCCTCGTGCCGACGCGTGAGCTGGCGCTGCAGGTCGAGGAGAGCGTCCGGATCTATGGCGCCCAGCGGCCCATTCGGTCCGTGCCCATCTATGGCGGCGTCGGCTACGACGCCCAGTTCCGCGCCCTGCGCGGTGGGGCCGAGATCGTGGTGGCCACCCCCGGCCGGCTCCTCGATCACATCGGGCAGGGAACCGTGGACCTGAGTGCGGTCGAGATCCTCGTCCTCGACGAAGCGGATCGAATGCTCGACATGGGTTTCATCCGGGACATTCGCAAGGTCCTCAACATCCTGCCGCGAGATCGCCAGAACCTGCTCTTCTCGGCCACGTTCTCGGATGACATCCGCGGCCTGGCCGAAGGCTTCCTGCGAGACCCGGCGATGGTCCAGGTGACGCCTCGCAACACCGCCACCCAACTCGTCCGCCAGCTCGTCATCCGGGTCGATCGGGAGCGAAAGCGCGATCTCCTCCGCGAGCTCGTCGCGTCCGGTCGGATCGACCAGGCGCTCGTCTTCACGCGAACCAAGCACGGCGCGAACCGCCTGACCGAGCAGCTCCAGAAGGACGGCATCACGGCTGCCGCCATCCATGGCAACCGGAGCCAGAACCAGCGCGTTCGGGCGTTGAGCGACTTCAAGGACGGCCGGATTGCCATTCTCGTTGCCACCGAGGTCGCGGCCCGCGGCATCGACATCGAGGAGTTGCCGCACGTCGTCAACTACGAGCTGCCGATGGTGCCCGAAGACTACCTCCACCGGATCGGCCGAACCGGTCGAGCGGGCACCATGGGCGATGCGATCTCCCTGGTCTGCGTGGATGAGACGAAGTTGCTTCGTGACATCGAGACGCTCCTCGGTCATCGCATCGACGTCGAAATCATTGCGGGCTATGAGCCCGACCGAGCGATCCGGGCCGAGCCGATCCGACTCCGGACCATGGGTGGTCCCGGACCTCGACCGAACATGCCAGCGCGCCGCGGTGGTTCGCCCGGTGGCTCGCGATCCGGCTTCGGCCAGGGCCGGCCGTCGCCCGCGCACGCCCGACCGGGCAGCCACGCTCCCCGACCGGCCGCACCGTGGGCCTCGAACGGCGCAGCGCGCCCGTCCATCGGCAGCCACCAGACACTCCCGGGCGAGCGTCTTGCCCGACACGACGGTGGACCGCCCTCATCGGCTCGCCCGTGGGGCCATCGCCAGCCCAGCCCGAGCTCGAGCCAGCCGACGGCACCTGGTCGATCCGTCGCCCAGGGCCGTCCAACGCCCGGCCGCTCGTTCGCGGGTAGACCTGACGCAGCCCCGCGGAACCGGCCGCGATGACGGCGGCCGCAACGCCGCTCTGTCCCACCTGTCACAGCCCCGCCGCGGCCTGGCAGATCGACAGCCCGGTCCGAGCCCACGACCGGGTGACCGTGGATCTTTCCGGACTTCAGCTTGCTGGGCTCCACGCGCCGGAGGAGGGCCTCGAGCCCGTGGATCGGCCGACGATCACCTGTCTGAGCTGTAACGCCCATACGCATGACGAGCCGACGCGTGCTGCCGTCCTGGCTGCGGCGACGGCCGCTGCGCGAGGCGAATCGCCGCGCTTCGACGCCTGAGGCACACTGGGCCGATGCACAATACGAACCAGGTCTCAATCCTGATCCTTGGTCGCGACACCTGCGAGGACACCATCCGTTCGCGGGCCCACCTCGACCGGATCGGGACCGAGTACGTCTACCGCAACGTCGAGCTGGATGCGGTGGCGGACACCCTGAACCGCTTCTACAACGACGGACGCCGGGTGACCCCGACGATTCTCATCGGTGACGAGGGGCGACCGTCTCAGGTGCTGCGCGAGCCGTCCGACGACGAGCTCGACGGAGCAATCGCCGCGGGCTGAGATGCGCGGCGGGCGGAAGCCCGCTCGCTGCGCTTCGCGGCGGGATGAGCTGACCGCCGCCGGACCCGCGTCAGCCCGGAAGCATGTCCAGGCGAATGAGATCCTCGACCTTGATCGGGTTCGGGACGAGCCCAAGCTTCGTCATGAAGGCGAGCGAGGCTTCCCAGCCCGCAACGTCGATCTCCCCCATCGTCGCTGAACCCGGAGCAGAACCCTGCCAGGCGGCAATCGTGGCGCCGAGGACCGCCCGTTGCGTGGCTCGATCCGTGCCGAGTTCCGGCACGGCCGCGATGGCGGCATCGAGGCCCCTGTCGGGATCGGCTGCGATTTCGGCCATCGCCCGCAGCGTGGCTGTGACGAAGGCCCTGAGCGCGTCTGACTTGGCGGCGAGGGTCGAAGTTCCGCTGATGAGGCCCGGGCCCGGCAACGGGACGATCTGGTCGACGTGGAGGACCGTGGTCGGGAATCCGGCGAGCTGGAGCTGTACCGGCTCGTTGTTGGCAAATCCCGTGGCCGCATCGACCGCACCCTGCTGAACGGCGGCGCCCTGCCCGTAATCCGGGTACTCGATGATCTCGACATCGTCGACCGTCAAATTCGCCGACCCCAGGAGTGCCTGGAGCATGATCCAGGACGATCCGTAGCGGCCAGGAATCCCGATCTTCCTGCCGCGAAGATCCGCGGCCGAGCTGATGCCGGACGTCGTCTTCGCAAAGACGATCGAGGGAAAGTCACGGTAGATGGTCGCCAGATAGTGGACCGGTATCCCCTGGCTGACCGCGGGGATCAGGCTGGTCCCGTCCGCCAGGCCGACATCGATGCTGCCCTGGCCGACGAGCGTGATGAGATCCGGATCGATCTTGTTCTGGAAGGTCACCTCCAGGCCGGCGTCGCGGTAGAAGCCCGCCTGATCGGCGAGATAAAACGGCGCGAACTGAACGCTCGGGATGTAGCCGAGACCAACGATCAGCGGGACGGGGCTCGTCGACGGCGACGGGCTGGACCCTGCGGGGCTGGCAGTTGACGCACCCGACGCAGGAGCGGATGGGGAGGCGCCTCCTCCACAGGCGGCGAGCAGGAGGACGCCCACGAGGGCGAGTGCGGTGACGGAACGGCGATGCACAGGGACTCCTTGCACGATGCGGTCAGCGCGCCCCAACGAGGCAGCGCTCAACCATGACGACGACGAGATACAACGCCACCCCGAGGGCGGCGATGGTCACCAGCGTGGCGAACATCAGCGGGATGTCGAACAAGCTGCCGCGCGCGATGTTGACCAGCACACCGAGACCACGTTCGGCGCCGGCCCACTCCCCGACGATCGCGCCAACCACAGCGAGGGTGATGCCGATCCGGAGCCCCCCGAAGATCGACGGCAGCGCTCCCGGAATCTCGAGGGTCAGGAGGACCTGGCGCCGCGTGGCTCGCAGGCTGCGACCCAGCTCCAGCAACCGGGCGTCCACGGTCCGGATGCCGACCATGGTCGAGACGGCAACGGGGAAGAAGACGATCAGCGCGGCGATCACCACCTTGCCAAGCAGGCCCGGCCCGAACCACAGCGCGAGGACCGGAGCAAGGGCCAGGATCGGCGTTGCCTGGGCCGCGACGAGGTACGGGGAGAACACCTTCGCCACGAGGGCCGATCGGCCGAGGCCGTACCCGGCGACGAGGCCAAGGGTCGCCCCGGCCAGGAACCCGAGGCCGATCTCGACGAGCGTCGCGGCCGCGTGCGGCTCGATCTGGCCGCTCGTCCAGGCCTCGACCAGGCGACTCGCCACGGTCTCCGGTGGCGGAAGAATGAAGTCCGGGTATCCACCGACCACGACGACGAGCTTCCAGAGGGCCAGGAAGAGCAGCGCGCCGGCAACGGACAGCAGGGTTGGGTTCCTCACGCCGCATCCTCGTCGAGGTGGGCCCGGACGGCTCGCGCCGCGTCCGACACGACCATGGCATCCATGGCGTCGATCGTTCGCGGCAGGGGCAGGCTGACCGGGACTTCGGCCACGACGCGGCCGGGGCGCCTCGACAGGACGACGACCCGGTCACCGAGGAAGATGGCCTCGGGAATGCTGTGGGTCACGACGATGATCGTCGTCCGAAGACGACCCCACAATTTGAGCAGCTCGACGTTGAACCGGTCGCGCGTGATCGCATCGAGGGCGCTGAAGGGCTCGTCGAGCAGGAGCACCTCCGGCTCGAGCACGAGCGCCCGGGCGAGGGCGGCGCGCTGGCGCATACCCCCGGACAACTGGCCGGGCATCGTGGCCGAGGCCGATGTCAGCCCCACCCGGTCGAGGACCAGCGCCACCCGCTCCGCCTGCTCGCCGCGTGGCACGCGGGCGAGTTCGAGCGGATAGCCGACGTTCGCGGCCACGGTTCGCCACGGAAGAAGTCGCGGCTCCTGGAAGACCAGCCCGATCCGCGGGTCCGGACCGCTGATCGGGAGGTCATCGAGCGTTGCCACGCCGCCGGATGGCCGCAACAGCCCGGCGATGACGCGGAGCAGCGTGCTCTTGCCGCAGCCATTGGGCCCGATCAGGCTCACGATCTCCCCCGCCGCGACATGCAGGGTCAGGCCGTCGAGAACCGGGAGCGGGGCCTCGCCCGGCCGATTGAAACTCAGCGAAACATCCGTCAGGTCGATGCGGCCACGCTCGTCGTTCGGCTGCATCACGCGACCGCTTCGGCGACAGACCGGCCGGCTTGCAGGATCGGCGCGAGCGCCGGGTGGAGCGAGGTGTATGCCTGGTACGTCCGGGCGTAGGTCGCCGCATGCTCGGGGTTCGGTTCAAGGCGATGATCGATCGTGACCATGGCCGCCATGGCTGCCGGAAGGTCCCCGTGGAGGCCGATCCCAACCGACGCCAGGATCGCCGAGCCGACGACCGCGGTCTCCAGGATCCGCGGAACATCCACCGAAAAACCCGTGACGTCGGCCTTGATCTGGTTCCAGGCATCGTTCCTCGCGGGTCCGCCAACGACGCGCATTGCCGAGACCTGGACGCCGGCCTCAAGGATCGGCTCGGCAACGTGCCGGAGCGCAAGGGCCGTCGCTTCGAAGACCGCCCTGGCCAGGTGAGCTCGGCCGTGTCGAAGCGAGAGGCCGACGAAGGCACCACGCGCATGCGGATCCCAGATCGGCGAGCGTTCACCGGCCAGGTACGGCAGAAAGACGAGCCCGTCCGCGCCCGGTTCGACGTGCATCGCCTCGTCAACCAGCTGATCGACCGTGCTCCCGCCTCCGAGGACCGAGTCCCGGAGCCACTCCACGGCCCTGCCGGTCGTGGCCATGGCGCCGCCGATCACGAACAGGCCGGCGAGCGGCGCGGGCGTCGTGAACGATCCCGCCGCACGGAACGGCCGGTCCCAGTAGACCCCGAAGCCGCCGGCGGACCCACCGACGTCGATGGCATCGCCCGGCTGCTGGATCCCCGCGCCGTGGAAGCTCGCGAACGCGTCGACGACGCCGGCGATCACCGGGATGCCGGACGGCAACCCCAGGGCAGCGGCGCTCTCGGCTGAGATCCGACCCACGACCCTGCCCGCCTCGACCGGCTCGGCGATCCGGTCGCTCGGCAGCCCGAGGGCCGCCATTTCATCCCGCGCAGGCCACGCCTGGCTCGGCACCAGGCTCGTCCTGGCGACCCCCGTCAGACGGGCCGCGACCGCCTCCCAGCTGTTCAGGTACCAGGATGTTCGCGCCGCGACCTCAGGTTCATGCCGTTCGACCCACAGCGCGGCGGGCAGGATCCCGAGCGACCAGCCCAGCAGACCAGTCGCCGCGGCCAGCTCGGCCTGCTCGGCTGCGGCTCGACGGTCCAGCCAGGTGATGGCGGGACGGGTCGGGCGGCCCAGATGATCGACCGGCGTGAGCGACGGGCCATGGCCATCGACGGCGATCCCGACGATCTCGGCCTCGACGCGACCCAGGAGCAGGCGCGTGACTGCCCGCAGACCTGTCCACCAGACCTCAGGATCCTGTTCCGCGAAACCGCGTTCGGAATCGATCGTCATCTCGTACCGTGCGCGCTCGAGTCCAAGCAGATGACCGTCCGGCGTGACGAGGCCGGCCCGCAGTTCGGACGACCCGATGTCGATGCCCAGGAGCGCAGGAGGACGAGGCGTCATTTGACCGAGCCACCAGCAGCAGCCGCAGCCGGACTGAGGGTCGCCGAGGGACGCGCGACCGTGAGCTCGAGGACTCGCTCCGCCGTCTCGAGGTCCGTGACGAGGACGTTGATTGCACCCGTGCGCAACGCTCCGAGGATTGGCTCCACCTTGCTGGCACCGCTGGCCACCCCGATCGAAATCGGAACGGCCGACAACCGACGAGCGTCGCAGGCAATCGTCCGTGCGCGCAGGGCTTCCGCGACAAACTGGCCGTCAATATCGAACGGCGCGATCAGCATCTCGCCGATCGCCGCGCGCTCCTCCAGCTCATCGAGGACATCGGCGCCAACGAGCGCCTCGGTCCAGGCCGGGCCGCCGATCCCCAGGATCGCGACATCCAGCCGCTCCCAGAGCGATGTGACCTCACGAATCCCCGCATGGGCCGCGAGCGCATCGCGGGTCAGGGCGTCGTCGAGGAGGCCGGGCGCAAGGAGTCCGACCGCACTGGCCGTGAGTGCCTCGGCGATCCGCCGATACGGCTCATGGCCGCCGCCAGCCCCCCAGAACCCTCCGCACAGCGGAACGACCGTGGCCGAGACGGGAGACGCGACATCGTCGATCCCGTCCGCCGTGGCCGCCAGCGCAGACCCGTCGCCGATGCCCACGATCATCCCGTCGCGCACGGCCGCCACCAGCACCTGCGCCGCGAGGCGACCGACGCGACGCCGGGTCAGATCATCGGAGCCGGCGAACGTTGGAGCCACGTGGACGGCGCGCAGGCCGAACCGGCCCTGAAGCTCCATCGCCACCTCGCTCGGACGGGTGGAGCGATCCACGATCCGGATCTCAACAACGCCCTGGGCCCGTGCACGCTTGAGTAGCTTGGAGACCTGCGGCCGTGTGATCCCCATCGTGGCCGCGATGGCTTCCTGGGTCTCGCCCAGCTCGTAATACAGACGGCTGATCCGGACCAGGGTCTCGAGGTCGGAGGCGCGGGTCATGGCACGCCCCCGACGCCGGTTCGCTGGCCGACTAGCACATCTGTATTGGTCATTTGTGCGCTCTCACCTGCACATCGTCGCTGCGGGGGGTGGGACTGTCAACCGCCGGGCGGGGGGGCACGGGGAGCCGCGGCAGATGCGGCCCGCGAGGACGTCAGGACTTGAAGGTGGCCCCGCTGTCCCGAAGCTGAGCCTTGTGGGCGCGCTTCTTCTCCTGGTAGGAAGCCAGCGCCTCGGCCGAGTCGACATCGCCGAGTGTCGGATAGGTCGGCATGACCTCCTTGAGTCCGGGCAGGGTCAACCCGAGGCGCTTGGCCAGGATTGCGGTCACGCCACGGACCTTCATCTCGCCGAACCCAGGGAGGGCGAGTAGTCGAGCCTGGAGGTCCCCGCCGTCGCGGGCCTCCGACCAGACCCGGCCTGCGTCGTTGCCATACGACTCGGCGACGACTCGGCATAGCTGGCCGACCTTTGAGGCCATGGCGCCGGGAAATCGGTGCAGGGCAGGTCGCTCGCGAAAGACCTGGTCGAGCTCGGCCGGATCCATGGCCGCGATCCGGGCGGCGTCGAGGTGGCCCAGGCGCTGCCGCAGGACCAGTGGCCCGGAGAATGCCTTCTGGACACTGACCTGCTGATCGAGGGCAAACCCGATCAGCAGAGCGAGCGGCTCGGCAGCGAGCAGGCGGTCGGCCTCCTCGTTTCCGGTGAGGAACAGGCGATCATCCGGCGTTGACATGCGAGGGATGGTACCGCGCAGCGCGGCGGGGTGGCCGGGCGATCGACTGGGTTCGTTACTCCAGGACGATCCGAACGCTGTCGCCATCGGAATCTTCGATATCGAGGATCGGTCCCCGACTGCCGCTCGCGACCGCCTCCTCGACATCAGCGATGTGCTGGGCCGACAGCCCGGGCACGCGTCCGAGGGCGAACCTGCCGAGCGAGATGGGGACGCGGAGGTCGACCACCCGGCGGCCGCCCTCGCGGACCTGGATCCGCGCGAACCGCGGCGACCCGGAGTCAGCGGCGCCGCTGTCGGGCAACGGGCTGGAGCCGCTGGTGCCGCCCGGTTGGCCTGGGCGACCGGCCGTTGCCGTGGCACCGGCGGACGCGAGGGCGTCGAGGATCGGGCCCGCCTCGTCTGCGGTCAGTCGTCCCTCTGCCACCAGGTTCAGGACGCGTGTGACTCCTTCGTCCATGTCAGGCCTCCTCGATCTGGGCAATCCGGCGCATGGCCGCATCGACACTGAGGTCGCCGCGCTCGAGCGCCCTGAGGACATCCATGCGGGCGACTTCCCGGCCGCCGGATCGTGATTCGTCGGATCGCGGAGCGGTTGAAGACGAGGCTCCCTCGGCGGGCTTGGCTGATCCAGAACCTGGGACCGTGACCGCTGCCGGGTCGTCGCGCGGGCTGACGACCCGAAGGTCGCCGCTGACGGATGTGAAGCCGAGGCGCGTCCCTCCTGTTCCAACGATCAGGCGCTTTCGTCCGCGCCCGTTGTCCGTGGTGTGGGGCAGATCGCTCTCGAGATCGCCGGTCACGGTCCGGGCCTCGATCTGGAAATCGGCCCGGCCGACGATCGTGACGTCTCCGCTGACGCTCTGGATCTCGAAGGGACCCGTCCCGCCAAGGACGGCGTCGAGCCGAATATCCCCCGAGGTCGTCCCGATCTCCGTGCGCGTGAGCTGCGGTGCACGGACGATCAGATCACCCGAGATCGAGCGCACCTTCAGTTCGATCGGTCCGGCAGCCGTGAGGCTGACATCGCCCGACACCGAATCGATGTCGGTTGGTCCGGCCAGGCCCACGAGGTCGATGTCACCGGAGGCGCTGCGGATTCGCGTCGGCCCGTGGAGGTTCGTCCCCTCGATATCGCCGCTCGCGGATTCAACCGAGACCTCGGCTCCTCGCGGAACCTCGATGTCCAGGTCATGCGACGAGCGTCGGCCGAGCCCGAAGTTCTTCAGATCGAATCCGATCCGGGTGGGAGCCACGAGCGAAACGCTGTCGTCGGTCGTCTCGATCTGATAGCCATCCGCAATCGCCCGTCCCGACTCCTCGACGATCCGGACCGTGTCGCCATCGACGCCACGGATGGTGATGCTCCCGGACAGGTGCCGGAGATGGAATCGGCCCCGCTCGCCGATGCGGTACTCGGCGGTTGCGGCATCGTTCTTGATCGTCATCGAGATGTCCCTCCCAGCGCACGGATCGCGTCGGCCGCGTCCTCGGCACTCAGCTCGCGCCTCGCCAACCGTTCGAGGATTTCCTGGCGTGATGCCAGGACCGTGGCGGGGTCGGGGCTGGTCGCATCGTTGGCGGCGTCGGCATCGGCGTCATCGGCATCGCCACGCGGACCGAACCCAAGGGCCCGGACCAGCGCCTCGACGCGCCCTCGAACGGTCGGATACGACAGGCCGAGCTCTCGCTCCATGTCACGCAGATTGCCGCGCGAGCGCAGGAAGCTCTCCAGCAGGGCGAGCTGCTCGCGGCTCAGCCGGCCGAAGCGGCCGACGCTGAAATCGCCTTCCAGCGTCGATCCGCAGCTCCGGCAGTGCAGTCGAGTGACCGCGAGCTCGCCCGCGCAGACGGGGCAGGTGGAGATGACATCGTGTGACATGGTGGTTCCTCTTGCCGCTCAGGCGATTGGGGCGCGCCAGCCCCGAAGGCTGGCGGGCAGCATCGCGGCGGCGCTACCTGCGACTGCTCGCTGAATCGTCGGCTGTGGCGATGACGCCTCCTCCGACTCGACCGCCGGTACCGAAAAGCCCTGGACCAGTCGGCCGAGAAGGCCGCGCCATCGCAGCCCTCGAGGCTGCCACCCGATTTCCGCCGTTGTCCTGATCATTGATTTCGCTCCCTGAGTCGTGCACCATGTCGGTGTTGACGCAGTTATCGCACATGTGGATGCACAATGTCAAGTCAGATGTTCATAATGTGAAGCCGCACCGTCACTATTAGAGAACCGCGCGGGCCGCGAGCTCAGTCGGGGCGCGAGATGTCGGCCACGGTTGACCCGGTGGCGGTGACCAGGTCTGCCGGCGAAAGCTCAACCTGGAGACCGCGGCGGCCCGCGGACACATGGACCCGCTCGAGCTCGAGCGTCGTCGCGTCGACGACGGTGCGCAGCCGGCGTGTCGTGCCGAGCGGGCTGATGCCGCCGATCACGTAGCCCGTCGCCCGCTCCGCAACCCGCGGCTCGGCCAGGGTGGCCCGGCGGGCGCCGACTGCCCCGGCAAATCGCCGGAGATCCAACTCCGCGTCAGCAGGGACGATGGCGACCATCAGTTCGCCGTCAGCCTCCACGACCAGCGTCTTGCAAATGGCATGTGGGTCAATGCCGAGCGCCGTCGCGGCCTCGATCCCGTAGGCCGGGCGATCCGCGCGCGCGCTCCCATGCCGCTCGGCGGGTTCGTAGGCGTGCACCACGTGCGCGATACCTGACCGCCGAAGCAGGGCGATCGCACGCGTCCCAGCGGAGCTCATCTCCGCATCGTAGACGAGCCGATCACGACGGATACGCTCGCGATCCGGTATCCTCGCGCCGCCCGCACCTTGTCCCGGCGCCGTTGAGCGCGGACGGTGAACGCGGCACATTGGAGAACGCTTGACTTTCGAATTGCTCGGCCTTTCGGCCGATCTCCTCAAGATCGTGGCCGAGGAGGGATACACCGAGCCGACGCCCGTCCAGTCCGCCGCGATCCCACTCGTCCTCACCGGCCGTGACGTCCTCGCGGCTGCCCAGACCGGAACCGGCAAGACGGCCGCGTTCGTCCTGCCGATCCTCGATCGGCTCCGGCACCAGGCCAACACGAGCTTCTCGCCGGCCCGCCATCCGGTTCGCGTGCTGATCCTCGTCCCGACACGCGAACTCGCGATGCAGGTGGACCAGAGTGTCCAGACCTATGGCCGGAGCGTTCCGCTTCGAACGACCGTGGTCTATGGCGGCATCCCCATGGATCCCCAGATCAAGGCACTCCGGGGCGGGATCGAAATCCTGGTCGCCACGCCGGGTCGCCTGCTGGACCTCGTCGGCCAGAAGGTCGCGAATCTCGGCCAGGTGGAGATCCTCGTCCTCGACGAGGCCGATCGGATGCTCGACATGGGGTTCCTGCCGGATATCCAGAAGATCATTGCCCTCCTGCCCGGCCAGCGCCAGAACCTGATGTTCTCAGCCACGTTCTCGGACGACATCCGGCGCCTGTCCGGGACCATCCTGCGCAACCCGGCGACGGTCGAGGTGGCGGCGCGGAATGCCACGATCGATACGATCCGACAGTTGGTCTATCCAGTCGATCGGGATCGCAAGGAAGCCCTTCTCGCCCACCTCATCGGAAAGGAGAACTGGCGGCAGGTCCTGGTCTTCACTCGGACCAAGATCGGCGCGACCCGCCTGGCGACCTACCTCGACCGGCGAGGCCTGGAGGCCGTCGCGATCCACTCGGATCGCTCACAGCCCGACCGAACGCGCGCGCTCGAGGGCTTCAAGACGGGATCCATCCGCGTTCTCGTCGCGACCGATGTCGCCGCTCGTGGCCTGGACATCGAGGACCTGCCGCACGTCGTCAACTTCGAGCTACCGTGGCAGGCTCAGGACTACATTCATCGCATCGGCCGGACGGGCCGGGCGGGAGCCATGGGCGACGCGATCAGCCTCGTCTCGATCGATGAGACCGACCTCCTCCGCGGCGTTCAGCGGCTCCTGAAGAAGGCCATCCCATGGACGGTCGAAGAGGGCTTCATCCCCGATCGGAACGTCGAGCCGGAGCCCCTGCGCGGTGGTACGTCGGAGGCACGGCCGGCTCGCGGGCACCACTACAGCCACCGCAGCAGCGCGCGGACCCGGACGGGGACCGGCTCGCGCGGCTGATCACACTCGGCTGATCACACTCGGCTGATCACGCGCGGCGAGCGCCGGCGGGCGCCACGAATTCGGCGCCCGGGAAGTAGAAGCCGAGGTCGATGTCGGCCACGACGCGCTCCACCCCGTAGCGATTGATCAGTGCGTGATCACGCTCGATCTCCCCGGCAGCGAGATCTCCGAGCAGGCCGATCCGGACGTCGCGCAACAGCACGAACGGTCCGCCGGGCCGTGAGAGTGCGCGTCCCGGGTCGAAGCCCGGCTGTGTCGGAAGCTCAGCAACGAGGTGATAGGGACCAACGTCAAGCTCGACGGAGTTCCAGCGGGCGTGGATCGGCAGTTCGTGCTCATCGGCCCACAGGATGAGCACCTCGTCGAGGGTGAGCCGGACGCGCCCACGGGTGACGGCGGGGCCGCCCGACAGTGGGTGCCAGGTCGCTTCGTCCAGCGCAATCGGACGCGTGGCGTCCGGGCCAGCTCCAAGGGTGATCGGCTCATCGACGGCGCCCCGGATCACCCCGCCGGCGGCATAGGCCTCGATATCCTGCACCACGATCCCCCGATGCGACGCTCCGCTCGACGGTGAGGCTGGGCGGACCCAGGCACCAGACCCAGGGGTACCGGTCTGACCGGAAAGTGGTATCCCGAGCACGCGAATCCGGTTCGCGGAGGCACCGCCTGGGGTGGGGCTATCGCTCGCGCTGACCGCCCCCGCCAGCGGCGGGCGCGACGACGTTCAACAGCGCGCGCAGGACCAGGTCCGGGTCGAAGCGGCTCTGGTTCGTGACGACCGCGATCGCGATCCCCAGGGCCGGGAACCAGCGAACCACGCTCCTGGCCCCGATGAGGCGGCCGGAGTGTCCGTACGAAACAAGGCCCTCGATCGAACCCACCTGGACGCCAAGTCCGTATCGATGGCCTGGGCGCAGGCCGGCGGTCGTCGCAGCATCCGCGATCATCGCGGCGGTTTCCACCGCTGACAGGACCTCTCCGCCATACAGCGCGTGGGCCCATCGAGCGAGGTCCGGCGCACTCGCCGCAACCGAGCCTGCCGCGCCAGCGGCCGTGATGACGGACGTGAAGGGTCGGATGGCGGTCCCATCGCTCAGATCAACTGGTATCTCGTCGAGCTGGTTGGTCGCGTAGACGTATGCCGCCGGGAGCTCCTTCACCGGATCCTCGACGCCTTGGTAGCTGGCGCTCCGAAGCTCGAGCGGCTCGAAGAATCGATCCCGGAGTTCGGCGGCAAGGGGTCGGCCGGTCATGACTTCGGCGATCATCCCGAGGAGGACGTAGTTCGTGTTCGCGTAGTGATATCCAACCCCTGGTTTGGCGATCGGCGCACCAGCGAACGCGAGGGCGGTCCCAGGGGTCCATACGGCCGTCTGATCGGCCAGCATCGCGCGGTTCAGTTTCGCGTTGAGCAGGAAGTCACGCAGGCCGCTGGTGTGGTCGAGCAGTTGCTGGATCGTGATTGCGGCATCAATCGGCCGGTCGCCCACGAGTACTCCGGGCAGTCGCAGGGTGACGGCGTCGTCGAGCGCCAGGCGCCCCTCATCGACGAGCGACAGGATCTCCGCCGCGACGAATGTCTTGCTGATCGACGCAATCGGAAACGGCGTATCCGGCGTCAAGGGGCGGCCCGTGACGAGGTCCGCGACCCCCGACCTGCCGGTCCAGATGTGGCCATCCGGGAACAGGACGCTCGCTACCATGCCCGGAGGCGCCAGCTGGAGGCTGCCCCATAGAAGGGCGTCGGCGAGACGTTCGTGGGTCCAGGCAATATCGACTGGGCCAGGCACGTAGGGCGTGGCCGTGGGGACGGCAAGCGACGGCTCTGGGCGTTCGGTAGCTGGCGCCTCCGTGCCGTCCGTCCCCGCAGTGGCGCCGCGGGTCGGCGTGGGAACAGCCGCCAGGCCGAACAGCTGGCGAGCTTCGGGCGACACGGCGAGCGCTCCCGCCACGAGGACGAGCGGCAGGACGATCAGGGCGGCAATGCTGGCGCTTCGACGAGCGGTGATCGAGGGCCTCCGGGCAGCCAAGGGATATCAGTGCGACGATACCCCGGTCCGGCGTGTACCCGGGTCAACCTGAGGTTCGACAACCGGATGACACTCGAAGGCGGGGCTCCTGCGCTCCTGCGGGCCGTCGGCCTGCTCCCGGATGGACCGGTGGTCTGGGGCCGCCCGCTGACCACGAAATCTGCTGGCGTGTACCTCGTGGAGCTGGCCCAGCCTGCCGCGAGAGCTCCACTCGAGAGCCAACGGATCGGTCGATGGATCGAGCGCCTGGCCAACCTGAAACTCGATGGTGAGCGACCAACCGCTCGATCCCTGACTGCCCGGCTTGCCTCACTCTGGCTTCCGAACGAGTCCGTGGTCTACATCGGCGGCACCACCCGAAGCGTCGGCGGCCGCACCCTCGCCCTCGCTCATCACGTCCTCGGCGACCGGCAACCCCATGCCGATGGCCAGTGGCTCCATGCACTCATCGGCATCGAGCGGGCCCGTATCTGGTGGGCCGAGACGGACGCGGTCGAGGAGTACCTCGATGCCCTGTTCGACGCGTTTGCCCAGTCGGCGGCGGCCCGGGCCACCGGCCCGGAGGGAACGATCGAGGCTCGTCCCGAGAAGGCGCTCCTGCTCCCGTGGTCCAACACCCGGCGCGCGACCGGGGAGCGCCAGGCGCACGGGATCACGGGTGGCGTGGCTCCCGATGAGACCGTGAAGGCCCGGCCGACCCATGTCGTGGCCTTGCCGCCAGGTGACGCCGATGGTGCCCGCGTCGACGATCGCGGGACCGGCACGACCCGATGCTCAGCGCGCCCAGCGGCAGCCGCCAGGTCCCGGGCGACTGGAGCCAGGTCGCCCAGCGCTCGCCGGGCGCCGGCCGGTCCAAGACACGCCAGCGACGCGGCCGCGGCGGCTCGTGCCGCGCGCACCGAACCCATCCCCATGACAGCCGAGGCCATGGGCCGACTCGACGCCGAACTCCAGGTGATGACCCAGTCCCAGCGACCAGAGGTCGTGGCGAGAATCAAGGCCGCCCGGGAGCATGGCGACCTCAAGGAGAACGCGGAGTACCAGGCGGCACGGGAGGAGCAGTCCTTCCTCGAGGGACGCGTCCGCCTCCTCGAAGAACGCAAGCGCAACGCCGTCCTTATCAAGGAGGTCGTGACTGGGCGGGTGGCGCTCGGGTCCGTCGTCGACGTCGAGATCGATGGAGACACCGTCACCTACACGATCGTCGGCACGACCGATGCGGATCCCGCGGCTGGACGGATCAGTTCTTCATCGCCCGTGGGTGCGGCGCTCATTGGAGCCGTGGCGGGCACCACGGTGCGGGTGCGCACGCCCCGCGGTGAGGCGGCCTATGTCGTGCGCAGCGTTCGCTGAGCGCGCTCATGCCGTCGCGGAGCGGTCGCCTGACCATCGCCATCCTGGCCGCCGTTGCGGTCGTGCTGGCCGGATGCGGCACCGCGGCTAGCCCGGCGCCGTCGTGGTCCGCCGGGGCCATCATCGTGACCGCCAGGAACCGGACGTTCGATACGAAGGAGCTCCACTTCCAGAGCGGTGTCGCAGCGCAACTCGTGCTCGTGAACGAGGATTCTGATGAACACGACATCGAAATCTGGACGAAGGAGGGATCTGAGGGCGACCAACTCGCACATTCCGACCTGATATCGCGGGGCTCGGCCGTCCTGCCGGTCGGACCCCTCGCGCCCGGGACCTACTACTTCGTGTGCGGTGTCCATGCCCAGATGCATGGAACCGTCATCGTCAACTGATCAGTCTCCGAGGCTCGCCAGGAACGAGGCGACCCGATCGAGTACATCTTCGAGAACCGGCCGCAGGCCGTGCCCGAGCTTCGGATAGGTCACCAGCGTCCCATGCTCCAGCAGCGGAACGGCCGATTTGAGCAGCTCGAGCCGGGCGAACGGGTCGGATTCGCCAGACAGCAGCAGGACCGGGCAGTGGATCAGCGGCCAGTGGGACACGCGCGCCGCGGCCAGTTCCGGCGAGCCGGGCGGGTGGAGCGGGTAGCTGAACAGCACGATGGCGCGATAGCCGGTATCGGGCTCGGCCGCCGCCAGGGTTGACACTCGCCCCCCGTAGGACTGCCCGCCCACCACGACCGTCGGACCGTCCGGCACGACGGCGCGCCAGGCCGGTACCGCATCCTCGGTCTTGCGCCTCGGCAGGTCGACGGCACTGGCAGCAAGCCCCCGCTCGATCAAGCCGCGCACGAACGGCTCCATCGATGCGGCAGACCCACTGGCGCCGTGTCCGAGGTACGTATGAAGGGCCATGCGGTCAGGGTACCTGCCGCGACCTATCCTTTCGCCCATGGAGACAGAGACCCGGCAACGGTGCCCTTGGCCGGGAGGTGAGCGACCAGATCCGCTGATGGTTGCCTACCACGACGACGAGTGGGGCCTGCCGGTCCACGATGACGTCGAACTCTTCGAGCGACTCATCCTGGAGGGCTTCCAGGCCGGACTGTCCTGGCGGACGATCCTCCACAAGCGGGGTGCCTTTCGCCTTGCCTATCGGGCGTTCGACCCAGCCGTCGTTGCGCGGTTCGATGAGCGAGATCGTGCCCGGTTGCTGGCCGACGCGGGCATCGTGCGAAACCGGGCCAAGGTGGACGCGTCCATCGGCAATGCGCGGGCGTTCCTGGCCGTGGTCGCGGAGTTCGGGGCCTTCGATCCGTATCTCCGATCGCTGGTGCCCGGACCAGCCGCCCCCCTGCCCCACAACGCGACCATGGCCGACATTCCGGCCACCACGGCGGCGTCCGACACCCTGTCGGCCGATCTCCGACGTCGCGGGTTCAGGTTTGTCGGCTCGACGATCGTGTATGCCTTCATGCAGAGCATCGGCCTGGTGGACGACCACCTCCCGGGCTGCTTCCGGTACCGCGGCTAGAGCTCGCGCCGCCGGAGCGAGTAGGTCGCCAGGCTCAGCACCAGCACCGTCCAGACGACGCTCCAGGCGAGGAACAGGGGCGACGGCGGGGTGGACGCGAAGAACGGGTTCGCCTCGGCCAGGGGCTGGCTCCGGGCAGCCGCGATCACGATGGCGGGCTCGAGGCCGTGGATCACGCCACGCCACAGGCCGTCAGTGGGCAGGATCGTCCGACCCACGTCGCCGACGATGGACAGATTGACCCCCGGGTTGGAGGCGGCCAACGCGATGCCGACCCGTTCGATTGCACCCGCCATCCAGGCCAGCCCGAACAGGACGACGGTCACCGCCCCGGCGGCGATCGGGGGCAGGCGCGTGGACAGCAGAATCGTGAAGGTCATCGCAACGATCCCCTCGGCCGCCATGTAGGCAACCGGCGCGAGCACGGAGGGCGGTGTGTAGCCCGAGATGTAGCCGACGACAAGGATGGCCAGCCCGGCCGATGCGGCCCCATAGGCGACGACGACGATGGACAGGCCCAGCCAGCGACCCATCAGGTACGACGAGCGGCGGATTGGACGAGCCAGGATGGCCAGGGCAATGCCGGATTCGAGATCGGACGCAATCGCCGGCGCCCCAAGGAACGCGGCGGTCATCGCGAGCACGAAACTGAACTGGAAGGCAATGAAGATGAGGAGCTGCGAGATTCCGAGCTGGAGGGTTGCCTCGGGGCTGCCGGAACCGCGGTAGTCGGATACGAGCCGGTCCACGCCCCAGGCCACCAGCCCGACCGCCAGCAACGCCAGGATGACGAAGACCCACAGGACCTTGCGGCGAGCTGCTTCCCCGATGGTCAGTCGTGCGATGGTGATCACGCGGCGCCCTCCACTCGGCGACCGACAAGTTCGAGGAACCGTGCCTCGAGCGTCTCTCGACCGGATGCCACCTCGAAGACGCGGACGCCCATCCCGACCAGAGCCGCCACGAGGTCCGGGACCACAGCGTCTTCCAGCCCCGTGACCAGCAGGTCCGCGCCATCGAGCCGGGCTGGGCCAAAGCGCTGAAGGGAAGCGAGATCGGCCGGCTCGAGGCCCTCGACACGAAGGCGCGTCTCCCGCCCACCCAGAACGTCGGCAAGCGTCCCTTCTGCTACGACGACCCCGCGATCGACGATCGCGACGCGGTCGCAGACCTGTTCGACCTCGGACAGGAGGTGCGAGTTCAGAAAGACCGCGGCTCCCCGGTCCCTGGCTGTGCGGAGGATCCCGCGGACGTCGATCCGACCGATCGGGTCGAGGGCCGAGGTGGGCTCGTCGAGGATCACGAGCTCAGGATCTCCAACCAGCGCGACGCCGATCCCAAGTCGCTGTTGCATGCCCTTGGAGAAGCCGCCAACCGAGGCGTCGGCGCGCTCGGTCAGGCCAACTAGTTCGAGCAGGCCGTCGAAGGCCGCCCGCCGACCGGCCGACGGCAGACCGACGAGGTCCGCGTGGAGTGCCAGGACTTCCCGGGCCGACAGCCACGGCTGGAAGCGGAACAGCTCGGGCAGGTAGCCGACCCGACGACGGGCCTCCCGGTCGCCGAGCGGCCGTCCGAGGAGCGACCCGCCCCCGCTCGAGGGCCGTGCCAGGCCCAGGAGGAGCTTCACGGTCGTGGTCTTGCCGGCCCCATTGGGACCCAGGAACCCGAAGATCTCGCCGCGCCGGACGGTCATCGTCAAGCCGCTCAGGGCGTGGACGCGGCCGTAGCGCTTGCGCAGGTCCACGACGTCGATCACCGAATCAGCGGTCGAGGTCTCGATCACGGGCTGGGCTCCAAATCTAGCGGTGCGACCCATCGTGCCACGCTAGCTGGCACAACGTCCGCCCAGACTCCCGGGCATGATCCTCATCAACTGCCCCTCGTGCGACCACTCCATCCCCGTTGAGCTACCCCTCGCAACCACGATCCTGTGCGATGACTGCAGCACGGCATGGCCGCTCGTCGAACCAGAACGGGCCGAGGTCGAGATCGCGGCCTGACCCGGCACCGTTTGCCGGGCTGCGGCGCCGGACTTCGGAGCGAGTCCTCGGCGCCGGGCTGCGGCGCCGGGCTGCGGCGCCGGGCTACCAACGGTGCATGGACACATCTGGGGACACCGGGCGCGGATGGCGCCGCACGCTGCGAGCCGCCGAGAGGGCCGGCCGGCTCGGTATGATGCGACCACCGTCACACCGGCGGCTGGAGGAGGGATCGTGAACACTCGCAAGTTGCTCGCCGAGGCCATCGGCACGTTCATCCTGGTCGGCATGGGATCGATGGCGATCCTGGCGGTCGGCGCGATTCCGGGATCGCCGGCCCTGGTCGTGATCCCGTTCGGGTTCGGGCTAGGCCTCCTGGCGGCGCTCGCTGTGGGCGGGCACGTGTCCGGCGGACATTTCAACCCGGCCGTGACGCTTGGGGCGCTGCTCGACGGTCGGATCGACCTGATGGGCGCGATCGGCTACGTCATCGCCCAGGTGATCGGCGCGGTCGGCGCATCGGCCGTCATTCTCGCCCTGTCTGACCAGGGCGTCGTTGCAAGCACGAAGAACATGCCAGGCGTCAGCGACGGCGGCGCCTTCCTTGTCGAGGTGATCCTGACCGCCATCTTCGTGGCCGTGATCCTGACCGTGACCAAGAAGGACGCAGGGCACGCCATCATCGTCATCCCCCTGACGCTCCTCGCCATTCACGCCGTGGGTATCCCGTTCAGTGGCGCTTCGGTCAACCCGGCGCGCGCCCTCGGGCCCGCCATCGTGTCGATGGACTTCGCCAAGATCTGGATCTACCTCACAGCGCCCTTCGCGGGCGCCATCGTTGGGTGGGGCGTCTTCCGGATGCTGTCCTCGGAGGACTAGGTCTAGGGTCCGGGACCGGCCGCCTGGGTCACTGGCAGCACCGGCAGCTCGCGCCCGCCTTCCGCCAGCCAGCAGGCAGCAGACTGTCCGCCACCGACGTCGAACAGGGGCGGCTCCTCCGTGCGGCAACGATCGAAGACCAGCGGGCAGCGCGGGTTGAAGCGACAGCCAGCGGGGATCCGCGCCGCGTCCGGAGTTTCGCCCACGAGGATCGTCCGTTGCCGCACGCCCGACGTGAGGTCCGGCGGGTCGGGCGACGGGGCCACCGACACGAGCGCCGCCGTGTACGGATGGCGAGCGCCGCGGATGACGGCGTCGGCCGGCCCGAGCTCCATGATCTTGCCGAGGTACATCACCGCGATCCGGTCGGCGATGACCCACGCGAGTGACAGGTCGTGGGTGATGAACAGGTACGTCAGGCTGCGCTCCTTGCGGAGATCCAGCATCAGTCGCAGCAACTCGGTCCGGATCGAGACATCGAGCATCGAGACGGGCTCGTCCGCCACCACGAGATCCGGGCCCATCGCCAGCGCGCCGGCGATGACGACGCGCTGCCGCTGGCCGCCGGACAGTTCGTGCGGATAGCGGAATGCAAAGTCGGCCGGCAGGCCCGAAGCCTCGAGCGCCTCGCGCACCCGTGCCTCGCGATCGGCAGCCCGGGGTGCAAGGTTGTTGACTTCGAGCGGCTCGGCAACGAAATCATGGACGGTCTGCTTCGGGTTAAGGGTTTCGTACGGATCCTGGAAGATGACCTGGACGCGCTTCCGGTATGACCGGAGTGCCTTGGTGCCCCACAGGTCAGAGACGTCCTCGCCGTCGAAATGGACTGATCCGGCGGTCTGGCGGGTCAGCTTCACGATCACCCGTCCGGTCGTTGTCTTGCCGGAGCCCGACTCCCCCACCAGACCAAGGACCTCGCCCTTGGCGATGGTCAGGTCGATCCCGTCCACGGCCCTGACCGCGCCCTTGGATCGTCCGGCAAGCTGGTCGATGATGCCGCCCCGAACCGGAAAATGGACCTCCAGACCAGACAGGCGAAGGAGCTCGGTCACGAGCCCGCTCCCACGACCGGCAGCGTCACACGACCGCTGATCGACTCGGTCGTCGCCGGGACACCGCCATCCGTACCTGCGGGATGCAGGTGGCAGGCGACGCGCACGCCATCCGGAAAGACGACCTCGGGTGGGACCACTTCGTGGCAGACGGCCATTGCCACTGGACAGCGCGGATGGAACCGACAGCCGGGGGGCGGCTCACGCAGATCCGGCGGCAGCCCGGGGATGGTTTCGAGCGATCGGCGGTCGTTCCGGATATCCGGGAATGCGCTCAGCAGCTTGGTCGTGTACGGGTGTCGAGGGTTCGTGAAGATGCGCTGGACCGGCCCTTCCTCGGCCACGCGGCCGGCGTACATGACCATGACCCGCTCGCAGGTTTCCGCGATCACCGAGAGGTCGTGCGTGATGAGGATGAGCGCGAGACCGAGGTCACGCCGCAGGCGCTCGAGCAACTCCAGGATCTGCGCCTGGACCATCACGTCGAGGGCCGTCGTCGGCTCATCGCCGATCATGATCTTGGGATCGCAGGCGAGGGCCATGGCGATCATGGCCCTCTGGCGCATGCCGCCCGACAGCTCGTGCGGATATGCCGCGCCTCGCTGTGCCGGAATGCCCACCAGTTCCAGTAGCTCGCCAGCGCGCTGTCGGGCATCGTCGCGCGACGCGCCGAGGCGCAATTCGATCGGTTCGCCAATCTGGTCCCTGATCCGCTGGACAGGGTTGAGAGCGTTCATCGCCCCCTGGAAGACGATGCTGATCTCGCGCCAGCGGTAGCGGAGGAGCGCCTTCTCAGACTTCGTGACGAGGTCGGTGCCGTGGAACTTCACGCTCCCCCCGGCAATCCGACCGTTCGACGGCAGAAGCCGCACGAGCGACAGTGCCGTCGTCGTCTTGCCGCAACCGGACTCGCCGGCAATACCGAGCGCCTCCCCATCGTTGAGGCGGAAGCTCACGCCATCCACGGCGCTGACCGACGAGTTCTCGAGCTGGAACGTGGTGGTCAGGTTCTCGACCACGAGGAGCGGCGCCGCGGGATCGGCGAGCCTGGGCAGCACATGGGGGCGGCGGGCGGGCGTCTCGGAAGCGGTCATCGTCGCCCTCGCGTCTTCGGATTGAGAATGTCGTCGAGGGCGTTGCCGACCAGCGTGAAGGCGAGTACCACCAAGACCACGCATACGGCCGGCGGCGCGATGTACCACCAGGCCTCGAGTCCGGGCGCACCGGATGACTGCGCGGCGTTCAGGATCTGGCCCCACGACGGCGCGAATGGGTCTCCGAGCCCGATGAACGAAAGAGTCGTCTCGGTGAAGACCGCGAGGGCGAACGTGATGACCGCCTGAGCGACGATCAGGTTCACGACGTTCGGAAAGACGTGGCGGCGCATGATGTGACCGGGTCCAGCCCCGATGACCCGGGCTCGATCGACGAACATCCGCTCACGGATCGAGAGCGTCTGGGACCGAATGATCCGCGCCGTCGTGGCCCAGGACGTGATTCCGATGACGACGATGATGACCAACAGCGTGGCCCTGATCCCGAAGATCTCGGCCCCGGTGCCCACGATGTCGAGGATGACCGGCGCCAGGATGATGGCGAGGACGAAGGTCGGAAGAACCAGGAAGAAGTCGGTCAGGCGCATGAGGGCGCTGTCCGTCCGGCCGCCGCTGAACCCGGCAACGATCCCGATGACCGCCCCGAAGACGATGGTGATCGCGGTCGCCAGGAGCCCGATGAACATCGAGATGCGGGCGCCGTGGAGGGTCAGGTTGAGGATGTCGCGGCCCAGCTCGTCCGTCCCCAGGAAGTGGGTGGCCGACGGTGCCTCGAGCGAGTGGCCCGTGGCGGTCATCGCGGTCTGGAGTGGCCCCACGAACAGATCCGGAGCGATGGCCACGATCCCGAACGCGGCCAGGATGACGAACCCGATCACCCCATCCTGGCGGGATGCGAACCGCCGCACGAAGCCTCGCAGGTTCTGGGCGCGCAGACGCCATCGCTCGGCAGACAGGCTCTGGACGGGGGCTGCTCCCGGGGTGGCGCTCACGACCGGACTCGCGGATCAAGGAACGCGTAGACGAGGTCGGCCACCAGGTTCGCCAGGACGACGGTTACTGACAACAGCAGGAACACGCCTTGGAGGACCGGGTAATCGCGGGCGCTCAGTGCACCCACGGTGAGGGTCCCGAGTCCCGGCCAGTTGAAGACGACCTCGGCGGTGATGGCCCCGGCCACCACGTACCCGAGGTTGATCGCGATGAGGGTCACCATCGGCAGCATCGCGTTCGGGAACGCATGCCGACTGAGGACCTGGCGGTCAGTCAGGCCCTTGGCGCGCGCGGTGGTGACGTAATCCTCAGCCCGCGTCTCGATGATCGACGAGCGCATGATGATCGAATAGGACCCGATGAGGCCGAGGCTGACGGTCGCCAGGGGCAGGGCCAGATGGCGACCGAAGTCGATCAGCTGGTCGACGAACGACCCGTAGGTTGCTCCGACCGTCAGCATGCCCGAGGTTGGGAACCATCCGAGCCGGGCCGCGAAGATGAGGATGAGCGGCATGCCGATCACGAAGTACGGCATGGAATACAGGATGAGACTGATCCCGCTGCCGATGCGATCGGTCAGGCTGCCGCGCTTCCAGCCAGCGTAGGAGCCGATCGCCAGGCCCACGGCGATCGCGATGATCTCGCCGAAGCCGATCAGCAGGATCGTCGGCCAGAACCGCTGGCCGATCACTTCGGTCACCGGCGTGCCCCGGAACTTGAAGGAGTAGCCGAGGTCGCCGCTGAAGGTCGCCCCGATGTAGGAGGTCAGCTGATTGCGCGGATTGATGGAGAACGCCGGCGGATCGACACTAACGCTGATCGGCAGCATCGGAGCGTCGAGGCCCCAGGCCTTTCGGACCTGCTCCACCTTTCCCGGGCTGAGGTATGGGTTCCGCAGCAGGACGCGCTCGGGAGACCCCGGCATCATCCGGAACAGGACGAAGTTGAGCAGGACGATGGCGAAGATCGTCCCCAGCGCCTGGGCGAGCTTTCGCCCCAGGTACCTGCTGCCCATGCTGGCCTAGCTCAGAGGTGGTTTGGGGGCACCCGAAGGTGCCCCCGGCCGCGAACACCCGAGGAGTCGGTCTCCTCCGGGCTGTCTGTCACTCTTCGCCTTCGTC
This sequence comes from Candidatus Limnocylindrales bacterium, assembly GCA_038328755.1. GTDB lineage: Bacteria > Chloroflexota > Limnocylindria > Limnocylindrales > CSP1-4 > UBA5189. The sequence continues at coordinate 26,434 of JBBQMH010000015.1, forward strand.
CTTCATGGTTCCGCCTGCACCCTGACGCCGACGCATGAGGTAATAGCCGACGACGACACCGACGACGACGAGCCCGCCAATGACGAGCGGCGTGGAGTCGCCTGATCCCGATCCAGCATCGCCTGGGCCTACCGACGGAGCGGGGGTTGCACCCGCGGCAGGAGCCTCGGTGGCTGGCGGGGGAGTAACGATCGTGGCGTCGGTCAGCTGGGTATAGCCCAGCGTCCCATAGGTGAACATGGGCGTCCCGTTGGACGGCACGTTGTACCAGCCGGCAAATCGATCTGTTCGATACGCATCCAGGTTGGCGTCGTAGTAGAGGACGTCGTAGGGCGCCTCGTCGTAGATGATGTTCTGCATCTGGGCGATGATCGCCTTGCGTTCCGCGTCAGTCGGAGCCGCCAGCTGCTGGTCGTACAGCTTGTCGAATGCAGGATTGCAGTACTGGCTGTCGGACGAGCTGCCGATCGCGTCGCACTTGAAGATCTGGAGTTCGCCACTGGGATCGACGTTCCAGGACCAGCCCCACAACTCGATGTCGTAGTCAGCCGTGTAGCCGGCTTTGGGATCGGCTTCGGGCGGCAGGACCTTCTCCCCGAGTGTTCCGGAGTCGAGGACCTGCGTGGTCACCTTGATCCCGAGCTGGCCGTACCAGTCCGCGATGAACTGGGCAGCCTTGGGGTAGTTGTCGTCCGAGTCCGGCATGTACATCCGGAGGGCGATGGGATTGTTCGCCTTGTCGAGCCGGTTGCCGCTCGCGTCGAGCTTGTAGCCGGCTGCGTCGAGCTTCTGCTTGGCGAGCTTGATGTCAAAGGTGCGTGGCTTGTCCGGCGTGACGTGCCACTGGGTCTGGACCGGTGGGACGATCGTGTCGCCGAGATCGCCGTAGCCGCCCAGGACCTTGTCCACGAGGGTCTGCTTGTCCACGGCATAGCCGAGGGCATCGCGGAAGGCCGCGTCGAGCAGGGCCGGCGTGGACGGCCCGCCGCCGGGGATCGTGTTGCCGGTGCCGGTTCCGTACGTGTTGAAGGCCATTTGCGTCCAGCCGTTGGCGGCGCCGGCCACGGTCTTGATATTCGCCTCGCTCTTGAGTGCGTTCAACTGGTCCGCGTTCGCGCCATGGATGTAGTCGACCTCGCCGGCCTTGAGGGCCTGGACCATCGAGTCCGCCGTCTTGTAGATGACGATGTCAACCTCGTCCGCGAATCCCTGCGTGCCCCAGTAGTTGGGGTTCCGCTGGAACCGGATGAACTGGCCAGTCTGCCACTCGACTGCCTGGTACGGTCCCGTCCCGACCAACGGAGCGGTGAAGGTCGCGTCGCCGATCGTGGCGTAGGTCTCCGTGCCCCAGATGTGCTTGGGGATGATCGGGAGGTAGGTCTGGAGGATGCGCTGCGAGGCATCGTCGGTGGTCGCGACCATGGTCGTCGGGTCGCTGCAGTCGACCGCCTTGACACCGGCGTCGGCCAAGCCTGGGTCGATGTATCCCGCGCCCAGGTAGCCCGAACCCTCGTTCTCCCGGATCGAGTCGATCGCGAGTTGCCATGAGAAGCAGGCGTCCTCAGAAGTCGCCGGCTGGCCGTCGGACCACTTCATGCCGTCGCGAATGTGGAACGTCCAGGAGTGGCCGTCAGCGGCACGCTCCCACGAATCGGCGAAGCCGGGGACGGGCTCGAGATTGGGGCCGAAGTCGACGAGCAGGTTGTAGCTCAGCTGGAACGCCTCGTACCCGACGACGAGCAGCGTCGAATACGGGTTGAGGGTGTCGTTGTCCTGTGTCGTCCCGACCCGCAGGACGACTGGATCGGCCGCGGCGACGGGCGCCGTGGCCGGCCCAATGGCCGCAAACGCAAGCCCGGCGGACATCAGGATTCGGGCGCCACGGGCGCGCAAGGTGGATCGGTTCATGCGTTTGCCTCCTTGGGCGTGCCGCCCACCCCAGGCTGGCACTGAGCATCGCGCAACGACGAGTGCTGGGAGGGTCGCACACCGAGCAGGCTGCGTGCAAATCGGCCGCCGCTCTCAGATCCGGAAGTTCGGAGCCTCGTCCGGGTTCAGGAGCTTTGGACGGTCGACCCGGAAGGCCTCGATCTCGCCGGCCGACGGCGTGATCCCATCGATGGCCAGTTCGCCCAGGATCCGCCCCAGGACCGACGCGAACTTGAAGCCGTGGCCAGCGCCGAGGGCGAGGACGACTCCCGGATAATCGGGCAGCCGATCGACCACGAAATCGCGTTCCGGCGTCAGGGTGTAGATGCAGGTCTTGGTCAGAAGATCCGGGCCGACGGCCCCGGGCAGGTGTCGCTCCAAGAATGCATGGAGCCGAGCGTGCGCCACGCGATTCACGTCGAACGTCCGGCTTTCGATGGTGCAGACGTCGCCGCCAACGTCCTGGGCAGCCTTCGGCCCGGGTTCGCCGTAGGTCGGGAAGCCGTAGAAGCACGGTTCGTCCATCCAGATCCAGACCGGGAAGCGATCCGGGGCGAACGAGGCCGGATCTGGACTGTCGAAGTAGGTCACCTGCTCCCTCGTGATCGTGAGGGGCAGTTTCCATCCCAGTCCACCCAGCAGCTGGTTCGTCCAGGCATCGGCGGCGATGATGACCCGGCCGGCGCGGTGGACGGTCCCATCCGCGGTCGTAACCGCGTACGAACCATTGACCGCCTCCACGCTCGTGACCGGGGTGCGATCGAGCAGCGTCGCCCCGTTGGCGACGGCGAGCTGGCGGTGAGCCGGATTGGCCCGACTCGGGTCCGCGATCCCCGTCTCGGCCTGGAAGATGACGCTGGTGTCGTCAGGGAGCCGCCATTGGGGCCAGCGCCGCATGGCTTCGGCGGCGTCCAGCCGCTCGAATGGGACGCCCTCGGACGCCAGGCTGCTCGTGTAGTCGGTCTTGTCCGTCGCCCCGCCCGCGGGATAGAGATCGATCCCCCCGGTCTTCGTGACGATCTGGACACCGCTCGCGGCCTCGACCTCGGACCACGTCTCATATGCGCGCTGGGCGAGCCGAACGTAGTCGCGGCGGTGATAGGAAAGCCGGATGATCCGTGAGTGATCCTGCGATGCGCCGTTGTGGTGGCCGAACTCGAACTGCTCGAGGCCCAGGACGCGGAGGCCCGGTCGGGTAGACAGCCAGTAGGCAGCGGCGGACCCGATCCCGCCAAGCCCGATCACGATCGCATCCCAGTTCCGCTGCATGACCGGACGCTAGCAGGAACGCCTCGGCTCCGGCGGCCGGGCCCGGGCGACCGCTGCGGGATGGGTGCCGTGAACCCGCGCCGGTGCGTAGACTCGTTGGCATGCCAAGTACCCGACCCGCCTCCGAGCCGACCCACGCCGTCATCCGTCGCCTGGACGTGACGATCGTGGCCCGGGACGGCACCGATCTGTCGGCGAATCTGTGGCTGCCCGACGACGTCGAAGCAGGCGGCCGCCACCCCGCGATTCTCGAGATGATCCCGTACCGCAAGGACGATTGGAGGGCCAACGCCGATGAGGCCCGCGGCCGGTTCCTGGCCGCGCGCGGCTACGTTCTGTGCCGCCTCGACGTGCGGGGTACGGGTCGATCCGATGGCATCGCCCTCGACGAGTACACCGAGGACGAGACGCGCGACGGCTACGACGCCGTCGAGTGGCTGGCGGCCCAGCAGTGGTGCACCGGACGGATCGGCATATGGGGTATCTCGTATGGTGGCTTCACGGCCATCCAGGTCGCGGCGCTTCGGCCGCCACACCTGCGAGCCATCGTCCCGATGTACGCGACCGATGACCGCTACACGGACGACGTCCACTACGTCGGCGGCTGCGTGACCGCTTCGGAACTCACCCAGTACGCCGTCAGCCAGGTGGCATCGAACGCTCTCCCAGCCCTTCCGGCGCGCCCCGGCGAAGACTGGCTGTCTGCCTGGCGAACCCGCCTCGAGGCCACTCCGGTCTGGCTGGTGCCGTGGCTGCAGCACCAGGCGGACGGTCCGTACTGGCGCCAGGGATCCCTGGCGCCCGCCTATGACCGGATCGAGGCAGCCATCCTGATGTTTGGCGGCTGGATGGACTCCTACGTCGACCCCGTCTTCCGGATGCTCGAGCATTGCTCCTCGCCGCGCCGCGCGATCGTCGGCAACTGGGTCCATTCCTTCCCGGACGAGGCGTATCCCGGCCCCAACTTCGACTGGCTGCACGAGATGGTCCGGTTCTTCGACCATTGGCTGAAGGACGAAGCGAATAGGGCGATGGACGAGGCCGGACTGACCTGGTTCCAGCGGGACTTTGCGCCGCCGGAGCCGTTCCCGGCGCACTGGCCGGGTCAGTGGCGCGCGATGTCGTCGTACCCGGATGCGGAGGTCTCGCACCGGACCTTCTGGCTCGCGGGTGGCGACGAACCACTTCGTGGTCGCCTCGAGCCGAGCGCCCCCAGCGCCCGTGGGAGCGCGTCCTTCGCCCATCGGGCCACGGTCGGAACCAGCGGCGGTCTGTCGTGGGGCGCGGGCCATCCGCCAAACGGCCTGCCGCGCGACGTTCGACGGGACGAGATTGGCGTGCCCATCTACGTCTCGGCGCCGCTCGACGAGCCGATTCACGTCCTTGGATCAGCCGTTGCCGAGCTGGAAGTGGCCGCCTCGATGCCCGTGGCGACCCTGGTCGTTCGACTATCCGACGTGGCGCCCGACGGGACCTCCAGCCAGGTCACGATGGGAGTTCTCAACCTTACCCATCGTCACGGCCACGCCGACCCCGAACCGCTCGTCCCAGGCAGGCCCGAGTCAGTCCGCGTTCCGCTCCGATCGGCCGGCTATCGGTTCGCCGCGGGACATCGGCTCCGACTGTCCGTGGCGTCGTCCTGCTGGCCCGTCATCTGGCCGTCGCCGCAGCCTGGGTCCCTGACCATCCACCACGGGTCCGAGGTCGCGAATGTCGGGGCATCGCGCCTGGAGCTGCCCCTTGCCCCCGCCGCGGATGACGTGCCCGTCCCGGCGTTCGTGACGTCACCCGCCGAGGTCGACACGGTTGGTGGCGGAACCGACGACGCCCCCCGCTGGCAGGTGATCGAGGACGTCATCGCGGGCTCGGTGACGGTCTCCACCCACGATGGAGGGGACACGATCCTCGAGGACGGGAGCCGTCTCTACAGCGCCGAATCGCATGAGCTCGAGGCGAGCGATGCAGCGCCGGCGGCGGCGGAGATGCGCAGCGTCGTCCGCTATGTGCTCGAGCGGGACGGTCACCGGATCAACGTCAACGTCGACGGGACGATATCCAGCGACGCTGAGAGTTTCGGGATCGACCTTCGCCTGGCGGTCACACTCGATGGGGAGGCGTTCTTCGATCGCCGGACGGACGAGCGGTTCCCGCGACTCCTCGTCTAGAGGTCGCCCGCAAGGATCAGCGCGAACCCGCAGATCGCGAGGTTCCCGATCAGGCTGACGCCGACCCTGAACCCAACCGGCAGCCGGCGATGGGCGACGGCACTGATGCCCGCCAGGGCCGTCTGCCATGACAGCGAGGCGAGAAACGCGCCGGCGGCGAACGCCGCTCGCTCACCAGGCCCCCTCCCGATATGCGGGACGGCGAGGATGAGGGCCGCAAAGTAGATCACCGTCGCCGGGTTGAGCAGGGTCAGGGCGAGAAAGCGGAGAAACGTTCCCCGCAGTTGATCCGAGGGCTGGGCGGTGCTGACTGGGGCCCGACGGGCAATCACGATCAGGGCCAGGCCCCGGAGCCCGATCCCGAGCAGTGCCCCCACGGCGACCACGCGGAGCGGATGCGCAACGGGTTCCAGGGCCGCGGCCAGGGCGGTCCCCCCGACCACAGCGAGCGATGCATAGATGCCATCCGCGGCCGCGGCTCCCGCGCCGGCTGCCGCTGCCGCCCAGAAGCCGCGCCGGATCCCGACCTCGATGATGAGGACGGCGATCGCGCCGACGGGAATGGCAATGGCGTAGCCGGCCAGGGCCCCGGCCACGAACGAGGTGATCACCTCAGTGGTTGATTGAGGCTGCCGTGCTGGCCGGGAGAACGGTGGCGGTCGGGGCTCGGCGCGCCGCAGGCGACTCGAGGAACGCGAGCCACTGTTCGGGTGAATCGAGGCGGACGCCGATGGATCGCCGGAACGGACTGCCGGTTTCGATCAGCGTGGCACCCGCGTCGGCCAGTAGCTCGGCGATCCGCGGGTCGGCGAAGAGCTGGACGCCGGCGAGCGTGCCGAGATCGACCGCCTGCGCCGGGGCCTGGTCGATCCAGCGCGTCTGGAGGTCCCCGACCATGACGTTGGTGCAGCAGCGAGTGGCGAAGAACTCGATGAGCAGAGCCCCCGCATGTGAGCCCGCGATGCTCCCGGCCATCGCCGCCTCGAGACGGCGAAGCGCGCCCGCATCAGCACGGACGGCGGCGGTCACCCGGCCGACGCCCCTGGGGCAATCAGGTCGAGGAGTGCCCCGACCTGGCGGCGGTACGGGGTCCCCAAGAAGTCGTGGAGAGGATGAGGCTCGAACGCATGCTCCTCGACCTTGCCGGAACGGCGAACATAGGCCACCGGGTAGATCGCCCCGTGCCCGTCCGCCTCGATCGTCATGGCGAAGGAATCGGGACCGTCCGTGTCGAGGAAGTGCGTCAGCGGCAGGCTGCCCTCGTTGCGGATCCCATCCGTCGGCGTCACCGAAATCACGTTGGCGAGATAGGCCTTCTGGTGCCACAGCTCCGGCGCGTTCGTTGCCTCGTCGAGCACGTGGTCGATGAGCCCGGACAGGGCGATCTCTGGCCGCTCCGGCGCGATCCCGAACGACCGCTCTGCAAGTCGCCGAACCATGATCCGGCCGTTGTAGCGATGGCCCTGGACGGCACCGGAATAGCCAGGAATCCCGTGCTTCTTGAGCCCGGACGCCCCGGAGGTGATGGTTCCGGCGAAATGAATGCCGGGAACGGTGGCGCTCTCCCAGAACGGCGTCTGGGCCGGCATCCGGCTCTGTCCGAAGGTCGCAACGCCGAGATCGGGCAGGTCCAGCAGCGGGCAGGTGAACCCTGTCGCCGAGATGACCTCGTCGGCCTCGACCGATACCGGCAGCCCGTTGTCACTGCGACGAAGATCGACCCGGATGCCGACATCGACCCGGCTGAGCCGATCGATGGACGCCGCCAGGATGTCCACGCCGCCTCCCATTGCGGCGTCCTCGAACGGCTGCACGTATCGTGCGCGAACACCGACGAGTGAGTGCGTCTCGACCGAGGTCCTGGCCGGCGAAGGCGAGGCCAGCGTGATCCGGCTGGCGTACTTCAGCAGGCCGGATGCCAGCTCGAACCCCGAGTTCTGCTTGCCGATGATGAACAGCCGGCGACCGGTGTAGCTCTCGGCGTTGCGGGTATCCGCGTAGTGGACCGCGTGCTCGATGCCCGGAGTGGCCGGCGAGAACGGCTGGGCGACGCCGACGGCGAGGATCAAGGTGGCACACGAGTACTCGCCGTCCGAGGTCGTCAGGGTGAATCGTGGTCCATCGGCGGTCTCGTCGCGGTGCGTCGACTCCCAGCGACAGTCGTAGCGAACGGCAATGCCGGCGCGGTCCGCAAAGGCCGTCAGGCTGGCTTCCATCTCCGGGCGCGACGGGAAATCCGACGTGCCATCGAGGAACTCGGTCTGGAGGCCGCGCAGTTCCGGCTCGTAGGCGATGAGGCTGTTCCAGTCCCATCGCTCGAAAGCCCGGGTCGTGCGCTCGGCCGAGGTATACGGCTTGGTCCAGGACAGCAGTCGCTGGAAGAACGGCCAGCGGCGGAACATCCCGCCTGGCCCGGCATCCGCGGACAGCACCGCGTGCCCGATCCCGTGGTGCTTGAGTTCGTATGCGACCTGGAGCGCACCAGGGCCCGATCCGATCACGACGACCGGGTAGTGGCCGGGCGGGAATGGCCGCTGCGGATCCTGCATCGTCCGACTCAGCTTCGGGTGCGATTGGCGTTGCGCAGGCGTCTGGACTGGACCTGGAGCATGCGGTAGGTCACCCGGGGATGCTCGATCAGGAACCCCTCGAGGGCGGCGCCCGGGAGGGCGATGCAGCGAAGCGGCCGGGTGGCCACCACGTCCGCCGTCGGCGACTCGCCGAGCATGATCGACACCTCGCCGAAAAAGTCGCCGCGCTGGAGCGTGGCACGTTGCTCTCCATCGACGACCACTGCGGCCTCGCCCTCCAGGATCAGGAAGAAGGCGGATCCAGTCAGACCCTGACGCAGGATCCGGTCACCCTGGGCAAAGAATGCCTCCTCGAATCGGCTCGCGACGCCGAGCAGCTGCGGCATGCTGAGGTCGGCGAACAGGGTCATGCTGGCGAGCGCTTCGGCAATCTCTTCCCGGGTGGCCATGGCGGTGGGTGCTCCTCAGGTCCGATCGGCGCAGGGACTCACCGATTGTGCATCCTCGCGATGCCTCCCGTCGAACGAAACGGGTCCAGCTCGTTGGTGGCGCCTTGACGAGTGCCACATCCGCGGTCAGCATCCGGAGCAACATGGAGGAACCCGTGACCCTGCCCCCGGACCGCCGATCTGAACTGCTCGCCAACTGCCCGCTATTCCGGGGTGTCGGCGCCGATGGCCTGGCCGCGCTGGCCAGGGCGGCTACGGAAGTCTCCTTTCCGGTCAACCACGTGATCGCCCGGGAGGGCGAGATCGGGACAGGCTTCTTCGTCATCGCCGAGGGGTCCGTCCGCGTCGTCCGGGACGGCGACGTGCTGGCCCGGCTGGGGCCTGGCGACTTCTTCGGCGAGCTGTCGGTTCTGGATGGGCAGCCACGCAATGCGCGGGTGGCCGCCGAGACCCCGACCACGTGCCTCGCCATCGCGACCTGGGACTTCGAAGCCACGCTGGTCGCCAACCCAACGGTGATGCTGGCGATTCTTCGGGGTGTCGCCGCGCGCCTTCGGTCAGCGACGGACGCGCTCCGGCACTGATGTCCGCGCGCGTCCCCGCGCCATGACTGATCCAGGCCTGCGAGGGAGCGCAGCGATGAGGGCGCGGCGATGAGTCTCGACGAGGCCGTGGCGTATGCCCTCGACATCTCGCTCGACGAACTGCGCTCCGGTCACCCGGGAACGTCAGGCACGGCCTGAGCCAGGGCGGGGCTACCATAGGCCCACGCAAATCCTCGCGTCCAGGGAGGACTCGATGGACGGTACGACCGTCACCCCGATCCAGCTTGGGTTCACCACCTCGGCACCAGCGGATCTCGTCTGGATCTACCTGACTGACCCGGAGCGGGTCGAGGAGTGGTTCACGGTGGCCAGCCCGCTCGGCTCCATCGGGGATCCATATCGGCTCGATTTCGGTGAAGGCAGCGTCGTGGAGGGACTCATCACGGCGCTGGATCCGGGTCGCAGCTTTGCCCATCGCTGGGCCTGGCTGGATATCGACCCCCGCCAGGAAACGACGGTGAGCTGGACCGTTGAGCCCCTCGGGTCCGGTGGTTCGCGCGTGGGGCTTGTCCACGATGGCTGGTCCGAGGCCGGTGCGGACGAGGCGATCCGGGACGACCACGAGGCCTACTGGTCCGGCTACCTCGACGACCTCGAGGACGTACTCGAGGACGCCATTCACCCGTGAGCCGTCCCGGTCCCGACGCTCGTCGGGTGGCCAGGCTTACC
>JBBQMH010000016.1:0-33137 GCA_038328755.1 Candidatus Limnocylindrales bacterium
TGCATGCCGGCGACCGGTGCCCCCGCCAGTGCATCGGCGTAGCCCGTGCCCGTGGCCAGGTAGACGACCGGAACGCCGGGGGCGTAGGTCGCGGCGCTGATGGCCACCGCGGTCGAATAGCGATCCGTGCCACTCAGGCGACTCTGTGGCAGATGTCCCGCAGGTGTAGCGGGGCCATCGCCGGGGCCAGGCGTTGACCCCGACTTGTTCAGGAACTTGTCGGCGAGTGCCTGGTAGAGCTCCGGCCGCGTTCCGTCGTAGCCGAGCGCCCAGATCCCGGCGCCACGCAACCCGACCGTGTTGATGAGGTCGTATCGGAGGCCGAGCGACGCCGCGTCCTCGTAGTACAACTCCCGCCATGCGGTCACGCAGCCGTACGTCGCGGTGCAGTTCTGCTTCTGGTAGGCGGTCCAGGGCGACTGCTCCAGCGCATCGTACTTTCGCCCGTACTGGGCGGCGAAATCCGCGGCCACACCATAGATCGCAGTGACCGATGCGCCGTACTGGGTGCCCGAGATGTTGGCCGCATGCGGGGCGTTGGAGCTCGTTGACCAGGCTCGACCGTAGTACGGCACGCCGAGGATGAGTTTCGTCGGCGAGACGCGCGCGGCATAGGCGGCGACGGTGTCGGTCAGGTCGTAGACGGGACCGCTGAGCGGACTGATCGAGCCCGCGCTCGAAGCTGACGACGTTCGATAGTCGTAGCCCATGATGAAGACGGCATCGGCGCCACCCGGCGCGGTCGCGTCCTCGATCGGGTAGTTCGCGATCAGGCCGGTGGTATCGAACGTCAGCTGGTAGCCCGGGGCAATGGCGTCGAGTTCAGCCCGAACGTTCCGCACGAGCGCGGTGAACGCATCGGCGTAGCCCGCGACGACCGGCTCGAAGTCGAGATTGACGCCGTCGGCACCTCGCTCGGCCACGGCTGCCGCGACCTGCCTGGCCAGGTTGGCGCGGGCCGCAGAGCTCCCGAGAAGGGCCGCCTGCAGCGCCTTCTGGCCTGTCGACCAGGCGAACACACTGACCGTCAGGACCACTCGAGCACCGTTCGTGTGGGCGGCGTTGATGACCGAGGTCATGTTCGAGCTCGTCCATCCGGCCCAGCCCGTCGTGGCCGAACCGTCCGAGTTCTGCTTCTTGAGGTTGCCGGCCTGGTCCGCCCCGACGCTGAAATAGGCGACGGTCGAGAGCAGGGGCCAGTTGAGCGTGGTGGAGCTGTCGGTCAGTTCCCAGTACGGCAGGAAGCCAAACACCTCGCGGCGCAAGCTGCCGACGCCGGGTCCGACCGAGGCATCAAGGGGGCCGATCCCGGCGCTCGGGGCCTGGACGCCCGAGGCGACAAACGAGGCGGTGGTCGCGCTGATCGTCGGTCCGACGGCGCCATCGACCGGCGCGCTGTCTGGGCCGCTGGTGGTGCCTCGCCCCGGACCGGCATCCACGGGTGGGCCCTTGGGATCTGGGTTGGCATTGGCGCGCGGCGCAGCGGGCGTCCCTGCCCAGACCGAACCCTGTGGCGCGGCACGCATCGTCTGGCCGGTAGCGCTTCCCGAAGGCAGTGCTCGAGGTGGTTCCCCGCCAACCTGCCACGTCTCGCCGGCGCGCGGTGTGAATCCAACCGTGGCCCGCTCGCCCGGGACGAAGTTGATGACGTCGCGCTCATGCGCTACGAAATCCGTGTACTGGATCGTTGGCTCGACGAGATCGCTCGCGCCTCCCGAGGCGGCCAGATCGCCTGCTCCGGGTGCCGTGATGGCCTCATCGGTCGCGCGATCCAGGGCGAGAGCGCCCGTCGGCAGCAGAGCCGGCAGCACGAGGAGCACGGCGGCGCCCAGGCGGAGCGCATAACGAGCGGTGCGGTGGGAGTGAGTGACCAAGCGTTCCCTCTTCAGCGCCACGAGGCTGTCGTTGCAGGGCGCGGCCGCGACCCATCTGGTCCCGGGCGAGAACCGTAGGCGCGGGAACCGGGACTTCCAAGCCTGACGATGGTCATGTCGCGGGTGGTACCGAAGGGTCCGGTGGAGTCCGGTGCAGTCGCTCCGCCTGGCTACGCGACGGGTCAGTTGCCGATCAGTGACAGGAGCTGGGTCTGGACCGCGTCACTCACGACCCCGGTGCCGCCGAGGATCACGATCCGGCCGGGCCGAAGACGGAGGAGCTCCGTCACCGTGGCGGCCGGAATCGAGTCCCGGGTCACCAGGAGCAGCGGCCCCTGGGTGAGACCACCGACGGCGGCACCGGCGAGCGCGTCGGGGAAGTCGAGTCCGGTTGCGATGTAGGCGACCGGGACGCCGGGCGCCTTGGTCGCCGCGCTGATCGCAGCCGCCGTCGAGTACTTGTCCGTGCCGGCGACCCGGATGACGCCACCCGGGGCGTAGGCCGAGACCGCTGCGAGGACCGCGTCGCTCACGCTGTCAGTCGTGCCGAAGAGGATGATCCGGCCCGGCTGGAGACGGGCCAGCTCGGCGGCCGTCGCTGCCGGGAGCGAGGACTTCGTCACCAGCAGCATCGGGGCCTGTACGGCTCCCGCGGCGGCGGCGCCCACGAGGGCATCGGGGAAGTCCTGACCGGTCGCCAGGAAGACGAGCGGGACACCAGGATCGTAGGTGTCGGTGCTGATCGCCGCTGCGGTGGCGTAGCGATTCACGCCCGAAAGTCGGGCGACGCCGCCGCTCGCATGGACCCCGAGACCGGCGACGACTGTGTCGCTCACGACGCCCGTCCCGCCGAGGACGATGATCCGGCCCGGTCTAAGTCTGGCCAGTTCAGCGGCGGTGGCTGCGGGGATACTGTCCTGCCGGACCAGGAGCACCGGGCCGCCCGTCTCGCCGGCTGCGGCCGCTCCCGCGAGTGCATCCGGGAAGTTCAGGCCGGTTGCGATGTAGACGACGGGGACTCCGGCCGCGAAGGTCTGCGATACGGCCACGGCCGTCGCGTAGCGATCCGTCCCGGCGAGCCGCGTCATTCCGGTGAGATCGGCCGGGGGCGGCGGATCGGAGCCGAGGGGCGAGGCGCCGGTGATATCGGTCGTCAGGAGATCTGGCTTGCCGATGAGCGACCGGTAGTAGCCGCCGGTTGGAGTCTCCTGATCCATGATGACCGTATTGGTCGGGCTGCGAAAGGAGGGGAACGAGATCTCATTCCCGTTGTAGTCGTACTGACCCCGCCAGGTGTTCGCGATCGTCTGCTGGGTCGTGAACAGGTCGTGGACGAGGGCCACGACGTTGCCGTGCGCCGAGGCGATCACGACGCCGGCGCCGCCCTTGAGGAACCCCTGCCCGTAGTTGTCGACTCGCTGCTGCGCAACGCTGAGCGTCGGCTCCTTGTCCCACGACTCCGAGTTGCCGGCCGAGTAGCAGAGGTGGTTGAGGAGCACGAGGGCGTTCGGCGCGAGCTTGGCTTGCGCCATGTACGGCTCGCCGTAGTAGACGTGGTTGCTGTCGCCACTGCCGGCAGTGGCGTTCAACCCGAAGCCGTCCTTGGTCGTGTAGTTGGGATCGAACGTGTATGGGCTGGGCCAGCCGTTGCCGTGGCCGAGGTAGATGACCAGGTTGGCACCCTGCAGCGCCGGCTTTACCACCGCCCACGTGGCGTTCGGGCTGTAGATCCGGGTGACGTTCGAGGAGTAGTTGATCGCCTCGGCATAGATCGCGTCGGCGCTGCTCCGCAGCCCTGCCGTGCTCGAACCGGTCGGCCCGACGATGATCACGACCTTGGTGGTGGCGAGGGCCTGGACGGAGCTGCCGTCGGTTGCGGCAACTGGAGCGGCGACGAGCATCACCGCGGCGAGCGCAAGAACTACGAGCCGGGTCAGGTGACGCACATCAACTCCAAGCGGGACCGGACTCATGGCTGGGATGATCCGGTCCTCACAGCCTCGGACCACGGCCCGCCGATCTCAATGCTGCAGGGGTACGGGGCACCATGGCCCCTTGGTTCACGCATCCGGTGTGGTCCGGTGTGGTCCGATCCGGTTCAGGGGACGCGCTTGCGCCCGCGACCTGCGCTTGCGCCCGCGACGCTAGGGCTTCGGCGACGCCTCGATGCAGGGCTGCTCGCCGGCCGGAATCGTGCCATCGGGATTTGGCTGACAGTTCGTCGGCTGCTGGTCGACCGGCGGCAGGCCACCCTGGTAGCCGGAGATGACGAGCACGAATTCGAGCCGGTCGAGCACCGCGGCCGGTTCAAGAAACGCCGTCTGGACGATCTCGTTGGCGTCCCGGTTCACGTCGATCACCTGGCCGATCACGAGCCCCTTGGGGTATGGGGACCGGATCCCGCCGGCGAGCTCGATCCCGGCCGTGACGACCTCTTCGCCCAGGCCGACGGTCGTCGCGGCGTCGATGTTCTTCATCAGGAGACCCGTCGCCAACTCGCCGGTCACTTCGCCGGTTGCGGCACTGCCGATGAGCTGCCCGATGACCGTGGAACCCGAGTCACTGATCAACTGCACCACGGACGACGTCGGACGGGCATCAACCACCCGACCGACCAGCGCTCCGCCAGCCGCGATGACCACATCCCCGACGATGACACCGTCGTTGGTGCCGCGGTCGATCAGGATCCGCTGCTGACTCTCGATCGACTCCCGGCCGATGACGGAGGCCGCGATCGTCTTGTACTCGAACCCGTTCCGGAGCTGCAGGAGACCCGTCAGGAGATCGTTCTGGCGGCGAATCTCATTCGCCTGGAGCGTCTCGAGGCGAATCCGCTCGTTTTCCGCCCGGAGACCCTCGTTCTCGGTCCGCAGCGCATCGATCTCTCCGATCGCCGTGGCTATGGAGGTGAGGCTGCCGGCGAACTCATCCACTGCGGCCTGGACGGGCTTGAAAGCGAACGCCAGACCGCCCTGCAACTCGACGATCAGTGGATTCGAGGACGTCGCCAGCATCAGGACACTCGCAACGAGGACCGCCACGAAGGAGACGGCCCGCCGGCGCGTCGCGCGATCCGAGAAGGTGGCGCTCACCGGCGGACTTCAGTTGCCGCGACGACGTCCGTGGACGACATCGGTGTCAGCGCGGCGGGCGGATGTAGGTCTCGGTCACGAGGACGCGCTCCATCAACGCCATCTCCTGGAGCACGATCCCGGTGCCGCGCGCGACGCAGGTCAGTGGATCGTCGGCGATGTGGACCGGCATCTGGGTCGCCTCGGCGACGCGCCGATCCAAGCCTGCCAGCAGCGCTCCCCCGCCGGCGATGACGATACCCTGGTCCATGATGTCGGCCACGAGCTCGGGGGGCGTTTCCTCGATCGTGTCGCGAATCGTGTCAACGATCTGCGACACGGACGGCTCGATGGCCTCGCGGATCTGGTCCGCGCCGACCTCGACACTCCGGGGCAGCCCCGTCAGCAGGTCCCGGCCACGAAGGTTGACCCGCTGCTTATCCCATTCGCCCGGGTAGGCGGACCCGATCGCGACCTTGATGTCCTCAGCGGTGCGCTCGCCGAGCAGGAGGTTGTACTCGCGACGGGCGAAGTTGACGATGTCCTGGTCCATCTCATCCCCACCGATCCGGATCGAGCGGCTGACGACGATGCCACCCAGGCTGATGACGGCCACCTCGGTCGTCCCGCCACCGATATCGACGATCAGGCTGCCCGATGGCTCGCTGACCGGCAACCCGGCTCCGATCGCGGCCGCCATGGGCTCCTCGATGAGGCGGGCCCAGCGGGCACCGGCGTTGAGTGCGGCATCCTTGACGGCCCGCTTCTCGACCTCGGTCACGCCCGATGGGATTCCGATCAGCATCCGCGGCCGGGCGATGAGCCCGATCCGGTCATGGACCCGGTCGACGAAGTACTTGATCATCTGCTCCGTCACGTCGAAGTCGCTGATGACCCCGTCGCGCAGCGGTCGCACGGCGATGATGTTCGCGGGCGTCCGGCCGACCATCCGCTTTGCCTCGGCGCCGATCGCCAGGACCTTCTTGGTCCGGGCTTCGATCGCCACGACCGACGGTTCGCTGATGACGATCCCACGATCGCGCACGTGGACCAGCGTGTTCGCGGTGCCCAGGTCGATTCCGATGTCGCGGGAGAAGAGGCCGAGAATTCGATCAAGCATGGGGGGCGAACAACCTCTGGGTGCGGTGGCTCACGGTCGGGCGGCGTGATGCCCAGATGAGCCTGCGCAGTATAGCGGCCCTCCCCGGCGGGTCCCGAGAGTGCGTCAGGCAGCGGTCGGTTCGTGCCGTGCGAGCGGTCCCTGGGCGGGCCGCCCGGCGGCGCGGGATCCGGAGCGACCGAGCGGACTGGGAGTCCGGAATCTGATGCGGGAATGCCGCAAAACGGACTGGCAGTCCGGTCCGTGCCGAATCAAGGGTTCGCGACACCCGATTCGGGTCACAAACGGGCCCCTCAGTCCGGAACGTGGCATTTCGGGCACAGAATCCGGACGGTGGGTCTGGATCGGGCCCGGCGGCGCGGCACACGGCTCGCCGTTCGGCCCGGGCGCCCCCCACGCAGGCGCGAGGGCCACTCGCCGGGCACGCCCCGGCCACTCGCCGGGCACGTCCCGGGCGCCCGCGCGGCACGCCCCGGCACACGCCAGCTAGGCGACCGGGTCGAGTGCCTCCTCAAACTGGCTCGCGTACAGCTCGTGGTAGAAGCCACCCGCGGCGAGGAGGTCCGCGTGGGTCCCCTGCTCCACGATGCTTCCCTCGTTCATCACGAGGATCAGGTCAGCGTCCCGAATCGTGGACAGACGATGGGCGATGACGAAGGCCGTCCGGCCCTTCATCAGGCGCGCCATGGCCCGCTGGATCAGGACTTCGGTCCGGGTGTCCACCGACGACGTCGCCTCGTCGAGGATCAGGATGGGCGGGTCGGCCATGAACGCGCGGGCGATGGTCAGGAGCTGCTTCTCACCGGACGAGACGTTCGTGGCGTCATCGTCGAGGATCGTCTCGTAGCCATCGGGCAGGGTCCGGACGAAGTGCTCGACATGAGCGGCCTCGGTCGCTTCGGTGAGTCGCTCTTCGGAAACCTCGCCGTCGGCGCCATAGGCGATGTTCTCGCGGATCGTCCCGTTGAACAGCCAGGCGTCCTGAAGAACCATCCCGAATGTCCGTCGCAGATCGTCCCGAGCCAGCTCCCGGATATCGACGCCGTCGAGCTCGATCGAACCACCGGTGACGTCGTAGAACCGCATCAGGAGGTTCACGAGCGTCGTCTTGCCGGCGCCGGTTGGCCCGACGATAGCCACGGTCCGACCCGGTTCGACGACCAGGTCGAGACCCTCGATGAGCGGCTTGGCCGGCTCGTATCTAAAGGACACGTTCCGGAACGCCACACGGCCCTCCGTGGACGGCCGGACCGTCGGTGTCGCGGCGTCGGGGATCTCCTCGGTCTCATCGAGCAGCTCGAATACGCGCTCTGCCGAGGCGACCGCGCTCTGGAGGACATTCGCGATCGAAGCCGCCTGGATGATCGGGAACGTGAACTGCCGGGAATACTGGATGAACGCCTGGACGTCGCCGAGCGACAGTTGCCCGCTCGCGACCCGGACGCCCCCGATCACCGCAACCGCCACGTAGTTGAGGTTGGAGACGAACATCATCGCCGGCTGGATGATCCCGGAGATGAACTGGGCCTTGTAGCTCGCCTCGTACAGGCTGTCGTTCATGGCGTCGAACTGCTCGATGGCCTCGGCCTGGCGTCCGAACAGCTTCACGATCGCGTGGCCGGTGTGCATCTCCTCGATGTGCCCGTTGAGCGTCCCGGTCCGCTCCCACTGGGCGGCAAACTGGCGCTGGGATCGGCTGGCGATAACCACCGTCACGGCAATCGACACCGGGACCACCAGCAGGGACACGACGGCGAGGAGCGGGCTGATCGTGAACATGATCAGGAGGACCCCGATCACGGTCAGCACCGAGGTGATCAACTGCGTCAGGCTCTGCTGGAGTGTCTGGCTGATGTTGTCGATGTCGTTCGTGACGCGGCTCAGGATGTCGCCCCGGGATTGGCGATCGAAGTAGGACAGCGGGAGGCGGCCCAGCTTGGTGTCGACCCGCTGGCGGAGCCGGTAGACGGTCCGCTGGGTGACGCCCGCCATGATGTAGGTCTGGGCCCAGCTGAAGACCGAGCTCAGGAGATAGACGCCAGCAACGATCGCGAGGATCGCCGTCAGGGCGCCGAAATCGACGCCGACGCCCGGGGTCACGTTCATACTGGCGAGCATGTCGGCGAAGTTGTCCTGGCCCTGCGCCCGAAGGCCGGCGACCATCTGGTCCTTGGTCAGGCCGACGGGGAGGTTCTTCCCGATCACGCCCTCGAAGAGCACGTTCGTCGCGTTGCCGAGCAGCTTCGGTCCGATCACGGCGAAGGTCACGCTGATGGTGGCCAGAATCATGACGATCGCGATCAGGACGCGCTCCTGGCGCAGCTCGCCGAGCAGGCGGCGGGACGAGGGACCGAAGTTCCTGGACTTCGCGGCCGGGGCCTGCATGAACATCATGCCAGGCCCGCCCGGACCCATGGGACGCCGCCCACCCGGGCCACCTGGCCCGGCCGATCCCGCGCCGCCCGGACCTCCCGGTCCCGTCGGACGATGGCCCATCGGGCCGCTCATGCGACCTCCTCCTCGGTCAGCTGCGAGAGCACGATCTCCTGGTAGACCTCGCACGATCGCATCAATTCGTCGTGTGTTCCGATCCCGTTTATCTGGCCCTGATCGAGGACCACGATGCGGTCGGCATGCAGGATCGTCCCGACACGCTGGGCGACGATGATCACCGTCGCGGAACCGAGCTCCCGGTCGATCGCCGCCCGAAGTCGGGCGTCGGTCCGGAAGTCGAGGGCCGAGAAACTGTCGTCGAAGATGTAGATCTCGGGCCGCTTGGCAAGGGCCCTGGCGATGGCGAGGCGCTGTCGCTGGCCACCCGAGACATTCGTTCCGCCTTGCGAAATGGGGGCGTCGAGGCCGTCGGGCATCTCGTGGACGAACTGCTTCGCCTGCGCGATCTCGAGCGACTTCCAGATCGTGTCGTCATCGGCTTCCGCGTCGCCCAGCCGCAGGTTCGAGGCAACGGTGCCGCCGAACAGGAAGGCCTTCTGGGGCACGAAACCGATCCGCGCCCAGAGATCCATCCGGTCCATCGCCCGGACGTCGACGCCATCCACGAGCACCGTTCCCCCTGTGACGTCATAGAGCCGGGGCAGGAGATTGATCAGGGTTGACTTGCCGCTGCCCGTGCTACCGACGATGGCCGTGGTCTCGCCCGGGTTCGCTTCGAACGAAATGGCGCGCAGGACCGGCTCTTCGGCACCGGGGTAGCGGAATTCGACGTCCTTGAACTCAACCCGCCCACGGCGCTCCGGACTTACCGGGGCCACCGGATCCGCGATCGATGGCACGGTTTCGAGGACCTCGCGCACCCGCCCCGACGAGACGACGGCCCGCGGGACCATCACGAACATCATCACCGCGGTCATCATCGCGAACAGGATCTGGATGACGTACTGGAGGAAGGCGGTCAGGTTGCCGATCGGCATGGCCCCACTCTCAACACGGAAGGCACCGAAGTACAGGATTGCCACCGTGGACAGGTTCATGATCCCCATCAGGCTCGGGATCGTGATCGCGAACAGGCGCTGGACACTGAGGCTGGTGTCCATGAGGTCAACGCTCGCCGTATCGAAACGAGCCTCCTCGTGGCGCGTCCGTACGAACGCGCGGATGACCCGCACGCCCGACAGCGTCTCTCGCATGACCAGGTTCAGGCGGTCCAGCTTCAGCTGCATGGACTGAAAGAGCGGGACAGCCCTCGTCAGCACGACCCCGATGAGCACCAGCATGAGGGGCACGATCACCAGCAGCAGGGCCGACAGCGGGACGTCCTGCCGGAGCGCCATGATCACGCCCCCAACGGCGAGAATCGGGGCCGAGATCATCATGTTCAGGGCCATCAGGACGACTTGCTGGATCTGGGTCACGTCGTTGGTGTTGCGAGTGATCAGGCTCGCGGCACCGAACTGGTTGACCTCGAGTTGGCTGTATGACTCGACCGATCGAAAGATCGCGCCGCGCAGGTCGCGCCCAAAGCCCATCGAGATCCGCGCGCTCCAATAGACGCCGATGATCGAAGCGATCCCCATCACGAAGGTCACCACGAGCATCAGCCCGCCGATCCGCACGATGACATCGGTGTCGCCCTTGACCACGCCGTCGTTGATGATCTCCGCATACAGCTCGGGGAGGTACAGGTTCGTGATCGCCTGGGCCATCAGGAGCGCGAGCACGAAGATGATCGGCCGGCGATAGGGCTCGAGGTACGTCCGCAGGATCCCGATCATTCGGCGCCTCCGGGTCGGACAGTCGCCCCGTGATGGGCCTCGCGTGCCCGCCGCAGCGCGCGCGCCCCACGAAGGAAGCCGTCAAGCTCATCATCCGAGAGGTCGTTCAGCAGGGTCCCGAGACGACCACGCCGCTCGGCGGCGACACCGTCGATGAGCCGTCGGCCGGTTTCAGTGAGGGCAACGCGAACCACCCGCCGGTCATCCGGATCGCGATGCCGCTCAATCAGCCCGCGTTTCTGCATCCGGTCGATGATCCCGGTCGCACTGGCCTGGGACACGTCGAGAGATTCGGCGAGCCCGCGCATCGGAGACGGACCGTCGCTGTCGAGAACCGTGAGTACGTGGAGGTGGACGAGGCTCAACGGGCCGGATGACCATTGGCGCAGGTAGCGCATCACCCCGGCCGGGGTGTGCGACGTCAGCTCATTGAGCAGATCGCCAAGCAGGACGGAACGATCCACGGTTCGACAATGATCCTTTTAGTCGCGTTGATACTACGTGCTGCGTGAAGCATATATGGCCCCCGGGGTTCCGTCACGCCGCGCGACCCGGCTGAAGGCCCGGGCGATCGAAGGCCACCCCTCGATCACGCATGGAAACCCAGGCGTCGTGGCCGATCACGAGGTGATCGAGGACATTGATGTCGAGCAGGCGGCCCGCGGCCAGCGCCTCCGCGGTCAGGTGCAGGTCATCGGGCGACGGCGTGGGATCGCCCGACGGATGGTTGTGGACCAGGATGATCCCGGCCGCGGTGAGGCGGACGGCATCGCGAAACAGCTCGCCGATCCGGACCACGGAGGCGCTCAGATTCCCCTGGTAGGCCGTCACGACCCGCTGAACGACGTTTCTCGTGTTGAGGATCACGACCCGCAGCTCTTCGCGTTCGAGGCCTCCCATCTGGAGAACCAGCCGATCCGCGACGTCGCCGGGTGATCGGACCGCCCAGCGCGCCGTCGGCCAGTCAGCCAACAGACGCCGACCAAGCTCGAACGACGCCTGCAGCTGAGCCGCCCTGGCAATGCCCACACCATCGATGGCCTCGAGTTCGAGGCCGGATGCCCGAGCCAGACCGGTGAGCCCATCGAACTGGGCAATGGCATCCTCCGCCAGGTTCAGTGCCGACCGGCCACGCGAGCCCGATCCCCATAGCAGCGCGATGAGCTCTGCCGAGGTCAGGCCGGCAGCACCTCGAAGCGCCATGCGCTCCCGGGGTCGCTCCGCAACCGGCATCTCGCGAAGGACTCGACCGGCTGGTCCGCGTGGCGCTTGCGACATCGAGCGACTCCAGTCCGGGGCGACGGGGCGACGGGGAAACTGGGTGCCCCGGGCCCGAACGACGGAAGCCCGCCGATTCCCCCCGCCATCCGGACCCGAGGACACTGCGGAGCCTATCCGGCGGCACTTGCCAATCGATCGACTCACGCTGCACGGGACCTCATCACTGGGCCTCGGGCTCAGGTCGTCAGGGCACGCTCTGCGACGATCAGCAGGATCGCGTTGAAGGTCGCGTGCAACCCGATCGACGCCCACAGCGACCCGCGGCGATCGTAGGCCCAGCCCAGGACCAGTGCGATCGGGAGGCGCCCCGCGGCGGCGACGATGGCCACGCCGAGGGCGGCACCGAAGCTGTCCCCGGACTGGTCGATCGCGTGGATGAGCGCGAACAGCACCCCGGACCGGACGATTGCGGTCGTCGGTCCAGCCATCCTTCGCCAGGCGGTGAGCGTGAAGCCGCGGAAGAAGAGCTCTTCGTAGAAGGGGGCGATCACGGCGCCGCTCAGCAGGTTGAGGAGGAGTCCGCTGGTTGATCCGGTCGGAGGCAGCGGGGAATCAGGCTGCTGGCCGACGACATTGACAAGCACGAGGACCAGGAGCCCGGTCGCGATCACGACGGGTCCGGCCAGGACGGCACCCCAGGCGAAGTCCCGGATGGCCGATCCGTCCAGACGCCGGAGGCCCATGTCCGACCAGCTGAGGGATTCGCAGCCGACGACCATCAACCGGACCAGGCCGAGGACCACGAGCGCCTGGATTCCGATCCCGAGGAGGGTCAGGACCGGCCCGTCCAGCTGGATCCCGAGAACCTGCAGCGGCGTGAGCACGACGACCGCGGCCAGGTACCAGCCGGCCACGACCGTGACGAAGACGAGGATCGGCGACGGGCCTGCGTAGGCCAGGCCGGAGGCGCGTCGCTCCATCGCCTGTGATCCTCCGAGGAGGATCAGCGCGACGAACAGCCCAGCGATGCCGACGACGAAGAGGACGATCCCGGCCGGGGTCTGCCCGGCCATGAAGCCGACGAAGGCCGCCCCCGCGCCGAGCAGGGCCAACACCCATCCCAGCACGAAGAGGCCCGGGGCACTCCGGCCCTCGATGGTGAATTGGGTCAGTCCCAGCCGTCGGGGTGGAGAAGCTGTCGATTCCCCGCTGGTCTGGGGATCCGGGGCGGAGTCGGTCAAGACTCGGCGAGTGGGTCGCTGGGTCGAGTGGGGCGGGTCCGTGACGACGGCCGTGCCGTCGAAGGGCGGATCACAGGCCGACCGACGGTCGGCGTATCGCCGGACTCGAGCGCCTCCCGGGTCCCGTTCGCGATCTTCGGCGTCGCCAAAGCCACGACCTCGGGGCGTTCGAAGTCACGCCCACACCAGGCACACAGCGACCAGTCAAGGCCCACGAGCTTCGAACAGTTCGGGCAGACCCGGTTGAGGCGAGTCCGGCAGGTCGGGCAGATGATCCAGTCGTGATGGACGATCCGGTCACAGGTCGGGCAGTGCGGCACCGCCTCGATCTCGGCCAGCATCGCCTCCTCGGCCAGGTTGCGCTCGTAGATCTCGCCGATCCGCTCCTGGGGTCTGACGATCCGGTAGGCGAAGATCGCGAGGGGAAACAGCACCGGCGTGAACACGATGATGAAGGCGGCCGCGAGATACGGCGCGATCGGGTTCTCGGTTCGAAGCTGCATGTCCCGGAAGGCCCAGTAGGCCGCCGCCAGCCACAGGACGACCCAGTAGATCGCGACGATCTGGAAGCCGAACTTGACGACCGGGTTGTTGAAGATGGAGCCGATCGCGCTACCGATCGTGTTGAGAATCTGATCCATCCGGCGGGCGGAAGCCTCCGTGCGAGGGGACTACCGCGGGTGGGCCGCGGCAACCGGGGCAGTGTACCAGCGTCCCCTGCCGCGTCCGGAAGGGATGGCGATCAGCGACGGGCGCGAAATCGACCTGCGCGGACCGGGGGAAGTAGCCTGCCGATCAAGTCGCGGCCCGCTCCGACCTCGGGACCACCGACATGACGCCCCCGGCGATCAGGACGAGCGAAGCGACCGCACCGATCAACGAGCCGAACGCGCTGCCGAAATCCCCGACGACGTATGGCCACAGTATGCCAAGGAACAGGGAACCACCTGCGAGCCCGAGCACGCCGGATCGGATCCAGGTCGGGATCCGGTTCGGCAGGAGCGCCAGCACGGTGGTCGCGATCAGGAGGGCCAGGATCGGCAGGTTGGCAAGGGCGGCGAACCCCCAGCTGCTCGTGTAGTCTGCGATCCCCGGAGCCCAGGGCAGCAGGAAGCTCATCGCCGCGATCCAGCTGCCGACGAGGACCAGCCACCCTGCCGGCGTCCAGGGTGCCTCGCCCGGCAGGTCTGCGAGGAGCGGGGCTCGTCCGGGCGTCTCGATCTGCATGGGGGCCGCAACGACCGGTGGGATCGGCGCAGGTTCCGGAGCGGATACCGCGGGCTCCGCGGGTTCAATCGGCAACACGGGTTCCGCGGGCTCCTCGGGCTCCGCGGGTTCGGCGGTCTCGGCAGCCGATGCCGGTACCTCGGCTGATGCCGCGCCGCAGCCCGGACAGAAGGTCGAGCCCGCTGGCACCGGCCTTCCGCATTCCACGCAAGGAACTGCACCACTGAACATCTCACGCCCCCTCGGTGGCCGTTATCTCCCGGACCAGTTCTCAGGTTCGCAGATCTCGGCCGCCACGGGAAGCCCGGATCGTCAGGTCCGCGCGGCGCCGGACGCGGCGCCGGACGCCGCGTAGGACGCCGAGCCGCGTTCCGCATGCCGACTCATGTCGGCGGTCCAGGCAACCGCGCGCCAGGCCGTTGCCAGCGCCACGAGGACGACCGTGGCGAGCCACGTCGCGGCGAGCAGGACCAGCGCGATCGATGCGCTCGTGCTGATCCCACCATCGAGAAGCAGGAAGCGCACCCGGGCGAAGGCAACCTCCAGGGCGCTGGCCGTCAGCACGAGCATCACGGCCAGAACGGCGTTGGTGGTCGCGAGAACGAGCAACCCCGAAGGTCGCGCAACGCTACGGACTGCTCGACCGAGCGAACGGCGTAACCCGGATCCCCAGGCCAGGTGTCGAACCGCTGCTCCCCCGACGGCCTCGCCCACGACCCACGTGGTGATCAGGATCGCGACCACGGCGGGCGCGCGAAGGATCACCCGGAGCACCAGCGGGACGGTCGGATCGCCCGGGCTGATCAGCTCCGCGTAGGCGTCGCCGACCAGCGTCGCCGCCCCCCAGATGGCGGCCAGGGCCGTCGGAGCATGGGCCACCAGGCGCAGGACGAAGGCCCGCCACACCTGACCGGGCAGGGCGGACGGCGTGATCGAGTGTCCGGCGCGAGCGGGCACGGCCCGGGCCATCTCCAGATCGAGTGCTGCACCGACGATCCCGCCGAGCAGCAGCCAGGCCGCGACCGCTCCGACGATCGATCCAGCGAGGATGAGAAACGAAACGGAAGCGCCCCCGAACACGAACCCGACCAGCGCAGGCCCGAACGCGTTGGCCAGGGCAGCCGTGGTCGGCAGCGGGATCAGTGGCACGAGGAGCACGAGAAGCCCGCCCCGGACGAGAAATGCGGCGAGCGACAGCAGTGCCCAGCGGCGGTTGGCCAGGACCGCGCCAGCGGACCAGCCCAGCGTCCGAATTGCCTGCATTCGGTCAGTCTCCGGGACGGATCCCGAGTTGGTTACGGCGCCGGTGTCGCGCCGGCGAGAGCGTCGAGGCGAGCGAGCGCCTGACGAACGAGCTCGATTTCAGTGCCGTAGGTCGCGAAGTTCCCGCTCCGGAGCGCCGCCTGGGCTGCCTCGAAGTGGGTATTGGCGTAAGCGATAAGGCCGGCCACGTCGCTCGGAACACCGACGCCGGGCGTCGGGCCCGGGCCGATGGTTGGTGCAGGTGTTGGTGTCACCGCGGACCCGCTGCCGACCAGCTGTTCGAGCGCCTGGGCGAGCGTCTCGCCCCACACGACGGTGGTCGGTGAGGCGACCACGATCCGCTGAAACTCCGGGAAGGACGACGAGGTCGACTGGAGGTAGACCGGCTGGAGGTAGATCAACGTATCCCCGACCGGCACGACGATCAAATTGCCGCGGACCACCTGGCTGCCCGACTGATTCCAGAGGGTGATCTGCGCAGAGATCGTCGGATCCTGGTCGATCCGCGCTTCGATCTGGGCCGGCCCGAAGACCGACGTGTCCGTCGGGAACCGATACAGGCGGACGTCTCCGTAGTTCGCGGGATCATTCCGGGCGGCAACCCACGCAATCATGTTCGGGCGGCCGGTTGGGACCATTGGCTGGAGGAGCAGGAATTCAGGATCCGCCTCGCCGGGCATTCGCATGATCACGTAGTAGGCCTCGGTTGGCAGGCTCTGGGCGTTCGTCTTGCCCGCCGGCACCGTCCAGATGTCCTGATTGCCGTAGAACGTCTCCGTGTTGGTGACGTGATAGCGGCCAAAGACGGCCGTCTGGATGTTGAACAGGTCTTCCGGCACCCGGAGGTGCGGGCGAAGATCCGCCGGCAGATCCGAGATCGGGTGGAAGAGTGTCGGGAACACGCCCGCCCACGCCTGCACGATCGGGTCGGTCGGGTCGGCGATGTAGAAGCTCATCGTCCCGTCATAGGCGTCCATGACGACCTTCACGCTGTTCCGGATGTAGTTGAGGCTCTGGCCGGACAAGCCGGAGGCCTCGAGCTCAGCGGGACTGAACGGCTGGGCGTTCGGGAAGCGATCCGAAGTCGTGAACGCGTCCTGGATGTAGACGAGTCGACCCGAGTCGGTGACGACGACGTAGGGGTCCTTGTCATAGGACAGGAACGGAGCGATGAGCTGCAGTCGCTCGCGCAGTGCGCGGTGCATCAGGAGCTGGCTGTCCGCCGTCACCTGATCGCTGATGAACAGGTTGAGGTCGCGGAAGCGCAGCGAGTACAGCAGTCGCGACAGGGTGGTATCCAGGCGGATGCCGGTCGTGCCGGTCCAGCGCGTCTGGACGTCGGTTTCTGCGCCGGCCGCGCCGTCGCCCTGCGGGTAGTCGAACTCGGACAGGCGCGCCCCGACGATCACGTAGTCGGACAGCGATTCACCGAAGTAGATCCGTGGCTCCGTGACCCCCGGAGCGCCCCCGCTTGACACGGGCGGCAGGTTCTTGACCAGCAGGACCGGCTGGCCTTCGCGCGTCACTTCATTGACCGGAACCATGGCAATCCCGATGCCATGCGTGTAGATGATCCGCTGGTTGACCCAGCCGCTGGCCTGGTCGGTGGCGGCCAGGTTCAGCTCGCGGGCCGAGAGCATGACCTGGCGGACCTGGCCGTCCAGCGCGTAACGGTCCGTATCCACATCCACGAAGTCGTAATACCGGCGCACGGTCTGGAGCTGATCAAGCGTGTCGCCGAGCGGTCGGTAGTCCCACAGCCTGGCATTGGTGAAGGTCGCGGACTCCGCCGTGACCTGGGCCTGGGTCAGCGGCGCGGAACCGTTGTAGGCGCGTTCCTCCCAGCCATCGAAGCCGTAGGCCCGTCGCGTCATGGCGATGTTGTTGGTGATGTATGGCTGCTCAAGGTTGTACTCGTTGGGGTTCACGACGAACCGCTGGACGGCCTCCGGATAGAGGCGACCGACGAACAACGAGGCGAGGAACCAGGTGGCCAGGGTCACGCCGAGCGGCCAGGTCCAGCGCGTGAACGCCGCGCCAACGAGGAACGCGGCAGCGAACGCGGACACGACGGTCAGGAGGTCGTAGGCGAAGAACTGGGCGTTCGCATCGGTGTAGCTGACACCGGCGATGGCTCCGGCGCCGCGGGTCGAGTAGACCAACTCGAACTTGTCGAGCTGGTAGCCGAAGGCAACCGACAGGAGGTAGAGCCCGGCCAGCACGGCCAGGTGGATCCGGATCCCCGAGGTCAGGCTGAGCCCGGAGCGGGTGGTTCCGGCCAGATAGCGGATGCCGGCCACGATGAGGCCGCCCAGGACGAGGACGTTGAAGACGGTCTGGATCGTTCGGAGGAACGGCAGGTCAAACAGGAACCAGGAGACGTTCCGGCCGAAGATCGGGTCCACGCTCGGTGCACCACCCGCTGCCACGAACGGCACGCGGTTGATCCACAGGAGGACGGTGTCCCAGGCAGAGGCCGCTGCGCCACCGACGATGAGGGCGGCGAAGATCGACAGCCCGGCCAGCACGACCGTGGCGACCGGCGAGAGGTCAGGTACGGCGATGGGCTCGGCGTTCACCGGCCGCGACGCGCCCATTCGGCCCCGCGGATCGGCGGCCGCGCTGCTTGCCTCGCTCAATCGCTCGAGGAGATCCCGCAGCGACCCGGGGCTGCCGTCACCGCGCGGCGCGATGCGGTTGGCGAGCCACAGATTCCCGAGCAGGACGAGGAGGGTGATCGCGAGGCCGACCACGAAAAGGGCGGCCTGGGCCCAGACGCGCGTCCAGAAGACGCCGTCGAACTGGACGCTCTTGTACCAGATGGCATCGGTCCAGAATTCGATCGCCCCGGTGCCGAAGAGCAGGATGATCGTCGCGATGACGATGATCACGCCGACGCGGCCGCTGAGCGGATTACTGGGCGGCGCCTGACGGCGAGCGCCGGGCGGACGGCCGGCGGAGCGGTCGGGGCCATCGGCGCCGAAGCCGGGGCGAATTGGTTCGTTCTGGTCGTTCATCGTTCGGGCAGTCTACGACGGGCGGGCGTTTTGCCCCTCGCGAGAGGTATCGCGAGCCGACAGCGGACCGTCGCTGTCAGGGGCGGGCAAGGCCCTCGACTGATCGGCTGAACGCGACCAGGACCTCCTGCGCGAGGGCGTTCGGCTGCATCGTCGCGGCGCGGGCCGGCTCCCACTGAAAGCCTGCCCGGATTGCCAGCGGGCAGCGCCAGGGTCGATCGGCGTCGTCTGGCGGGACGAGGAGTCCAAGGCGAATGGATAGCCGCCCACCGTCTTCGCGGATCAGGCCGGACAGTGCGCCCGCGATGGATGGTCCGAGCCTGGCCAGGGGTGGGCCCGGCGGAGGCCCGGCGGCTGGTGCGACGTCGCGGAAACTGATCACTCCCTCGTGATCCTGGACCCACAGGACGCCGAGCCACCAGTCGTCCGGACCCGTCGTCGGGCGGCTCATGCCGGCCCGCAGTGTCTCGTCACGGACGTGCACGTCCTGCTCGCGGAGGTACGACGGGCCGGGAGGGGGCAATCGCTCGGGCATGTTCGCGAGGATAGCCTGCGTCGGCGTCAGGCCCGGTCCGGGGCTCCGGGCGATGGCTCGTCGGGCTCGGGCTCGGGCTCGGGCTCGGGCTCGGGCTCGGCCTCGCCGGACTCGACGGCGTCGGCAGCTTCGGCTGAAGGGCCCTCCCCTGGTGCGTCGGCGCTCTGTGCCAGTTCGAGTTCGAGCGAGGCCCGCTGTGCCTCGATGCGCGCCTCGAGCGCCACGACCTCCATCCGGAGCATCTCGCGACGGACCTCGTCATCGGGAGGCTCGAACGTGGCTTTGGTCTCGGCCCCAGCCGGCTTGTCCCGAGACTCGCCGGACAGCCAGCCCATCAGGCCGCGCGACTTCTGGGACGGGCTACGGGACCGAAGGATGGCCTCGGGGTCGATCCTGGTCAGGCCGGGCACGTCGGCTGCACCCGTCTCGGTCAGCGAAGCCCCACAGGTCGAGCACGTCGCCAGGCCGGTTTGGCGCAGCACAGCCGAACACCACGGACAGCGGGCAGGGTCGGCGTCGGTCGGAACGTCGGGCGCGCGCTTCTTAGCCATGTGCTGGAACTGTACCGCGGTGGAGTACTGGAGAAATAGCCCAGATGTCCCCCCTGGACTTGCCAACCCGCGGTCCCGCGGAGCACCCTGCGCCATCAATGACCTACTCCATCGTTGCCCTTGACTCCGCGACAGGCGAGCTTGGCGTCGCCGTCCAGTCCCGCTGGTTGGCGGCCGGTTCCGTGGTGCCCTGGGCGCGCCCAGGGGTCGGAGCGATTGCCACCCAGTCGTTCGTCGATGCCCGCTACGGCATGACCGGCCTCGCCCTGCTCGAGGGAGGCGAGGTGCCCGAGGTTGCCCTCGCCCGACTGCTTGCCGAGGATCGGGATCCAGGCGTCCGGCAGGTCGGAATGGTCGATGCCACCGGGCGCACCGCTGCCCACACGGGCGCCGACTGCGTGACGTTCGCCGGCCACCTGGAGATGCGGGGCGTCACGGTCCAGGCGAACATGATGGAACGCGCCACGGTCTGGCCGGCGATGCTCGCCGCGTACCAGTCCGCCGCGGGCGATCTGGCCGATCGCCTGCTCGCGGCCCTCCATGCCGCCGAGGCCGAGGGCGGCGACGTCCGGGGCCGGCAGTCCGCCGGGCTCCTCGTGGTACCCGGCACGGCCGATGCCAAGCCCTGGGACACCCGCTTCAACCTGCGGGTCGACGATTCCCGGGCGCCGCTCGATGAACTCGGCCGGCTGCTGGACCTGAGCCGCGGTTACGAGACCTTTGGCGAGGGACTCCAGGCGCTTTCCGTCGGAGAAGTGAACGCCGCGGCGGCGTTCATGGAGCAGGCGGCAGCGCTCGCGCCGGACGATGACCAGATCCGGCTGTGGCACGCGGTCACGGTCTTCGACGCGGGTGACGAGTCGCGCGGTCGGAAGCTGTACCGATCGGCGCTGGCCGAGGAGCCGCGAGCGGGTGAGCACCTCCGCCGATTCGTTGCGGCGGGCCAGCTTCCGGGACGCGAGCGGCTGGTCGCCCGACTCACCGACGACTCAGCGGACTGAGACCGGCGCGGCGCGCGGCGTCAGCGCTACTCCCATTCGATCGTGGCCGGTGGCTTGGAGCTGATGTCGTAGACGACGCGATTGACGCCCCGGACTTCATTCACGATCCGTGACGAGATCTTGCCGAGGACGTCATAGGGCAGCTTGGCCCAGTCGGCGGTCATCCCGTCCTCGGATGTCACGGCCCGGATCGCGACGACGTTCGCGTAGGTTCGCCCATCGCCCATGACACCGACGCTGCGCACCGGAGTCAGGATCGCGAACGACTGCCAGACGCTTCGATAGAGCCCCGCAGCCTTGATCTCGTCAATCACGATCCAGTCGGCGTCGCGAAGCGTGTCCAGCCGCTCGGCCGTGACTTCGCCCAGGATCCGGATGGCCAGGCCGGGGCCCGGAAATGGCTGTCGCTGGACCATTGCATCGGGCAGGCCGAGCTCCGTGCCCACCAGGCGGACCTCGTCCTTGAACAGGTAGCGGAGCGGCTCGATCAGCTTGAACCGAAGGTCTGCGGGCAAGCCGCCGACGTTATGGTGCGTCTTGATCTTCTGCGCTGCCTTCGACTCCGAGGTCGCACTCTCGATCACGTCGGGGTAGAGGGTCCCCTGGGTCAGGAAGTCGATCTGGCCGAGCTTGGTCGCCTCCTCCTCGAACACCCGGATGAACTCGTCGCCGATGATCTTCCGCTTCTGCTCGGGATCGATGACCCCGGCCAAACGGGCGAGGAAGCGCTCGCGCGCGTCGACCATGACGAGGCGCATCCCGAGATGCTGCTCGAAGGTCGCCCGCAGGAGCTCCGACTCCTTCTTGCGCATCAGCCCGTGATCGACGTAGATGCAGGTGAGCCGGTCCCCGACCGCTCGATGCACCAGCGCCGCGGCAACCGCCGAGTCCACGCCGCCGGACAGCGCGCAGATGACCTTGCCGTCGGTTCCGACGGCGCGGGCATGCTCATCGACTCGTTCGCGAATCGACGCGACCGTCGAATCGATGAAGTTGGCGGAGGTCCACGATGCCTTCGCCCCCGCGATGCCGACGACGAAGTTGCGCAGGACGTCGCGGCCACGTGGGGTGTGGGCGACCTCGGGATGGAACTGGATCCCGTACAGATTGCGGCTCTGATCCCCCAGGCCCGCGTAGGGCGTCGAGTCCGACTGGGCCGTCGAGCTGAAGCCCTCGGGTAGGCGCGTGATCGAGTCGCCATGGCTCATCCAGACGGGCTGCTCGCGGTCGATCCCGGCGAACAACGGGTCGTCGGCGGTGATCGTTACGGTCGCCGGGCCGTACTCGCGTTTCGAGGTCGGGAGTACGTCGCCACCAAGTTCGAGCGCCATCAGCTGGGCGCCGTAGCAGATGCCGAGGACGGGCAATCGACCGCTCCAGACCGCCGGATCGGGCTTCGGTGCATCGACGTCGTAGACGGAGTTCGGGCCGCCCGACAGGATGATGGCCGTCGCGCCGCGCCGCTCGATCTCGGCCATCGGCGTGTCGTGCGGCATGAGCTCCGAGTAGACGTTCAGCTCGCGAACGCGGCGTGCGATCAGCTGGGCGAACTGGCTTCCGAAATCGAGAACCACGACGGTCCCGTGATCCGTGGAAGCCGGGCGGTCGGCCGCGCCACGCTCGGGACCGGGAGCGTTGAGCGCGGTCTCGAGATAGGCCTCGACCTCGGCATCGTCCGGGGCAAGGACGCGATGGCCGGCATTCGCCGCCTCGCCATGAACGGTCTTGCCGCGCCTGACGACCGGCGATTCTTCGGGCTCCAGCTCGGCCAATGACCCCTCCCGTGGTTGAACTGCGTGATGCTCTCAAGTCTACCGGCGCGCCCCGGTTCCAGATGCGCGCTAGGCTGGCAGGTATGTCAGCCGCCAGGTTTCCGATTCGGCTGGGCGCCAGGTCCCGGGTCGTGCTTCGCCTCGTGTTTGGGGCAACGCCGGACACGGCCTGGGCCGAAATCGGCGACGGGATCATGCGAGCCCGGTTCGGGCGGGTGTCGTTCGAGACGCCGCTCGAGAACATCTCGACCTGGCGCATCGAAGGGCCGTTCCGCTGGATAACCGCCATCGGCGTCAGGACGAGCATCCGCCACAGGGATGTGAGCTTCGCGGGCAGCGCGCATGGGGGCGTCCGGATGGACTTTCGCGTCCCGGTCCGCTTTGGCCCGATCAACGTTCCCGCCTTCTACGTGGGCGCCGATGATCTCGAGGGCTTCGCCGCCGCGCTCGCCGACCTCGGTATTCCCGGCGAGGACGCTCGCCGGGGCTGAGGCGGGACCGGGGGTCCCAGATCGGCTCTCGCCCGGGTGTATGGCTGAAGAGCGGGTCGTTGAGCTCTAGTCCTTGTTGCGCATGGCCTCGGCGGCCATGTCGAAGTACTGCAGCAGCCGGGCAGCGATATGAGGTTGCGGATCCATCCACGCAACCGCGGCGCGCATGTGGGTGAGCCAGCGGTCGCGCGCCGCAGGGTCGATGGCGAACGGGATGTGGCGCAGGTACAGGCGAGGCTGGCCCCGCTCCTGGTTGTAGGTGGTAGGCCCGCCCCAGTACTGGGCGAGGAAGAGCGCCAGTCGATGGCGCGCGCCCGCGAGATCAGCGTGGTCCGGATAGAGGGCCAGCAGGTCCGGATCGACCTCGACCCCTTCGTAGAACCGGTCCACCAGGCCCTCGAAGAACGGCATTCCGCCTGCCTCCTCGAACACGCTCTTGCGGGCGGGTGTGCGATCGAGGATCGGCTGGTACACGGGTCGATCCGATGTCGTCGGTTCAACCTCGTCGGGGCGAGCTGGGCGAACGGGCAGTGCCTCTGGCATAGGCCCGAGTGTACGACCGACTAGAGCGGGACCTCCACCAAGGTCCGGTCGCCGTCGACGATGACCCGGTAGGTCCGGATCGGGAAGTCGGAAGGTCCGCGCTCGCGGGCGCCCGTTGTCACGTCGAACTGGCTCCCGTGCCGCGGACAGGTGATGATCCGACCCTCCAGCGATCCGTCCGCCAGGGAGGCGCCGTTGTGCGGGCACTCGTCCCGGAACGCGTGGAGCTGCCCCTCGAGGCGCATCACGACGATCGAGCCACCAGGCGCGTCGGGCAGCCGGCCGACGAGCCCGTCGCCCTCCCGTTCCATGAGGCGAACCGGCAGGCGAGCGACCGCGGCGGCCTGACCGGTACCACCGAGCCGCCCGGCGAGGACGGGCTCAAGCTGCGAGACGAAGGAACCACGGCTCGCGACGAGGTCGGCACCTGCGGCCAGCGCCCCGTGCCAGCGTTCCTGGTCCGGGAACCCGATCATCCCGGCCACGATCGTGTCCGGCCAGCGCCGGCGATAGGCGAGGATTCGCTCGCTGGCGCTCGGCGAGCCAAGATCGACCACCACCGCAACGGGCTCCTCGGCATCCGAGACCAGTCGGGGATCGTCGATCGGCACGATCGAGAACTCGAGGCGCATCGCCAGTTCTCCGAGTCGACGCAGCACGAGCGAATCGTCGAGGTCGGCGACGAGGAGGGCCACGGGCGCCAATCTAGCTGCAGCCGATCGACGCGCTCAGCGCCCGACCGCTCGGAGTCGAAAGGCGGGGCCGCGTCCCAGCCGCTCGGACGAGGTCCCGTACTTGAGGATGAGTTCGGTCACCGCCTGCGCCGCGTCGCTCTGGTTGAGCGCCTCGGCTACGGCATCCCAGGCGCGATCGGCGACCGCGATGACGCAACTCGGGTTGACCTCGAGGTTCAAGGCCCAGTCCGCATCCGGCTCACCGGCAGCCACCAGGAGGGACCCGCTCGGCTCCTCGATGAATCCGACGGCGACGACCACGTCGTCGCCACTGACACGGCCATGCGTGGTGACGCTGGCGACCGTGCCCCAACCGGAGAGCTGGGCTCCGATGTCGTCCGTGGTCAGCGACCCCGCTGCTGCCAGGACTTGCCCTCGGTCGCGACTGACGGGGCGTAGACGATCTCGACGCCCTGCATCTCGCGGATGGTCCGGGCTCCAAGCGCCGCCATCGACTGGCGGAGCGCGCCCATCAGGTTCTGTGAGCCGTCGGTGACTGTCGCCGGCCCGAACAGGATCACCTCCAGCGAGCCAACGGTCCCGACCTTGATTCGGGTCCCGCGCGGCAGGACCGGCGACGGCGCCGCCATTCCCCAGTTGACGCCCCGACCTGGAGCCTCGGCGGCGCGGGCGAGTGGACTGCCCAGCATGACCACATCGGCGCCGGCGGCGATGGCCTTGGCGACCTCGCCGCCACGGCGCATTCCTCCATCCGCCACGACGGGGACCCACCGCCCGGTCAACTCGTAGTAGGCATTTCGCGCTCCGGCAACATCGGCGACGGCCGAGACCTGCGGGATGCCGATGCCGAGGACCTCTCGGGTCGTGCAGGCGGCTCCGGGACCGACGCCCACGAAGATGGCGGCGGCACCCTGTTCCATCAGCTGGAACGCGGCGGTCGCGTTGGTGGTGTTACCAACGGCGACGGGTATTGGCATGAACCGGATGAATTCGTCGAGGGACAGGGGTTCATAGCCGGAGGCGAGATGGCGAGCGGACGACACCTGCGACTGGACGAGGAACAGGTCGGCACCGTGCTCGGCACAAAAGGGACCCCACGTGCGGGCAGCACCGGGAGTCGCGGCAACCGCAGCCTTCGATCCAGCGGCGTGGATCTCGTCGATTCGCCGCGCCACGAGCTCGTCGCGGATCGGGGCGGCATACGCGTCCGAGAGCACCTGCTGCACGTCGTCGTCCGGGGCCGCCGCGATGCGCCCGAGCACCTCGGATGGGTCGTCGTAGCGGGCCTGGACGCCCTCGAGGTTCAGGATCGCGAGTCCACCGAGCCTCGCCAGCGCGCCCGCGAACGCAGGATCCACCACGGCGTCCATGGCCGACGCGAGGACCGGGATGGCCAGATCGAGGCCGCAGAACGATTGGGCCAGCTCGACGTCGTTGGGCTCGATGGTGCTGGTTCCCGGCGCGAGGGACACGTCCTCGAACCCGTAGGTGGGACGGATCGCGTCCAGCTTCGATCGGAACGCGGGCATGGCCGATGCGACGGTGGCGCTCCGCTGTTCGATCATCCCGGAACACCTCCACACGCTCGACAGGCCAGTGTTGGAAGTCTAGCAGTGGCATCTGATGGCGGACCAGAGTCGCTCGATGTATCGCTACGAGGCCCGGCCTCGTCATTCTTGATGTACACGGAATGCCTACTATCGGCTCCGAGAACCGGCCGTCATGGTCAAAGGGAATACGTCATGTCTACCAACCAACGCCCCAACTGGTTCGCCGCAGGCCCGCTGGGCCAGTTCATGGCCTCGCCCGCTGGTCGATGGACCCGCTTCATCGCCGGTGTCGCACTCATCGGCGCCGGCCTTGGCCCGATCGGCGGCACGGTCGGCATGATCGTCGCGGTCATCGGTCTCGTCCCGCTCCTCGCGGGCGCATTCGACGTCTGCGTCTTCAGCGCGCTCTTCGGTGGCCCATTCGCGGGCAGCGCGATCCGGGCGCTCGGTCGCCGCTGAGCCCGTGGTAGCCCAGCTGCGGGAGTTCGGGGCCGAACTGACCGCCGAACTCCCAAGGCTGAGCCGCCTCGCACTCCACCTCGTTCACCGTCCGGCCGTTGCCGAGGAGCTGGCCCAGGAGGCCGCGCTGCGCGCATGGTCGCGCCGTGGCCAACTCCACCCGGGCGCGCCAATCGCGCCGTGGCTCAACCGGATTCTCGTCAACCTGGTGATCGATCGGTCGAGGGCGCGGACCGATGAGATGACGATCCCGGACGTCGAGGACCGCTGGCGTGACGACGACTACACCGTCGACCCTGAATCGGTACTCGCGCGGGCGGAGCTCCGGGACGAGCTCGAGGATTCGCTCGTCCGGCTGCCCGCCGGCTATCGAGCCGTCGTGGTCCTGCACGACGCCCTTGGGTGGACCGCGGCAGAGATCGCGGACAGCCTCAGGATCGGGCTTCCAGCGGCAAAGCAGCGACTACGCCGCGCGAGGATGATGCTCGTGACCGCCTTGGCAGAAGGAGATCCGAAGAGGAGCGCCAGCCTCGCCCAGCCGATGCGCTGCTGGCAAGCTCGCCGTCACGTTTCCGGATATCTGGACGACGATCTGCCGGCGCCCGAGCGGCGGGCCGTCGAGGAGCACCTCGAGGGCTGTCCCACCTGCCCGCCCTTGTACGCGGCCCTGGTCGGTGTCAGAACCAGCCTCGGCGCACTGCGCGATCCGGATTCCGTCGTACCCGACGAGATCGCGAACAGGATCCAGACGGCATTGCCCCGCGCGGCTGAACGGACCTAGCGACACTCGGGTCGGTGCCGCCGGTCAGCGGAGACGGAAGGTCGACTCCAGCTCGGGCTTCGCCACGAACCACTCAAGAAAGTCGATGGCCCGGAGGTAGGCCGGCCAGACGACCAGCTCACGAGCGGCGTCCGGGGACAGCCAGCGCGCGTCGTCGTGCTCCTCGGACAGGTGCACCACAGCATCCGGGCGAACCCTCGCTGCAAACACCGCCTCGACGAGGAGGGCGTCGAGCCTGCGCTCGTGAAAGACGTGCACGATGTCCGTCTCGAGGACCGTTTCGAGATCGTCCCCGCTGAAACCTGCCTCCTCGGCGACCTCGCGCAGGGCCGCATCGAGGATTCGCTCGCCCGGCTCGATCTTGCCGGTCACGCACTGCCAGAGTCCCGGCCAGATTCCAGCGTTCGATCGTCGGATCAGCAGGATCTCGAGCTCACCGGAAGCCGCCACCCGATAGAGCCAGCAGGCGGCGATGTCCGCGCGCAAGGTCATTCGGCGCCCGCGCCCGTGCCGGCGACCCCGGTCACGGCGGTGCCCGCGAACTCGGCGGCGATGCCGTGGAGTTGCTCGAGGTGCATGAGGTCGTGGACACCCGCGAAGAGCAGCCACTCTCCGCAGCGCAGCCGGCCGACCTGGGGATGCTCGAGCGGACACGGCTCGGTCTCGTGGCCGGCGATCGAGCGAGCCGCGCGCTCGACGATGCGCTGGCTCGCCCCGATGCGGCGGATCAGTGCTTCGCGGCCAGTAGCCCCCTCACCCGGCACGCCGGGCACGACCGCCGGCGCATCGGCGGGGAAGCGACCAGTCGCGGCCAGCGCACCGGCCATCGACAGGCCAGCACGCGCGTCGGCATCGTGGCCGATTGCCTCTGCCACGTTCCAATCCCCCTCGCCACCGGGCGCCTTGAACGCGGGCACCGGCAGTGCCTCGACCAATTCGATCAGCGCCGCGGCGAGTGCTCCGAGTTGCATTGCGATCCCGGGGGCACTACCCGGGCCGGCTCCCCGTCGGACCTCGCGCCTGACGGCGATGAACTTGCCGGCCTCGATCCCGCGAAATGCCGCGACCGCGTCAGGAGCGTCAGCTTCGAGTTCATCGAGCCACATGGGCGGCACGGTAGCACGCGAGGTCGTGCGTGGGAGGGCCATCAGCCGGGCTGCGTGGTGCTGGCCGCGCTTCGTCTGCGCCTGGCGGCTAGAGCCGCTCGAACCGCTCCACGGGAAGAACGAAGACCGTGGCCCCGCCAACCTCGACCTCGAGCGGGTAGGGCATGAAGAACTCGCCGGGCTCCATGATCGGAGGCATCGGGTTGACGACCTGGGTCCGCGCCGTGCAATTGGCCCGGATGATTGCAATGACCGCGTCGACGCGGCCATTGTCGACTCCGACGATGACGCTGGAGTTCGACTGCTTCAGAAACCCGCCGGACGACTGGAGCCGGGTGGCGCGGTACTCCGCCTCCAGGAGGGCATCGACGAGTGCGCCGGCATCCTCGTTGTGAACGATCGCGACGATCAGCTTCATGGCCCGAGTATAGGCAGGGTGCGCCACGCGGGGCAGCGGATCCCTCCGCAGTCTTGGTGCCTCGATCGCCGGTGTACGATGCGGCCTCGCCCTGCATCCGGGCGCCAGCACCCGGTGCCAGGCCGGGCGCGCCGAGCCCACTTCGCCCAGGAGCCAGTCGTGACCGACCGAGACAGGCCCACCGCACCATCCGACGGACTGCTTGCAAGCGCGATCGCCGCGGCCGCTCGCGCCACGGATTCACAGCGCGCCGTGGCCAGCCTCGTGAGCGCCGTCGTCGAGGCGGTCGGGGCGGATCGCGGGGCCGTCTTCATCTGGGACGGCGAGCGTGGAGCCTTGTCGCTCGCTGCCTCGGCCGGGTACTCGGCTGAGGAGGCGGCCGCCTTCGAGGCGACTGTCGCCGGTGATGCGGATCATCCGGTGGCACGGACGGCCCACGGGCAGACCGCGATTCTTGGCGCTGATACCGCTGGTCCCGACGGCACGGCGCATGTGATCGCGACCTGGCCGCTTCGCGTGACGACCGATGGCGTCGATGAACCACTTGGCGCGCTCGCGGTCACGCGGCCCGCGCCCTGGGCCATCAGTGAGACGGACTCGGCGCTTCCGGCAGCGTTCGCCGACCTCATCGCCATGACCGTCGATCGAGCTCGGTTGGCGGCAGCGGCCAACGAGCAGTCGGATTGGCAGGAGCGCATGGCGCACACGGATGCGCTGACCGGCCTGGCCAACTCGCGAACGTTGGCTCGCGTCCTGGAGCTGGAGATTGCCCGCGCCGGACGCCAGGGCACGGACCTTTCGATCGCTCTGTTCGATGTGGACGGTCTGGCCAGCACCAATGCAACGCACGGTTCGGCCGCCGGCGACGACATCCTGCGCGAGCTCGCGGCCACCCTCGCCGAGTCGATTCGGCTCGTGGACACGGTGGCCCGCTGGGGTGGCGACGAGTTCATCGTCGTGGCGCCGGGTTCGGCCGGCATGACCGTCGCCCAACGAGTCCTCAATGCGCTGGCCGCCCGGACCTCGAACGGCGGCCGCGAGATCTCGGTCTCGGTTGGGGTCGCGCGTTTCCCGAAGGACGGCGCGTCATCCGATGAGCTCGTCGGAGCTGCCCAGGCGGCACTCAGGAACGCCAAGTCCAGCGGCCCTGGCGCCGTCGCAGCGGCGGACCTCGGCTAGGGGCACGAGCGGGGAATGAGGCCTCAGCCGGCGGGCTCGATGACCTCGAGCGCGACGGCGAGTACCGAATCGAACACTTCGTCGGCATCACGGTCGGCGTCGATGACGCGCCAACGCCCGGGATCCGCGGTCGCCATTTCGAGGAAGCCGGCCCTGACCCGCAGGTGGAAGTCGAGATCGAACGCCACCTCGAACCGCGTCTGGGCCTCAGGATCCTTGCGACGAAGCCCGGCCTCGGCCGGGAGGTCCAGCAGGAGCGTCCGATCCGGCATGAGACCACCCGTGGCGATCTCGATGATGGTTCCCAGGACTTCGCGGTCCACACCACCGCCGTAGCCCTGGTAGGCCAGCGTGGAATCCGCGTACCTCGCGCTGATGACCACTCGGCCGGCCTCCAGCGCGGGGCGAATCACCATTGCCACGTGCTGTGCCCGCGAGGCGTTGAAGAGCAGCGCGTCGGCGACCGGATCGATCGCGCCCCCATCCTTCGCCATCAGCAACTCGTAGAGCCGGTCGCCGAGCGGCGTCCCACCCGGCTCCCGGGTCAGGACGACATCGTGCCCGCGTGCTTCCAGGGCAGCAGCCAGACGGCTCGCCTGGAGCGTCTTGCCGGAGCCGTCGGGCCCTTCGATCGAGATGAAATGGCCGGGCAGCCGGCTGTCAGGAGTCACCGCCCGAGTGTAGTGGGAAACGCTCAGGGTCCCGGATGGCCCCGGACCGGGAGGCGTGTGCGCGCGCGGGCGGCTTCCCGACTTCCGGCGTGCTAGGCTCGCTTCCCGAACATGCGAGACCTGACCGAGCGCGCCCTCGATACCGCGACCCAGCAGGGCGCCAGCTATGCCGACGTGCGGATTGTCAGACGCCTCGACGAGTCGGTTTCGGTCAAGTCGGGCCGCGTCGAGGGCGTTGCCACCGGCGAGAGCGAGGGCTTCGGCGTTCGCGTTTTGGTCGATGGCGCCTGGGGCTTCGCGTCCTCACATCACCTGGGCCTCGATGAGGCGGACCGCGTGGCCGGGCTGGCCGTGCGCATCGCCAGGGCTTCGGCGACGGCGCTCCGGACGCGGGTCGAGCTGGATGGCCGGCCACCTGCCCGGGGTCGCTACGAAACACCAGTCGAAGAAGATCCGTTCGCGATCCCCCTCGAGCGCAAGATCGGCGACCTGCTGGCAGCGGATCGCGCCGCCGGAGCCGTGAAAGGCGTGGCCTTCACCGAATCGATGTACGGGGCGCAGCGCGAGGAGAAGACCTTCGCTGCAACTGACGGCAGCTACACCGAACAGCGGATCACGCATGTCGGTGGCGCCGTCGAGGCCAATGCGATCGAGGGCGATGACCATCAGCGACGCAGCTATCCCGATTCCGGGGGCGGCTGGGGAGCGGCGGGCTACGAGTACATCCGCGGGCTCGATCTCGCCGGCCATGCCGAGCGCTACGCTGAGGAATCGGTGGCGCTGCTGACGGCGCTGCAGTGTCCGTCGGGCAGATCCACGATCGTCCTCGACCCCAGCCAGCTCTACCTGCAGGTCCACGAAAGCTGCGGCCATCCGACCGAGCTGGACCGCGTCTACGGGACCGAGGCGTCGTACGCCGGGACAAGCTTCCTAACCACCGACAAGCTCACCGATGGCTTCCGCTACGGTTCCGACCTCGTGACGATCGTGGCCGATGCCACCGCGCCGCAGGGAATGGGCACGTTTGGCTGGGACGACGAGGGCGTCGCGGCGCAATCCGTGCCCCTCATCCAGAACGGAATCCTAGCCGGCTACCTGACATCGCGGGAGACGGCACCACGGATCGGCCGCCAGTCCGGGGGCGCCATGCGCGCGGATGGCTGGAATCGCATTCCGCTGATCCGGATGACGAACATCAACCTCCTGCCGGTCGAGGGCATGAGCCTCGACGAGATCGTTGCGGACACGGACGACGGCCTGTATCTCGCCACGAATCGAAGCTGGTCCATCGATGATCGCCGGCTCAACTTCCAGTTCGCCACCGAGATCGCCTGGGACATCAAGGGCGGCAAGCGCGGCCAGATGTACAAGAACCCGACCTACACCGGGATCACCTACGAGTTCTGGCGCTCGTGTGATGCCGTCGGCGACGCAAGCAGCTACGTGATGCGGGGCACGCCGAACTGCGGCAAGGGCGAGCCCGGACAGGGAGCGCATGTCGGGCACGGGGTGCCCGGAGCGCGATTCCGCGACGTCCAGATCGGCGTGGGCAAGTGGTGAGCCGGGGCGAGGAACCCGCGAACCTCGGGCTTGCCGCCGACGTTCTCGCCCGCGCCCTGCGAGCCGGCGCCAGCGAGGCCGAGGTCCTGGTCATGACCGACGACTCGCAACTGACACGATTCGCCAACAGCGAAATCCACCAGAACGTCGCCGAGTTGAACGTCGCGGTGAACCTCCGCTTTGTCCACGGTCGCCGGATGGCGACGGCATCGACCGGTCGGACGGACGAGGCCGGCCTTGCAGCGCTGGTCGAGCGAGCGGCCGCCATCGCCCGAACCGTCGAAGAGCTCGAGGACTGGGGCGGGCTGCCCGGACCGGACCCCGATGGTGTCACTGGCGGCCTCGCCGCGGCGTACTCGACGGCAACGGCCGAGGCCAGCCCGGAGCTTCGGGCCGAGGGCGTCCGCGCGGTGATCGCCGCCGCCGACGCCAAGGGCGTCCTCGCCTACGGCTCGTTCTCCACCTCCCGGGAGGGGATGGCCGTCGCGAACTCGGCCGGCATCCGGGTGTCCGAGGAGCGGACCTCCGCTCAGTTGCTCACGGTCAGCATGTCGCCTGACGGTGGCACGGGCTACGCGGAGCGCGCCGCCACCGACGTCACGAACATCGACCCGGCGGGCATCGGCCACGAGGCAGCCGAACGGGCGCGGGCCACGGACGAGGCGATTTCAGTGCCACCCGGTGACTATCCGGTCATCCTCGAGCCCTACGCCGTCGTGGACATCCTCGACATGCTCGGCTACGTGGGCTTCTCGGCCCTCGCGGTCCAGGAAGGCCGGTCATTCATGGAACCGGGCCGGCGAGTCGGCTCGGATCTCGTCACGATCGTGGACGACGCCGCCAACGAGTCCGGACTGCCGATGAGCTTCGACTACGAGGGCGTCCGCAAGGAGCCCGTCACGATGATCGAGCGCGGGATCTGCCGCGATGTCGTGTACGACGCCCAGACCGCGGCGCGCGCAGGCAGGCGCTCAACCGGACACGGTCTGCCCGCCCCGAATTCGTACGGGCCGTTCCCGCTGAACATGGTGATGACCAACGGCGACAAGACCCGCGAGGAGCTGATCGGGAGCATCGATCGGGGGCTTCTCGTCACGCGATTCCACTACACGAACCCGGTCCACCCGAAGCTGGCGATCATCACGGGCATGACCCGCGATGGCACGTTCCTGATCGAGGGCGGCAAGATCGTGGCGCCCGTCAAGAACCTCCGCTTCACGCAGAGCTATCTCGATGCGCTGGCTGGGGTCTCGGCCGTGAGCCGCGACCTGCGGACCTTGCGCGGATCCTTTGGCGCCGTCGTGGTTCCGATGCTGCGTGTTGACAGCTGGACGTTCACCGGAGCCACGGAACACTAGGGCCTCATCAGTCCCTGGGTCTCGCCTGGGTCACCACTCGACGAGTTTCCAGATCTCTGGCTCAAGCTCCCCCGGCTGGCCGCCGACGTCGGCGAAGATCGCGACGGCCACTTTCAGGTGCTCCATCGCCTCTTCGTGCCGTCCCACCGCGCGGAGCATGTCGGCGAGGTTGTTTTCGAGGGCTGCCTGGCGATGTCGATC
>JBBQMH010000017.1:0-32488 GCA_038328755.1 Candidatus Limnocylindrales bacterium
GCATCGTTGCGAGCAAATTGGATCCATGGCGAGAGGCGTCATGGGCGCCAATACGCCACGCCGTCGTGGGAATGATCGATTTCCCAGCGTCCCCGGCGTTCTCGGCGATGATCGAGCCATCGTCGCGACGGCCGGTCACGAAATATGTGCCGTCTCTCACCTTCGCCTGTTCGCCGGCCTTGAGATACGAGATCGTGAAACCGCGCTTTGACCGCTTACCAAGGCGAACGAAGCCATCCTCGTATGCCGCCATGAGGCGTGAGGGCGAGATTTGCCAGTTGCCTTCGGAGTCGTCTTGGCGAAGCGGCCACATTGCGATGCACCCGCTAGGGACCGACGCGGTGGTGCGGTTCTGGGTGAG
Source organism: Candidatus Limnocylindrales bacterium (assembly GCA_038328755.1). Lineage (GTDB taxonomy): Bacteria > Chloroflexota > Limnocylindria > Limnocylindrales > CSP1-4 > UBA5189. The sequence continues at coordinate 362 of JBBQMH010000017.1, forward strand.
GGGCAACGGATCGCCCACTGACACTATGCGATCGCCATTCGCGGACACGAAGATTGGATAGAACAGATTTGGCCGATCGACGCGTCGCGCATTCGTCCCGGTGCGGTTCAACATGGACCACAAGATCTTGGTTGTGCGTTTGTCGCTGGGATTTGCTCGCCACTCGTCGCCGAGGGGAACGGGCATCGCGGCCGCGGTACCGAAGGAAAGAAAGAATAGATACTCATCAGTCCGAGCAAACGAGCCAGGACGAGTGACCCCAGCAGGGTTCACGACTGCGCTCACCATCTGCATCCTCGCCGCGCCAAACGTCTGCTCCAGCAACAAACCGAGGCGGAGGTATTCCTTCTCGTCGATCGTTACGATGAGAACAGACGCTTCCGGGTTGAGGAGCTCCTTGGCGAGCTTGAGGCGACGTTCTATGAACGCGAGCCACTTGCTGTGGCGGTACGCGTCGGTGTCGTCGACATAGTCGTTGTTGTATTTCCAGTCACGAGCGCCGCTGTTGTAGGGCGGGTCGATGTAGATGCAGTCGACCTTGCCGGCGTGCGTGAAGCGCAGCGCCTCCAGCGCGTGATGGTTCTCGCCCTTGATGACCACGTGGTACGGCTTGTCCCCGCCGCGTTCGACCGACCCGAGGTGCCGGAGACCAGGAACCACGGGTTCGCCGAAATCGGAGATCACCACGAGTGAGTCGAGAGGGGCTCGCTCCTGACCGTCGACCACATGCTCGCCGCGCTGGAGGTAGGCGCCATCGGCGTCTCGGACCTGCGCGAGCGTCGCGGAGCCATCCTCAAGCGCGATGACCTCGAACGTGGGGCTGTCGTCAGCATCCCGGCTGACCACCTGAGAGCCGACTCGAATAGGGTGCTGCGGCAGGCGGATGCGCTCCGGAATGTGCTGCGCGAATACGAGCCCGAAGCTGCGTTTCTGCTTGAGCCGGTCGATCTGGGACCGGAGATCCGCCCGCAAGGCGGGATCCTGGACCTTGTCGAGGAGCACGTCCAGTTCGCTTCGGATCATGTCGTCAGGCTACCAGCCGGGCGGTACTGTCTAATGTCCACGACGGGTTCGACTCCTCTCAGCACCGACGAGAAGGCCCGCTTCTCGGGGAGGCTCCGCGACGAACTAGCGCGAGCGTCGAAGTCCGGTACAGGCTCCGCACCCACTTCGGAAGGGCTCCGATCCGTCCGGGAGCCCACAGCCAGGGCGGTCCCTTGATTCCGCGACGCCACAGCAACCCTCAATCCACCCAGTCCTGGGACCCCGAGACGCCTATACAGGGGAGCGGTCGTCGCCCGCAGCGCTCGAACCCATGTTCGCTCTACGCTGGGCTCGCTGCCAGTACGCCTCTCGCGGTGCCCAAAGAGTGGCGACCTTGGCGGGACTGATGACGCTAGATGGGACCCAAATTCTGAGGCGGTGTGACCGCGCACGCGAGCGACCCAATAGAGGGCTACCCCCTGCCACCCCCTCCGAATCCCGCAAGTCGCCGCGTACCTCAGTGATCGAGGAGCCCATGCAACCAGCCCTACAACCTCCACCTAACCCAGGGCGTTGTTGTGTCAGTTCTGTCGATTCTGTCGTGGGCGCGGCGATCTCTCGATCACGTCAATGATCCAGACGGCGGGTCTAGCGCCGGTTCAGAACTGACAAAGTGGTACAGAAAGTGGTACGACTTGTCGGACGGCCCGGTGGCTGGGCATGCATACAACCAATTGCGTGCTCAACGCGCTGGCGCGCCCGGAGGGATTCGAACCCCCGACCCTCTGATCCGAAGTCAGATGCTCTGATCCACTGAGCTACGGGCGCGTGCCGGGGAGTGTACCCGACGATCCCTCATCATCGGCCGAGGGGACCGTGGCTAGAACGTGCCGTCGTCCCAGCTGCCGAAGGGACCATCCAGCAGGTACATGCGGAGTCCGTAGGAGATCGACTCGGCGTCCTCGGCGCGTGCCGCGGCCGGCAGGCTCGAGATGAAGCGCGCCCAGGCGATCGAACGTTGGACGGTACCGGTCCTACGGGCCAGCTCCGTGGCTTCCAGGAGATCGGACGCTGAGCCGAACGACCCCCATGGCTCGAGATACGCGTCCCGGAGTCGCGTGACCTCGGGGCCGCCCGGCGCCCAGCCTTTCGAGTAGGCGAGTGATCGCAGCGTGACGACCAGTGTGTGGAACGGATGCGAGAGGCACGCGTCGCCCCAGTCGAAGATCACGTAGCCGCCGTCTCGCACGAAGACATTGCCGTCGTGGAGGTCATCGTGTTGGAGCGATTCCGGGATGCCCATGGCGGAGAGCCGCCGGCATCGATCGCCAAATTCCGCGACGCCGGCCCGAATGCGGGCGAGGTCGTCATGGGACAGACCTCCGTTTGCCTCGGAGCCCGGCAGGTCCTCCTGGTTCGTGAGCGTCCGAAGCAGGCCGGGCAGCCGGGCCAGCCCGAGGTCCGGAACGCCGAGGTCGCGGAGCTTCGCCTGTTGGTTTGCCAGCCCCACTTGGATTTCCGCGTAGCGGGGCAGCACCTCCGACCAGTGTTCGACGGGTGCCCGGCCGCCTTCAACGTCGCGAAGGCGCACCCCGGCATCCCGAGCGAGCGTCCAGCCGCGGTCGGTGTCGGCCACGACGACGTGCGCGCTCGCGTTCGGCCAGCCGCTGCTGAGGAACCCGTCCAGACGTGATTCGAACATACCGGTCGGCCCGGATGCCTTGAACCAGAGGACGCCGTCCGTGGTCGGCACGCGCAGGACGGTCGACCACCATCGGACGTGGGGCTGTTCGATCTCTCCGCTGACCTCGTGGCCCAGGTCCGCAACCTTCCCGATGATCCAGGCCCGCGCGCCTGCAAGCCACGCCGCGCTTGTCCAGTGCTCGGGCCCGTATCCAGGTTCGTCTTTGAGGACCTCCCCGAGGCTGGCATCGTCGTGCATGGTTGAAGAAGATACACGCTGACCGACCCTCGGTCGGGCAGCGCCCGGCCACGCGGCGGGAATTCCAACTTGCGCTCGACGCCGCGACGCGGTACACATCCGATGTGCCAGTCCCTCACCCCCGTCTCCTGGCGCGCCTCCAGCGGCTCGTGCGCTCGTGGCCCGGCGCGCCGGCCGCGTTCGGTCTGGCCCTGGCTCTCGTGGTCGCCATGCCCGTGGTGGCGGCCCTCACGCTCGGAGGTGGCACGGCCCACCAGGAAGTGCTCGGGATCAGTGTCACGCACCCGCCCGAGGACGCGGCTCGCGTGACATCGCCTCCATCGACGCCCGCGCCCACCGCCCCACTGACCGCCTTCGTCCCGCGCCCGGATCCAACCGGTGACCGCATCGGACCCGACGCCCGCCGCGCAGCACCAGTCGGCTCGCTGACCGACTACCAGTGGCCGATCCGCAACGCCCGCCTGACCCACCCATTCGGGCCGTCGTCACTGGGGCAGCGGATCGTGGATGGCGTGCCGTTTCATGATGGCGTGGACCTCGTGAGCTTCTGTGGTGACCGCATCACTGCCGCTCACGCCGGAACGGTCCTCGCCGCCGGCCGTCGTTTCGATGCCTACATGGGTTGGGTCGGTGATCTCACCGCCTACACGGAGCGGCTCAACACCAAGCATCTCTGGCTGACCTTGCCGAACGTCGTCGTGATCGACGATGGGAACGGCTACCGGAGCGTGTACGCCCACCTCCACAAGGTGTTCGTCGCGCCGGGCGACGTGGTCGAGGCGGGCGCCGAACTCGGAACGGAAGGCAAGACCGGCAACGCGACCGGCTGCCACCTCCACTACAGCCTGTTCAGCCCGGACACGACCGCTACCTTCGGGTTCGATGCGGAGGCCGCGGCTCGGATGCGTCTGCCCAGCCTCGAACTCGCACGAGTCGACCCGCTGCTCGTCCTTCCACCGATGGAGGACGCCGGGATCCGCTGACGCTCAGGCGTCCCGCCGGTACCGTCGCGCGACCATCGCGTAGCCGGGGATCCGTGGCAGGGCTGCAGACAAGCTCGGATGGCTCCCGTCACGCCGCTGAATCGTGAGGCGCCCCGCGGCCTGCTCGTCGGGCATGCGGGCATCCACCGAAGCGAGATCGATGGCGATCCGTCCAGGCTCCGCCGAACCAAGCACTTCGACCTCCGTCGGTTCCTCCCCTGCCTCGTATTCGACCCGGATCTCCGCATCCACTCGCCAGCGTGGACGCCGGAGCAGGATCCCGCGCCACCCGTCGGCCACGGTGCTGTCGACGCGTCCATCGCCCGGCCGTGCCGTCCCGGGGGCGGCAATGTCCTGGCCGCGGGTCCAGCGCGCCGCCTGGTGCAGCAGGGCGTACTCATCGAGGTCCGCGAAATCGGCCAGGCGCTCGGCCGGGGAGCCATCGCCGAAGATCGCCCGGATCGAGGGGGCGAAGACCTCGCCCAGGTCAAGGTCGATGGCCCGCACGGCGCGGTGGAAGTAGATCTGCTGGTAGAGCAGGAGCCGGGCGCCGAGGAAACCCTCGAGCGCCGGGACGCCCGACTCGTAGAGGGTCAGGCCCGTCAGCCCGATGTAGCTGTAGCGGCGGAGACGCTCGACGTCGATGCCGACATGCACCCCGGTGAAGTACGCATCTCGCCGCACATAGTCGAGGTTGTCGACGGTGAAGACGCCCGACAGCAGGGGCTGGAGGAGCCGGACCCAGCGAGGCATCGATGGATCGACCAGAGCGGGCTTGGCCACCAGGAAGGAGACCCAGCGCGGGTCGATTGCCTCGTCGTCGCGGAAGGCATCACGCTCTGGCGTACTGCCTGGCGCCCGGCGGAGGCCGGCGAGCAGTGGCCCGAGCTCACGGACGATGATCAACTGGCTGAGATCCTCGTGAGACAGGGATTTCACGCCGGGGCGGCGCGCGTCAGGTGGTGCCGGGAACGCCGACAGCACCCGATCGTCGAAGTAGTGGGCGAATGGTCCGTGCCCCACGTCGTGGAGGAGCCCGGCCATCCGGAGAGTCTCCACGACGAGGCCCTCCGAGGGAACCGGCTCGGGGCCTGCGTCCGCGGTGCCCGCCGCGAGGACTGCGGCGAGCGAGGGGTACATCGCCCGCGCCCAGAGACCGGCCTCGTGCATCACGCCGAGCCCGTGGGTGAATCGCGAATGCTCCGCGGTCGGGAAGACCCAGCGGGCGCTCTGGAGCTGGCTGATCCGGCGCAGGCGCTGAACCCAGGCAGTGTCGAGCAGATCGTCCTCGGCGATCTCCTCGGGTGGCAGCCCAGCCGCGGCTGCCTCGGTGGGGGAGAGTCGTTTGGTGAGCTCGATGTACCCGTGGATCGGGTCGCTGATGAGGTTGACGGCGGCGAAGGGATGCCTGGTCATCGGCTCAGTCCGGGTAGCGGGCACTGGCCCGGCGCAGCGTTGCGCCGAGATCGGACCGAAGCTCGGCAGGCTCGAGGACCTCGGCATCGTCACCCCAGGAGAGGATCCAGAGCCGAACCTCGATCGTGCCGGACACGGTCGCTCGCCAGACCAGCGAGCCATCGGATCGCATCTCCATCTTCTGACTCGGGTGCCAGACGGTTTCCGCGACGCGACCGGCGACCGAGGGCGCGAAGCGCACAACCACGGTCACGGGCGGCTGGTCGGCGATGATGTCCCAGGCTCCTCGCAGGAGTGCCTCGACGGATCCGGCCTCCGGAGGATCGAAGGTGCGCGAGGTGAGCGTCACAGCCCGGATCCGCTCGATCTTGAAGGTCCGGAGTCCGCCCCGTCGCTCGTCGTGACCGATCAGGTACAGGGCATGCGTCTCGGTCGACGGCTCGATGAGATAGGGCCGGACCGTCGCCTGTCGCGACTCGCTCGGTCGCCCGTCATAGCCCGCCGGCTCGTAGGTGATCTCGACGACCCGCCGCTCGGCCCAGGCACGGGTCAGATCGTGAACGTGATCCACGAACTGGGGAGCCTTGGCCGCCCGTTGGAGGACATCGAGGGACCGGGCGACGTGCTCGGTGAGTGGTCCGGGCAGTCCTTCGGACAGCTTCTCGAAGGCCGAGGCCAGGTCCGGGTCGTATTTGTCCGCGTAGCGAACCATCAGCCGGGTTGCCAGGAAGACCGCCATCGCCTCAGAGGTCGTCAGTTTCAGCGGAGGCAGGAACGACGAGTCGAGGATGCCCCAGCGACCGCCCTCGGACCAGGTCGGCATCTGGAGCTCGCCTTCGAGGGCGGTCAGATCCCGGTAGGCCGTTCGTTTCGAGATCCCGAGCCGGACCGCGATGTCCTCGGCGCGGATCCCCTCGGGATGCGCCTTGAGGAGATTGGCGACGCGTGCCAGTCGTGCCACGCGGTCCCGTTTGGCTGAGTACCCGCCGTCGTCGCTCATGCCAGTCCAGATCCCTCCACCTTCGGAGGATACCCGGCCCGACCGCCGCAAGTACTACTCCGACCAGGACTCTCGGGTCATCGTCACCGGGCCCCACCGGACCGACCATCACTGCACCGGACCGATCGGGGACTGCCCTGATCCAGCGGCATACCCGAGGCTCGTCCGGCGCAATGGCAGACCTGGACCGCGACCCCACGCTGACGACGCGCGAGACCTATCGCGCGCTGCTTCTGCGTGGATTTGCCCCAGGCGAGGCCGCAAACCTGACCGCCTATCTCTCCGGCATCGAAGTCGGGACCGGCCGCGACTGGCGGCTGGCCGACGTGGATCGCTTGCTCTTCCTTCGCGAACTCTGTCGATCGGGCCGCATCGGCGCTGACGACGGACTCCAGCCCATGGAGGTCGTCGCACCAGGCTGACCGCAGCTCGAGCTCATCGAATGCCTGGACCAGCGGCCTCCTCCCCCGGCCCAGGTACAAGATCGAAGCGGCGCCCCGACTCCTCCGGGCGCCGCTTCGGATTCAAGGCTGTTGCCGGGCTCACGAAGCGCTGGGGCTTACCGCCGCCGCTGGCCCTCGCCGGAGCCTGATCAGTCCGACTCGTCGATCGGCGTCGGGATCTGGAGCGTGAATTCACTGACCAGCGCCGCGCCTTCGGCCGCCGTCGCCACGCGACCGCCGCCACCCCGCTTGGCTACGAAGCAGGCTCGATCTGCGGCCAGGAGAATCTCGTCGGGCGAGACTCCGTCGTCAGGGAAGGTAGCCACACCCGCCGAGGCGCCCACGGCAATCCCCTTGCTGGCCAGTTGCGAGGTGGATCCGTCTGTTCGGACGATGGCACTCCGAATGCGCTCGGCCACCAGGCCGGCGTGATCCGCGTCGGTTCCCGCGAGGAGCACGGCGAACTCGTCGCCGCCGTATCGAAACGCGGTGTCGGTGTCTCGGCTCGCCTGGGCAATAGCGCCGCCGATGTTCTGCAGGAAGTCGTTACCCGCCTCGTGCCCAAAGGTGTCGTTGACGAGCTTGAAGTGGTCCAGGTCCACCATCAACAGGCTGAACGGGCTTCCGCTGGCGACCGAGGCGGACAACGCCTGGCGGAAGCCGCGGTGGTTCCGTAGTCCGGTCAGGTCGTCCGTCTCGGCCTGGCGGGCGATCTCACCATGAGCTCGAGCGTTCTGCAGGGCGATTGACACGTGTGCGGCAAAGAGCTGAACCAGCTCAAACTCCTCATCGGAGAAGGACTGGGCGAGGCCCAGCCGCTCGACAGACAACGCACCGATGGCACGACCGCGTCCGCGCAGCGGGACGCAGATCAGCCCGCCGTGGCGCCGGCCGCTCGGCAGCACGTAGACGCGCTCATCGTCGTACTGGTCGGCAACCAGCGCCGCTTCATTGTGCTCGAGGACCCAGCCGGTCAGGCTGTTCCATTCGTCAGCGACGGGCTCGACGTAGGTGGCCGAATCGACCCCGGTGGCAACCACCGTTGTCAACGCGTCCGATCCGTCGTCACGCAGCATGATCCACAGGTTGTCCGAGCGGACCAGTTCACCGAGCCGGTCCGCGACCGACTCCAGGACCGACCTCGTATCGAGCGTTCCGAGGATCGACTCGGTGATCGCGAGCAGATCGCGGCGACTCTGGATCTGACGGTGGAGCTGTTCCGTGGCGTCCGCGTGGGCCATCGCCTGGGCCGCGAAGCTCGCGTAGATCACCAGGAGGCGGAGGTCGTCATCCGTGAACTGGTTGAGCCCCAGTTTCGACAGGACCAGCACACCGAGCACGGCGTCCTCGAAGAGCATCGGAGCCAGGAGCATCGACTCGTCCATCGCGTCGTCGGTCCCGACGATCGTGTTGGTCCGGGGATCGGCGTCCGCGTCCGGCAGGTACTGGGCGACTCGATGTGCGGCCACCCAGCCGGTGATGCCCTGGCCGACCGTGGTCCGCAGTTGCTCCGGCGTCTGATCGATGTACTCGCCGACCTGTCCGAGCATGGCCACCGGGATCAGGTCCTCGCCAGCCTGGCGATAGACGCGTACGTTGTGGTAATCGATCAGCTGCTTCAGCTCGGTCGCGATGGCCTCTCCGATGGCGGCCACATCCGACAGGCGATTGAGCCGCGCGCCCAGCTGCTGGATTGACTGGAGCTGGGCCGTCCACGTCGCCAGCTGGGCGTAGGTCTGGGAGCTACGCAGCGCAGCACTCGCCTGAGCCGCGAGGTCGGCGAGCGCATCGAGCCCGTCGCTCGACCAGGGGTGCGGCTGGTCGTGATAGATCGTCAGGCTGCCGACGGGGTCGGCCGTGCCGCCTCTCATGAGCGGTGCGACGCAGACGGTGTCGTAGCCCTCCTGCACGATGCTCGCCCGGGCATCGGCAACTCGTGGGTCGTCGCGGACGCGGACGGTAAAGCGTGGTCGGGCCTCGGATCCCGCCTCGCCCGGCAGCGCCCAGGGGCCGCCCTTGCGCATCGATTCGAGGTACGCGGACGAGAGACCGCGGGAAACCACGGCTCGCCGGGAACCATCCGGGTTGATCAGGAAGACGGCCGCGCGGTCACCCTCGAACATGGTCATCGCGTGTTCGAGAAGGCGTGACAGCAACTCGTCCGGATCGAGACGGCTGCTGATGTCGCTGGCCACCCGGCCGAGGGCCTCGGCCCAGTGCATCCGACGGTCGGCCGCTGCTGCGGCATCGGCCGACTTGATGATCGAACCCAGGAGTTCAGCGGCTCCAGCCAGGAGATCCATGGTCGACGGCGACGCCGGTTCATCCCCGGCCGCCACCCCCAGGAGCGTGCCCCAGGATCCCGAGTGGCCGGGAATCGTGCAGGCCAGGCGACGGCCGGTCACACCGAGGGGGAGTTCGGCACTCACCAGGCCCTGGTCGTCCACCACATGACCTGTTCGGCCGAGTGCGCGTCCGAACAGGCCGGCATCGGCACGGACCGACGAAAGGCGGGGGCCCGATGGACCGGACACGGCCGCTGGCTCGAGTCGATCGTCGGCGAGCCGCCAGACCGATACGTGACGGAACCCGAGGCCCTCCCGAATGATCCGTGTCGCGCTGCCGAGTAGCGCCTCCGCATCAGCGGGGGTACTGATGACGGACGCCGCAATCCGCCCGAGAGCGGAAAGGACCCGCACGGCGGCCCCGGTGTCAGCCGCGCCGGTGATGCCGGATCCGGCTGTCCGACCTCGTTGGGATCGAAGGCCGCGGATTCGTGTGGTCGCGTCCTCGGGCGCACCGGCGACTGCCGCGCTCAGGAAGCGATTCAGGTCACTCCGTCGATAGCGTCGATCGCCGCGCGGGTTGATGCGGTAGTAGCGGATCCGACCGGCGTCGCTCCAGGCGCGCACGGTGTTGGAGTGAACGCCAAGCACTTCGGCGGCTCGCGTCACCGTGAGCGTGGCGTCGGACGGGTGTGGGAGCGGAGACGAGGGCATTGACCAACCGGTAGGATCTGTGAAGTCCCCGTTACTCTACGAACCCTACAGATCTTGACAATGGGACTAAAGTCCCACCGAGCGCCAGCGCAGGACTACCGCTAGTGGTTCGAGCCCTGCCGACCCCCCGTCAGACGCACGAAGGCGATCGTGACGAGGGTCGCAGCAAGGCCGATCCCGACGACGGCCAGCGCAGCCTCGAGTGGCGCCCCGACGATCCCCGGGCCCTCACCAGCCGAGCGCGTATCAGAACCCGCGATCGCCGTCGGGTCGGGTGACGCCGCGAGAGCATCCCCCGGCAGGGCCAGGAGCAGGAGCCCGAGCGCGATGAGGGCGACGGCGACGACGAGGAGGCCAGTTGCCAGGCGGGGCCGATGGGTCGAGCCCTGTGCCAGGATGCGCATCGCTTCGGGTCGCTCCAGCGTCGTCAGGATGAGCGGGCGACCGAGGCCCGAGGTCATGCGGGTGGTGCCATCCGGATCCAGGACCGGGACCCCGGCCACGGTCGCGTGCTCGACGCTGGATACGTGCTCGATGACGACCCGGGCCGGTTGATCACGCGGAAGGTCGTCGGGCGCATGGTCCGGAAGGTCGCCAATGACCCCGACGGTCTCCCTCGGCACGACCACCAGGCCGGGTCCGAGGACGCTGGCGTCGACGTGGATCGAATCGAGTCCCTCATTGAGCTCGAATGGCACTTGCTCGATCATGCGATCGAAGTCGGTCCATCGGCCCCTGGAGCGGGTCTGAAAGCGGGTCCGCCTGAAGACGAGTGGCCGGTGGTCCGCGTCCGTGAAGTCCGTCTCACTGTCGATCCGCCCCGTGATCCGGAGGTAACGGGTCGCACCCGATGCTGCGATCTCGTTCGCTTCGGCAATCGAAACGTCGGGGGCGGAACTCAGGAGCCGGCCAACGCGAAACCCTGGCCCAAAGGTGCGCAGGATCCCCGTCGCACCAAGGAGCGCGAGGAATCCGGCGGCAATGACGAGGAGCCCATCCACGGCCGGGATCATAGCCGGGCTCGCGCGGGCACCCGAGAATCGGCTACCGCCGCGGCGCGGGTCCTGGGCCGACGGGCGACCCAGCGCACGATCTCCCTGGGCATGGAAAGGCCCGGAGGAACCTACCCGACGCATGGACCTTGATGCGATCTCAGCCGTTAGTGTCGCTCAGCCCCTCCGGGCTGGGTCCTACGCTACGACGCGGTGGGACCCAGCGTCAACGCCACCTTTCCACCAGATTCGGCCGACGGCACTGGGTTGTCCACCAACTATCCACAGTTGCGTGGCCGCAACGCTCCGGTGTCAGCCCGTGGCGCGCCCGGTCGCGGGGTCGATGGCGCTGACCAGCCCGCTGTAGCTCGTCAGGACCAGGCTTCCGCCAACCAGCTCGGCTGCGGTCACGACATCCGAGTGAGCGATCCGCCAGGCAACTTCTCCGTCGGCTTCGATCGCGAACGTCTCGAGTTCGGACTGGAGCAGCAGATGGTCCAGTCGCGAGGAAGCGATGACGCGCAGGATCGGCGTCGCCGACCGGTGACTCCAGCGGAGGACCCCCGTGCGTGCGTCGAGTGCATAGGCATGGAACCCGTACTGCACGACCAGGAGGCCAGCCGCATCCCACAACACGGCCGCCGGCTCGTCGTTGATGGTCGAGGCGAATCGGGCCGACCAAGCTCCAGCGGGCCCGTCGATCCGAAGTTCCGCACGGCAGCGATCGTCGGGGTCCTCGCCGACCAGAGACCCAAGATCCACGAGCGAACCGCCCGCCTCGGACAGGGCAAAGACGGCCGCCGCCTGGCCCGAACCGCCCCATCGCCAGCGCGCACGCAGGCCGCCCGGGTACGTCACGGTCGCATCGTGCGGGTCCCTGGCGCGCACTGGCCCGCCTGGTGGGCTCATCCGGCGCCGACCGGGCCCGGAGCCTCCCCTTCGGTGGCAGCCAGGGCGGGTCGGTCCTCGGTCATCGGCGCCACGACCGCATCGGCGAGCATGCGAAGGGTCCCCGGCGCCACCGGAAAGACCGCGGTCGGGAGTCCGGCTGCCGCCCAGAGCGTGGAGAAGCGCCCGAGATCCGGATCCATGATCACGCGCAGGCGGCTCGGGTGGCCGATTGGTGGGATGCCGCCGATGACGAAGCCGGTGAGCTCGTTGGCCTCGATGGCCGTGGCGCGTCGGATGTCGGATCGGCCGAGAACAGCCGCCAGTCTGGCGAGATGGACGCGGTTCGGTCCGGACACCAGGCAGAGGACCGCCTCGGCCCCGCCGTCGTCCGTGGGCGTCACGAAGACGAGAGACTTGACGATCTGGCCCAGCTCGACACCAACGGCCTGTGCGGCGTCCTCGGCGGTGTGGGTCGACTCCGCAAAAAGCGTGATATCGAGCGTGACGCCCTTGCGCTGGGCAGCCTCGACGACACGCCGGATTGCTGGGTGGTCAAGAGTGGGAGGCACGGCCGTGAGTCTAGCGGGTTAGGATCGCCGACGATGGATGCCATGATCTTCGACTGGGACGGCACGCTGGTCGACAGCCTGCCCGCGATCACCCGAATCAACGTCGAGGTGCTCGGTGTCTATGGGGTCGCCTACGACGAGGCGGCATATCGCGCCGCCTTGCGGCCCGACTGGCGAAGCATGTACCTGCAACTCGGCGTTCCGGCCGCTCTGGTCGAGGAGGTCGGCCGACTGTGGATCGAGCGGTACCGGGCCCAGATGTCCGACGTCCAGGCGTTCCCCGACGTGCACCTGGCGCTCGAGCGCCTCGCGTCCGCGGGGCATCCGATCGGGATCGTGACCGCTGGAGATCGGCCGGTGGTCGAGTATCAGCTCCGGGCCACGGGCCTGGATGCCTACATCAAGGTGCTCGTGTGCGGCGATGATCTGCCGTTCTCGAAGCCGCACCCGGCGCCACTGCTCAAGGCGCTCGACGGGCTTGGCATTGGCGATCGGCCGACCGACGCCACGTATGTCGGTGATGCGCCCGATGACATGCGCATGGCCCGAACGGTCGGAGCGCGTGGCATCGGTATCGTCTCGATGCTTGCCCTTCGCGCTGAACTCCACGACGCGGGCGCCGTGGAGGTCGCGGACTCGGTAACGGCCTGGGTCGCCAGCCACTTCACGCGGTCCGAACCTCGGGCGACTCCCGGCGGTGCGTAAGCGGGAGGGGGCGACCATCGTGCTCGACGGATCGGCGCCGACTCGAGCGGAACTGGACGCGGCGTGGCCCGGCTGGGATCGAGGCGCCGACCTCGTGATCGCCGCGGACGGTGGTGCGCGCCTCGCGGACAGCCTCGGATTGACCATTCGGCAGTGGGTCGGGGATGGCGACTCCCTGGGCCCGGACGGCGTTGCCGACCTGCGCGCGCGCGGCTTGGACATCGAAGTGGCGCCAATCGACAAGGATGCCTCGGATGCGGAACTGGCCGTCCTGGCCGCGGTCGATTCGGGCGCGGAGAGGATCGTCATCATCGGGGCACTCGGCGGGGCCCGACCGGATCATGCGCTGGCGAACGTTGCCCTCCTCAGCCATCCGGCCCTGGCCGGGCACCAGGTCGAGATCCTGGATGCCGCGGCCCGCATCCGGCTCGCGATCGGTGGCGTTGGAGCCGGAGGTACATCACCAACGAGGATCGACCTGTCGGGCCGGCTCGGGGACGTCGTTTCGCTCATTCCGCTCGAAACCGCCAGGGGCGTTACCACGCATGGGCTCCGGTTCCCGCTCGACCACGAGCGTCTTGAAGTTGGCCCATCGCGCGGGCTGTCCAACGTCCGGGTCGCCCCTGACGCCTGGCTGACGATCGGGGAGGGCCGTGTCCTCGTGGTCGAAAGCCCTGCTACGCTCCTGCCGTGAGTGTTCCAGGGTCTGGCGATCGCGCCCCCGCCATCGTCCTTCCTGATGAGACGGGCGCCGTGCACCGGCTGTCCGAGCAACAGGACCGATGGACCATCGTCTACTTCTACCCGAAGGACGACACCCCTGGCTGCACGGTTGAGTCCTGCCAGTTCCGGGACCTCGACGCCGACATCCGGAACGCGGGCGCCGAGGTCTGGGGGATCAGCCCCGATGGCGCTGCCAGCCATGCCCGGTTCCGCGAGAAGTTCAACCTGCCGTTCACGCTCCTGTCCGATGAGGATCATGCGGTTGCCGATGCCTACGGGGCGTGGCAGCAGAAGACGTTCCTCGGCAAGAAGTACATGGGCATCCAGCGATCGACCTTCCTGGTTGGTCCCGACGGCTTCGTCGTCCGATCATGGCCGCAGGTCAAGGCCGACGGCCACGCAACCGAGGTCCTTGCGGCGCTCGAAGAGGCCCGGGTTGCCCGGGCGAGCCTGGAGGGCTAGCGCGAACCATGCCGACGGACGTCGCTCTCGCCCATGACTGGCGCCCGGATCGCTTCATGGTCATCGTCGCGCATCCCGACGACGCGGACTTTGGCCCAGCCGCGACCGCCGCTCGCTGGATCGACGCCGGCTCGACCGGCTGGCTTGTGTGCTGCTCCAGTGGTGACCAGGGTGGCGAGGACTTCGCTGCGGATCCCCTGGCGCTGGCAGCAACGCGCGAGGCGGAGCAGCGGGCTGCCGCCAAGGTCATCGGCTACTCCGGTGTGTCCTTCCTCCACCAGCCCGACGGAGCCGTCGCGAACGAGCTGCCGCTGCGGGAGCTCCTGGTGCGCGAGATCCGGACGTTCCGGCCCGATGCCGTTCTGGCCACGGATCCGGAAACGCTTTTCTACGGGAGTGGCGGCGTCAACCATGCCGATCATCGAGCGGCCGCGATGGCGGCCGTGGATGCGGTCTATCCAGCCGCGCGCAACCCAATGGCCTTTCCGTGGCTGGCACGTGACGGCCTCGCCCCGCACGTCGTTCGGCGGCTCTACCTGTTCTGGTCGAACAACCCGACCACGCGCGTCGACGTGACCGGGACCCTTGACCGGAAGATCGAGGCACTTCGACAGCACGCCAGCCAGATCAAGGACCCGGTTCGCCTCGAATCCAGGATCCGGGACTGGGCGCGTGAGGAGGGCGAGGCGATCGGCGTCACGGCGGCTGAGGCCATGCGCGTGATCGTGATCGAGGATGATCCCGCCGATCCCGACCAAGGAGAAGCTGGATCGGCGCCGCGCCCCGACTGAACGCCTTCCGGATCAGGCCTCGGGGCTGATTCGCTCGAGGAGGACGGCCCGGACCCGATCCCAATCGGACCAGATGCGCTCGCGCTCCGATCCGTCACCGCCGACCAATGCCTGGATTTCCTCGAGATCGAGGTTCGGAGCGGTCGTCTGCAGGTAATCGTCCGGTGCCGAGGTCACCTCCAGGTAGAGGTCAGCGATCTCGTCCTGGGTGGGCCAGGCTCGAATGCGACGCGGCTCCAGCCCGATCGCCGCCACCGCGTAGGTGAGATCGCGGTACGACGGTACGCGGCCATCGGCCCAGCCGTCGATCCCGTCGAATCGATGCCCAGCCGCTCCAAGTGCGCCCGAGATGTCGCGGCACTGCGCGGTGGTGAAGGTGTCCCAGAAGGGGTTGCCGACCGGGAAGTCGAGGCAGCCGGCGTCGATCGTCCGGCCGACGATTGCCCCGGTGACGCCGAGGAGTTCGGTCTCCCACGCTCGTCGAGCGGCCAGATCTTCGCCCGCGAGCGTGGCGACTGCAGCGGACAGTGCGTGATGGTCGCCGCGGAGGATCCGCGTCAAGGCAGGTGTTTCATCGATCGCATCCACGAAGTTGCCGCGGTCGAGTCCGGCGCTGGGCGGACCCTGGCGAGTCCCCGTTGCGGTGGACGCGGCGGCACGGGTCGCTGTTTCGATCGGCAGGATCTCGAGGAGCGCGGCCGAGGCCGGGAGGTCCGCCCGGTGCATTCGCGTCGCGGCGATGGCCGCCTGGACCCGGAGGGCATCGAGCAGGGGGTCTCGTTCCGGGAAGATCTCGATCCCGACCGAGCCGCCGGCAACGTTGCCGCTGGCGACGGCGCCGGACAGAACGGGTGTTCGAGATCCTGGCCACGCCTGACCCAATGCGCGCTCCGGCAGGGACCGCCGTGCCGACCATGGAGCGGTCACAGGGTCGTGGTCATCTGCCCGGTCCAGGAAGCGGCGATCCGCGGGCCCACCACGGGCCGGCTCGGCCGCGGACGCCAGGAAGGCATCGGACGAGAGCGTGGCTGATCGGCGCGGTACCGCATCGTGACTGACGGTCAATCGCACCTCGCGAACCGGTGGGCGACTGCCGAGCACCATGACCAGGGCAGCCCCACTTGCGACCCCAAGCACGAGCCCGAGTGCCAGAAAGGCGAACTCGCTCGCGATCATCTGCCGTCCTCCTCGGCTGGCACCATGGCCAACCCACTCCGCGACAGAGCGTAGCTGCGACTGCGGGGCAAGTCAACCGGTTTGGGCAGGCGAATCAGGCGAACACGTGACACGCGGGCCATTCTTTGCGCCCGGCTTCCGCGCGATGGTAGATTCCACTCGCCGGCTCACGTCCCCGCCGGTCTTGTTGTTCGACCCACCCGCCCTCGCCGCCCAACGGAAAGGCACGACCGCGATTTGGCACTCGACACGCACCAGGAGTTCCTCGTCCAGCCCGTCGACGCCTCGTGGTTGCAGTGCAACATCGAGTGCCAGGAGGCCTGTCCGGTCGGGACGAACTGCCGCGGCTACCTGAACCTCGCGGCCGAGGGTCGGTTCGAGGAGGGCTACATCCTGTCCCGGGAGCCCAATCCGGTGGCCGCGATGTGCTCGTACGTGTGCTCCGCGCCCTGCGAGCGCGCCTGCCGCCGCGGCGACATCGATCGCCCGCTGGCCATCCGGGCGATGAAGCGGTTCCTGGTGGAGTGGCACGAGGCCTCGGGGATTCCGGATGTCATGCCCCAGATCACCGCTCGGTCCGAGAAGGTCGCCGTCGTCGGCGCCGGCCCGGCCGGGATCTCGGTTGCCCGTGAGCTGGCGATGAAGGGCTATGGCGTTGACGTCTTCGACAGCCTGCCGTACGGCGGCGGGACGATGCTGATCGGGGTGCCGGCCTTCCGGCTGCCGCGCGAAGCAATCGAGATGGACGTCCGCCTGGTCGAGCGGCTCGGTGTCCGGTTCCATTTCAATACGACCATCGGCAAGGACATCACGTTCGAGGACCTCCAGCGGGACTACGACTCGGTTGCGATCACCGCCGGCGCGATGAACGCCGTCGCCCTCGACGTGCCCGGCGCCGATCTCGAAGGCGTCGACTACGGCGTCGACTTCATGAAGCGCGCCAATCTCGGCGAAGAGCTCACCGTCGGCCAGGACGTCGTGGTCATCGGCGGCGGGTACACCGCCATGGACTGCTCGCGAACCGCCCTCCGCCACGGCGCCGAGCGGGTTTCCATCGTCTACCGCCGGACGCGTTCCGAGCTGGTCGTCGATGAGGAGGAGCTGGGCGAGACCGAGCGGGAGGGCGTCCGGATGGAGTTCCTCGCCAGCCCGATCGAGGTGCTCGGCGAGAACGGCCACGTGACCGGCGTCAGGTTCATTCGCAACCGCCTCGGCGCGCCCGACGCATCTGGCCGCCGGTCCCCGGTTCCGATCGAAGGTTCCGAGTTCGTGATCCCGGCCGATGTCATCATCCCGGCCGTCTCGCAGGCCGCGGATCTGACCTTCCTGCCCGTCGAGTCGGCCTTCGAGGTCAACCGGGGCCGGGTCAAGGTGGATCCGGCGACGTACGCGACCAACGTTCGCGGTGTCTTCGCCTGTGGCGACTTCGTGACCGGCCCGACCACGCTGATCGAGGCCGCGGGTCACGGCAAGAAGGCCGCCTATGCGATCGATCGGTATCTCGCCGGTCGCTCGGACGTGACCGTGGCCGCGAACGTCAAGATCACCAGCTCGTGGCGGCACGACATGCCGGACTTCTATGACGTCCTGCCGCGTCAGCACATCCCGATGGTGCCGGTCACCGACCGGATGCAGTCGGCCGACCCGTCCGTCAATTTCACGACGCCGGTCGAGCTGGGGTATGACGCAACCGCCGCGGTGGCCGAATCGACCCGCTGCCTGATGTGCAACTACAACATCTGGTTCGATCCGTTCCGCTGCGTCCTGTGCGGCGCGTGCGCGGATGTCTGCCCCGAGGGCGTCATCCACCTGGTCGACATCAACCAGCTCAAGAGCGAGGGCCTGCTGCCCGAGGTCGAGGAGGCCTATGGGTGGGAGAATGGCGGCGCGATGATCCTCGACGAGGAGCGTTGCATCCGTTGTGCCCTGTGCGTCAAGCGGTGCCCGTTCGACGCGATTACGATGGAACGGTTCGAGCTTGAAGAAGTTTCGAGCGACGGCCGGCTCTACAAGGAGTCGTACCGTGATGCGCAGCTCGCCGGCACGGCCGGCGTCGCAGGAGGGCCCCGGTGAGTTTCCTCGAGCGGGTGGACACCACCATCCGCCGCAGCCCCGTCTGGCGTTCGCTGTTCCGCAACCCGTACCCGAACGACGAGCGGTCGCGCGCGTATGCGGTGATGAACAACGTCTTCCTGCACCTGCACCCGGTCCGCGTCCGGCAGCACGCCGTTCGCTTCGCCTACACCTTCTGCCTCGGTGGCCTGTCGTTCTTCCCGTTCCTGGTGCTGACGGTGACCGGGGTCTACCTGATGTTCTTCTACGTACCCTCGGCGACCCAGGCGTACACGGACATCCTCGACCTGCAGACGCGGGTGACGTTCGGCCTGCTGACCCGCAACATCCATCGGTGGGGCGCCCACCTCATGGTGTTCTTCGTCTTC
Organism: Candidatus Limnocylindrales bacterium; assembly: GCA_038328755.1. Lineage (GTDB taxonomy): Bacteria > Chloroflexota > Limnocylindria > Limnocylindrales > CSP1-4 > UBA5189. Next base: position 18,879 of record JBBQMH010000017.1, read on the forward strand.
CTGCACATGATGCGGGTCTTCTACCACGGCGCCTACAAGCCGCCGCGTGAATTCAACTGGGTGGTCGGGGTGCTGTTGCTGTTCCTGACCGTCGGTCTGAGTTTCACCGGCTACCTGCTGCCGTGGGATCAGATCTCCTACTGGGCCATCACGATCGGTTCGAACATGGCCGGCTACCTCCCCCTGATCAACACGCCGTTCAAGTTCCTGTTGCTGGGCAGCCTGGAGGTCGGGCAGAACACGCTGCTGCGGTTCTACGTGCTCCACATCATGGCCTTGCCGCTCATCACGGCGGTGTTCCTGGCCGTCCACTTCTGGCGCATCCGCAAGGATGGCGGGATCAGCGGACCGCTATGAGCGACCCGAAGGCTCCGAGCGAGGAGCGCGTCGTCGCCCCCGTCGATCCGACCCGTCGGACCGAGATCGACAAGCAGCGCGTGCCGATGTCGGCCCGTCCCTATCGACTGCTCGCGATGGTCAAGCAGGACGCCGTCGTTCGTGTCCAGAAGGAGCCGGACGACACGGTCATGACCTGGCCGCACCTGTTGTCGATCGAGTTCCTGGCAGCCGTGGTGATGAGCATCTTCCTGCTCCTGATGGGCCTGTTCATCAACGCTCCGTTGGAGGAACTCGCCAACGGCAACGTCACCCCCGCCGTGGCCAAGGCGCCGTGGTACTTCCTTGGACTCCAGGAGCTGCTGGCGTACTTCCACCCGTCGGTCGCCGGCGTGCTCGTGCCGACCTTCGCGATCGTCGGCACGATGCTCATTCCGTTCGTCGATCGCCGCAACATCAATACCACGAGGCCTTCGGAGCGGAAGACCGCGGTGGTCCTGTTCTCGCTGTTCCTCGGTCTGGCACTGACGCTGACGTTCCTCGGAATCTTCTTCCGGGGTCCCGGGTACAGCTTCGTCATCCCGTATCTGCCGTTCTTCGAGAACAGCACGAACGGGCTCCATTTCGCGCTGTGAACCGAGTCGCAGGGGTCCTGCATCACCGATGAGCAACTATCACGTCGAACCGGCGGACAAGCCGCAGGCGATCACGAGCCAGGCCATCAAATCGATGCGCCAGCATCCCGTCGAGGGCATCTCGCGGCGACGGCTGCTGCGTCTCTCCCTGGGTGGCGGGATGGCCCTCTGGATCACCGAGGTACTTGGCGGTTCGCTGCACTTCCTGTGGCCCAACCTGAGCGGCGGCTTCGGTGGGAAGGTCCGGATCGGAACGCTCGACGAAGTCAAGCTCAAGAACTCGACTCTCCCGGTCGCCGAGGGCTTCCCAAGCTATTTCCAGGACGCCCGGGCGTTCATCATCCTGGTCGATCCCGCACGGCAGGCATTCGTGCCGGGCGAGGACAAGACCGGCGACGGGACATCCCTCAACGTCCGTTCCCTGTACCAGCGCTGCCCGCACCTCGGCTGCAAGCCGAACCCGTGCCTCAAGAACTTCTGGCTCGAGTGCCCGTGCCACGGATCGCGCTATGACCGCCTCGGGATCAAGGCGGCCGGCACGAAATACGGCCCCTCGCCGCGGAGCATGGACCGCTTCTCCGCGTCGGTCGCCGCTGATGGGTCGCTCACCCTCGACACTTCCAAGATCACCCTCGGTCCGCTGCCTGTGGCCCTCGGCCAACCAGGGATCATTCCACCGAAGAGCCCGACGGGCTGCATCTGAGCCTGACATGACCATTCGACGAGGTTCCCGATGACCGATCAGCCCGGGCCCAAGCCCGAGCAGCGCCTCCCGGCCCGACGCGAGCCGAGCGAGACCGCGCCGGCCGAGCGCTTCTCCGCGCCGCCCTCGGCCCATGCGCGCGATTTGACGCCGGAACGAGCGGCGTCGATCGTCCGTCAGTCGGCCAGCGCCAGGTGGGTCGCGTTCCTGGCGGTTTCGATCGTCGCCCTGTTCACGATTGCGTACTACTTCTACGAGGTCGGTCTGCCGCTGGGTCTGTCGACCCCTCGGCTGACATCGCAGACGGACGCACAGCAGGTCACGGCAGTGGAGCGCGGCTACAACATCTATCAGGCCAACTGCGCGCGCTGCCACGGTCCGACCGGCAAGGGTGCCGCTGAGGGCAACTACATCGCCCCTCCGCTCAATGACCCGATGAAGCTGTTCGACCATCTGAACGCGGTCTACCTGAAGAACGTCCTGACCGTCGGTGGCCGGTACGTCTGTGGGGACCCAAAGAGCATCATGCCCGTCTGGGCCGACATCGGTGGCGGCCCATTGAACTACCGCCAGATCGAGGAGTTGATCGCTTTCATCCGGTCGGATGCCTCCCAGGAATACGTGGCCCGGAACCCGGAACTGAACGAGCCGGTCGTGGGCAAGGACGGCAAGGTTGTCACGTTCCGAGGTTGGGTCGATGCGAACTTCAAGCCGGATCCCGCGGCAAGCCCCGTGCCGGCCTGCTGGCAGGGTGACGGCGGGGGCGCGACCCAGGCTCCGACGGAACCGCTTCCCCCGGGCGCGACAGTGGTCAAGGTCGTTGCCGAGGCAATTGCCTTCGACGTGAAGGAACTGTCGGTTCCTGCTGACCAGACCTTCGGGATTGACTTCAATCAGAAGGACACGGGGGTCGGTGGACACAATGTCGAGATCCGCGCTTCTGACGGAACCACGATCTTCAAGGGAGAGATCCTCAAGGATCCGGCCGAGACAACCTATGTCGTTCCGGCCCTGAAGGCAGGCACCTACACGTTCATCTGCACCGTCCACCCGATCCCGTCGATGACGGGCACGCTGACAGTCAAGTAGGAAGGCACGATGTCGCAGGCTGCCCAGCACGGAAGTTCCCCACAGCGCCGTCGCGCGCTGATGGGCCTGCTCGATGCCGACGGTTGGGGCTGGGCCTCGATCAAGGCGTTCGGCTGGTTCGTCCTGTTCATCGTGATGCTCGCGTACATCCCGGACCGGGCGTACTACTTCACGGTCAACCGCACCCTGGATGTCGGTCTCCTCGCATGGTCGCCGGTCAACTTCTGCCCGCCGGAAAACAAGACGCTGCCCTGCCCGGCCCCCGGTGGATCCGTGATCCCGTGGGAACCATCACCGCTTGACCTGGCCCTGCCAGGTGCTCGGACGGGCGGCTCGATTGCCCAGGTCGGGACGACCATCATCTATGTCGGAGGGAACGACGGAACGGCGCCGACCACGACCACGTTCATCGCGGAAACGGCGAATGGGAGCTTCGCTCCGTGGGCTGCAGGACCCGACCTGCCTGAGGCACGCGCGGATGCCGCCGTCGCGGTCATCGGCAGCACGGTCTACCTCATCGGCGGCTCAGGCCCCGACGGCGCGGCCACCAGCACCATCTACGCCCTTGCCTATGACCAGGACGCCAAGACGTTTGGCACCTGGGCCGCGATCGACAGTCTGGCCCTCCCGGCCGCACGATCCGGGGCCTCGGCCATCCCGGTCTCCGACGGCCTGCTCGTCGCCGGCGGCCTGGGGCCGGACGGAACGCCGCAGGCCACGGTCTGGAAGGCCACCGTTGACGCGAAGGGCGTCCTTGGCGACTTCTCGGAGCAGGCCGCGATCCTGCACTCGGTGGCCCATGCGTCCATGGCACAGGTCGGTGATTTCGTCTGGCTATGGGGTGGGACCGACGCGAACGGCCCGGCGGGAGCCGTCCAGCGCGGTGTGATCGGGATCCCGGCCACCGAAGAGACTCCCGCGCCCGATGCCGTGGCAGTCCCGCTCCAACTGTTGCGCTGGGCCGTGTCCGATGCGGCGAACATGCCCGTCCCGAGGAGCTCAGCGGCAGGCTTCTCAGCCAACGGCGCGCTGTACGTCGTTGGCGGAGCCGACGGCTCGGGCCCGATGAACCAGACCTACTGGGCCATTCCGAGTGCGACCGGCGAGATCAGCGACTGGAAGCACCTTGATCAGACGGACCTGCCGACGGCCGGCCTCGCGGGAGGCAGCGCGCTCGTGAACGGCGCGAACGTATTCATCGTCGGCGGTACGTCACGGGATGGCGTCCAGTCCGCGACCGTCCGGGCCAATCTGGCACCGCAGGAACCGTTCTTCCAGCTTGGCCTCGTTGGCGCGGTGGTTCCGGCCCTGCGGATCGACGGCGAGATCGGCCAGCAGCTCGGATACCTCAGTGCGGCCGGCGCCGGCACGGTGAATGGAATCATCCTGATCCTGATCGGATGGGCCTACGCCCATCCCGCTACGGTCCGGGGCTGGGTGGACAAGCGGAGGGGCAAGCGCTCCTAGCCCGGCAGTTGGCCCTCGCCGTCGACGAGCGGCCCGCGACGAACCGGCAGTCCGGCCCGTAGCCAGGCAATCGTTCCGCCGGCCACGTTCGCAACCTCCGGCCAGCCGTTGGCCAGCAGGAAGGCGGTCGCCTGGCCCGATCGATTGCCGGACTGACAGATCATGAGCAGCGGTCGGTCCGTCGGCAGCTCTCGATGACGTTGGATGAAGACCGACAGCGGCATTGCCACCACGCCCTCGGCTCGGACGTTGGCGATCTCATTCGGCTCGCGCACGTCAACCAGCAGCGGCGGAGCGAGGCCAGGATCGCTCAATCGAGCGTGGGCCTCCTCCACACTGACAGCCGGGACTGGGTTGGGACGGAAGATGGGGCGCCTCGCTCGTATGGGTCAGGTCAGTTGAGGTCGGCCAGCGCGGCGCGACCCCCGAACCCGTCACCGAGCTCATGCCACCAGGCGATGTTTTCCTCGCCAAGTCGCCAGCACAGCCACACCTGGCGACCGTTGACGAGGGCCGGAAAGTCGATCAGCCCCGTTCCGATCTCGCGGAGCGTGATATCGCGCTCGACGAGCCTGGTCACGCCGGCCTGCATCTGGTCGATCAGCCCCTGCATCCGGAGTCGCAGCCGGCGCGGGTCACTGGGCGCGAGGTTCGGGGGCGTCGCCTGCTCGGCCCCGTGGCCAGCCGCGCCCACATCGCGCTCGGATGCATCTCCGCTGTGGTCCGTTGCCGCGATAGCCGCGTCCCGCAAGACGATCAACTCGGCTCGCTGGTCGCGCAGATCCATGAGGATCCGTTCGACATCCGGCAGGGCGGCGTTGGCGTCGTCGATCGAGTAGAAGCGCGTCATCGAACTGATTCTAGGCGCCTATGATGCACAGCATGCGAATCGCCTCCCGGATGGATGTCATCGGCACCGAGACCGCCTTCGAGGCGGCTGCACGCGCCCGGGCGCTGGAGGCAACGGGCCGCTCGGTGATCCACCTGGAGATTGGTGAGCCCGACTTTGACACTCCCGTCAACATCCGGGAAGCCGCCAAGCGGGCCATCGACGAAGGGTTCACCCATTACGGACCCTACTTCGGGCTTCCGAAACTGCGCGAGGCCATCGCCGCTGATGCGTCGACCCGCAAGCGGTTCCCCGTCAACCCGGATCACGTCATCGTGACCCCGGGAGCCAAGCCGATCATGTACTACGCGATGATCGCCCTGATTGAGCCGGGGGACGAGGTCATCGTTCCCGACCCGGGCTACCCGATCTATGCATCGATGGCGAAGTTCGCCGGCGGGACGGTGGTCCCGCTCCCGATTCGCCAGGAGCTGGAGTTCCGGGCCGATCTGGACGAACTCGAGTCCCTCGTTACAAAGAAGACCCGGATGCTGGTCCTGAACTCGCCCGCCAACCCGACGGGGGGCCTCTTCACGCGCGAGGACATCGTCCGGATCGCCGAACTTGCGCTGCGCCACGACCTGATCGTGCTGGCCGACGAGATCTACGGTCGAATCGTGTACGAAGGCGAGCACGTCTCGATTGCCTCGATCCCCGGCATGGCCGAGCGGACCATCGTGCTCGACGGGTTCAGCAAGACCTACGCGATGACCGGCTGGCGTCTCGGCTACGCGATCCTCCCGGATTTCCTGCTCTATCCGTACAGTCGGCTGATCATCAACTCGGTGTCCTGTACATCCACGTTCAGCCAGGTGGCCGCAATCGAGGCCCTGAACGGCCCACAGGACGAGATCGACGCGATGGTCGCCGAGTTCAAGGTACGCCGCGATCTGATCGTGGACGGCTTGAACGCGATCCCGGGCATCAAGGCCATCCAGCCGCACGCCGCGTTCTACGTCTTTCCGGAGATCTCGGGGACCGGTCTTGACGGGGCAGAGCTGGCCGATCGGCTGCTCAACGACGTCGGTGTGTGCGTCCTGGCCGGAACCGCCTTCGGAGAGCAGGGCGTGAACCACATCCGGATCTCGTATGCGAACTCGCGCGCCAACCTGACCGAGGCGCTGGCCCGGATCCGCCAGGTCGTGGAACCGCTCGTCGCCGCCCGGTCCTGACGCCGTGACCGGCAGGCCACGGGTCTTCATTGCTCGCCAGATCCCGACGATCGGCCTGCAGCCGATCCTCGATGCCTGCGAGGTCGTCGTCTGGCCCGACGACGCGCCACCGTCGCGCGAGGCACTCCTGGACGCGATCGCGGGCTGTGACGGCGTCCTGACGATGCTCACCGATCGGGTCGAGGACGGCTTCCTGGATGCCGCGGGCGAACAGCTCCGCGTCGTCAGCAACATGGCCGTTGGCTACGACAACATCGACGTGCCCGCCTGCACGCGACGCGGGGTCGCCGTCGGAAATACTCCCGGCGTCCTGACCGAGACGACCGCCGACCTGACCTGGGCGCTGATCCTCGCGGCTGCGCGACGCCTGCCCGAGGGCGAGCGGTTCGTGCACTCGGGCGGCTGGCGGACCTGGAGCCCGATGCACCAGCTGGGCGTGGATGTCCACGGCACGACCCTCGGGATCGTCGGCTTCGGCCGGATCGGCCAGGCGGTTGCCCGGCGCGCACAGGGATTCGGAATGCCGGTGCTCTATTCGTCGAGGAACCGCGTCGATCCGGAGGTCGAGAAGCCGCTCAACGCGACCTGGGTTCCGTTCGAGGAGCTCCTCGAACGGTCCGACGTCGTAAGCGTCCACGTCGATCTCAATCCATCGACCCGGCGGCTGATCGACGCGGCCGCGCTGGCGCGAATGAAGCCGGGCGCGATCCTCGTGAACACGACGCGCGGGCCGGTCGTGGATCCCAGGGCACTGTTCGAGGCGCTCCGCGACGGTGTCATCCGGGCCGCCGCCCTCGACGTCACCGATCCGGAGCCGATCCCGACCGACGATCCGCTGCTGACGCTCGACAACTGCCTGATCGTGCCGCACATCGGATCGGCGACCGAGGCGACCCGCGGCAAGATGGCCGCCATGGCCGCCGCGAACCTGCTGGCCGGAGTGCGTGGCGAGCGTCTCCCGACACCCGTCAACCCCGAGGTGTTCGAGCGGGGCTGACCCGACCGCGGGTGCTGGTCCGGGTCCGTCGGCCCATCCGCTACCCTTCGCGTGGGCCCGTAGCTCAGTGGCAGAGCAGGGGACTTTTAATCCTCGTGTCGTGGGTTCGAATCCCACCGGGCTCACCACCAGCACGCCGTGCGCTGCGCTCACCAGCCGCGCGCCAAAGGAGCGGCCGGCACCCGATCGCAACCCTCGTCGCATGCCAAGTGCAGCCCAGCCGAGGCCCGCCCGGTAGCGCGCGCCGCGGACGTCGGGCCTGACACTCCCGTCAGCGCCCGCGGCCGACCGTGGGCCGGACGGAGGGGTCCCGCATGCGACGCTTCGCGACCGTTTTGCTGACCGCGCTCGCTGGGTCGGCCATCCTTCCCGCCACTGCCTTCGCGGCCGACGGCGGCGAGATCAACAGCGGCGACACCGCCTGGATGCTGGCGGCGACGGCGCTGGTCATGATCATGCTGCCTGGACTCGCGCTCTTCTATGGCGGTCTCGTCCGGCGCAAGAACGTCCTCTCGACGATCATGCACAGCTTCTTCGGGCTGGCGATCGTGAGTGTCGTCTGGGTCCTGATCGGCTTCAGCCTGGCCTTCGGGCCCGACGTCAACGGCTGGGGCCTGGTCGGCAATCTGGATTACGTCGGGTTCTTCAACGTTGGCCTGACCCCGAGCGCGATCTACGCGACGACGATCCCGTTCGTCCTCTTCGCCGCCTTCCAGCTGATGTTTGCGGCCATCACGCCCGCCCTCATCACGGGTGCGTTTGCCGAGCGCAAGCGGTTCGCGGCGTTCGTCCTCTTCACGGTGCTCTGGTCCGTCTTCGTCTATTCGCCGATCGCCCATTGGGTCTGGGCCAGTGATGGATGGTTGTACAAGCTCGGGGCGCTCGACTTCGCCGGCGGTACGGTGGTCCACGCTTCATCCGGGGTGTCGGCCCTGATCGTTGCGGTCCTGATCGGCCGCCGGGTCGTCAACGGCGACCGGATGGAGCCGCACGACGTACCCATGACGGTGCTGGGAGCGGGCCTCCTCTGGTTCGGCTGGTTCGGGTTCAATGCCGGGTCCGCCTTGGCGGCCAACGGTCTCGCAGCCAGTGCCTTCCTGGTCACCAACACCGCGGCGGGGGCCGGGACCCTCACCTGGGTCGCGGCGAGCTACCTCCACCGGCGGAAGGTCAGTGTCATCGGGGCCGCGGCGGGTGCAGTCGCCGGGCTGGTTGCGGTCACCCCGGCTTCCGGTTTCGTGACGGCTGGTGGCGCCATCCTGATCGGCCTGGCAGCCGGTGCCCTGTGCTACAGCGCGACCCTCCTCCGCGAGCGGATCAGGGTCGACGACGCGCTTGATGTCTTCGCGGTCCACGGCGTCGGCGGGATCTTCGGTGCCGTGGCTACGGGCGTGCTCGCCACCAGCGCAGTGCAGTCCGGCTTCTCCGGGCTCATCGACGGCAACCCTGGCCAGGTCGTCACCCAGATCGTGGCAGTCGGCGCCACGATCGGCTATGCGGTCGTCGCCACCTTCGTGATCGTCAAGCTCGTGGATGCCGTCCTCGGGATCCGGATCTCTGCCCGGGACGAGGAGCTGGGCATCGATATCGCCATCCATGGCGAGGTGGCCTACCAGGCCTGAGTTCCGTCACGTGGAGGGCCGCCGGCGAGCCGGGGGCCCATATCCGCATCCCCAACTCCGGAGGTACGAGCCGATGCGCCGAGGATCTGCCATTCCGCCACCGCTCTACGACCCGACCATGGAGCACGACGCCTGCGGCGTCGGCCTGGTCGCCGATTTCGGCGGCACATCGCGACTCCGAGTCCTGCCGCTCGCACTGGCCGGCCTCTCGTCCCTCGGGCATCGCGGCGCCTTCGGAGCCGACGGGGCCTCATCGGATGGGGCGGGCGTCGCCATCCCGCTCGAGGAGCCGTTGGTCGAGCTTCTGACGGCGGGGCTTCGCCACCGCGAGACGATCGGCCGGCGTCCGGGTCTGCTGCAGCTCTTCCTGCCACGCGGCCGCGTCCGACAGGCGAGAGCTCGGGCCAGCGTCATCGCGGCACTCGAGGAGGTTGGCCTGACGACAGCAGCGTGGCGGACCGTGCCCACCAACCCCGAGGCCCTTGGTCCGGCCGCCTTCGCCGCCAGGCCGGCGTTCACGCAGCTCTTCGTCCCGCGACCGCTTGGGCCCGCGGGTCGGCCGATCGGCGATCGGGATTTCGAGCGGAGGCTGCTCCTCGCCCGCCGCAGGATCGCCACGGCGGCGCGGGAGCAATCCTTGCCCGACCTCGCCGTTGCGTCCGGTTCGTGCCGAACAATCGTCTACAAGGGGCTCGTCGCCGGCGATCGCCTGGCGCAGTTCTATCCCGACCTTGCTCGCCCCGTGGCCCTCTCCTTCGCCACGTTCCACCAGCGATACGCCACGAACACGCACCCGACGTGGCCGCTCGCTCAGCCCTTCGCATACCTGGCCCACAACGGGGAGATCAACACGGTCCGCAGCAATCGGGTGGAGGTCCGCGGTCGCCATGGCGATCCGGATCGGGCGGGGCTGCTCGGCGAGTTGAATCGGCGCGGGCCGCTCCTTGGCTCGGGCGGGTCCGACTCGGCTTCGCTCGATGAGATCGTCGAGGTGCTCGTTGCCTCGAACTGGGACATCGCCGCCGCCGTCGCCTCTCTGATGCCGGAGGCGTCGGCGCTTCGGGCCGAGGGTTCAATGGGAGCCGCTGGACTCATGCGTCGAACCTCGGGGTTCCTCGCCCCGTGGGACGGACCCGCCGCTCTCGTCTTCACCGATGGGCGATCCGTCGGGGCAATGCTGGATCGGAACGGCCTGCGCCCGTTCGCGTATGCGATCACCTGTGATGGGCTCGTGGCCGGCGCCTCGGAGGCCGGAGCAGTCCCGCTCGACCCGTCCGAGATCCAGACCCTGGCGCGCCTCGGGCCTGGAGAGATGCTCCTGGTCGAACCCCGTCGGGGACGCCTCCGGCTTGATCCAGAGGCCAAGCGCCATCTCACCGGCCGGTCCGTAACGCACGGCCCACTTCCTCGGACCGTCCTGGATGAGCCAACGACCGCCCTGCAGCTGAGCGAGATACGGGTCACTTCGGGCCGCCGCTACCTCGCCGGCGTGGATGCAGAGCGGCTTCGTCTCGATCTCAGGACGATGGCGATCGAGGGCCACGAGCCGCTATGGAGCATGGGCGACGACACGCCCACGCCAGGTAATGCGCGTGTGGCGCGTCGCGTCGCGGACCACCTCAAGCAGTCCTTCGCCCAGGTCACCAATCCGCCGATCGATCCGGAGCGTGAGCGCCTGGTTGTCGACCTCCGTGTGCATGTGGGCCGGCGAGCCCCGCTCCTCGGCGGCATGCCGAAGCGGACCCGGATGGCACGGGTCTCTCGCCCCGTGATCGCCGACCTGCCCGGGCTCCAGGCGGCGCTCCGCGACCTGGACAGCGGCCCCATCGTCACGATCGATTCGACCTGGTCCGCCGCAGCGGGTCCCAACGGACTCGCCCTGACCCTCGATCGAATGGAGACCGCAGCGCTGGATGCAGCCCGGCGCGGAGCCATCGCAATCGTCGTGACGGATCGAGATTTCGACCTGGATCGGGTTCCCGTCCCGTCCATCCTCGCCGTTGGCTCGATCCATCGCGTACTGACTGACGCCGGGCTTCGTGGGCGGACCGATATCGTGGCCGAATCGGCTGACGTCCTCGATGTTCATTCGCTGGCGATGACCATCGCCGCCGGTGCCCGCGCCGTGCACCCGTGGCTCGCCATCGAGATTGCCGGGGAGGTGGCAGGAACCCGCGGGGCGGAGGACCTCGATGGCCGTCGGGCGGTCGAGAACCTGCTCGCCGCGTACGAGGCCGGCCTGCGCAAGACGCTCGCCCGGATGGGCGTCAGCTCGGCCGCTTCGTATGTCGGCGGAACGCTCTTCGAGACGCTCGACCTGGCGCCGGAGGTGGGTGCCCGATGTTTCCCATCCGCGGTCGGATGGGTTGGCTCGGTCACGCTCGGTGACCTCGCGATCACGCAACTTGGCCGTGTTGGAGCCGCGCGGGACCTCGACGATCCATTGAACGCGCCAGCGCCCGGCCGGGAGCCGCGCCTGCCGGACCCTGGTTTCGCACGCTTCCGCTCGGATGGAGAAGCCCATCTCTTCGCCCCGCGCACCGTGGCGGCGATCCAGGCGCTCGCGGATCCGGATACGGTGGATGGCCTGGCCGCGTACCGTGCCGGGGTCGATCGGGCGGCCCCAGCGGTCGTACGGGATCGGCTGGCGATCCGTCCCGCCGCGCTTCGACGGGCCATCCCACTGGACGAGGTCGAGCCGGCCCGTGACATCGTCCGACGACTCGTCGTCAGTGCCATGAGTGTCGGCGCCCTGTCGCCCGAGGCACACCAGGTCCTGACGATCGGCATCCAGCGTGCCGGAGGAGCCGCCAATACCGGCGAGGGCGGCGAGGATCCGGCCTGGTACGCGCCGGGCCCCGACGGCCGTCGTCGCGACGCCGCCATCAAGCAGGTCGCGTCGGGACGGTTCGGGGTCACCGCCACGTACCTCGCCCGGGCCGATCAGCTCGAGATCAAGATCGCCCAGGGTTCCAAGCCGGGAGAAGGCGGCCAGCTCCCGGCCCGGAAGGCGACGGCGTACATCGCGGCGCTCCGGCGCGGCCAGGCTGGTCGCGCCTACATCAGCCCGCCGCCGCACCACGACATCTACTCGATCGAGGATCTCGCCCAGCTCGTCGCCGACCTCCGAGCAATCAACCCGGCGGCGCGAATCGGGGTCAAGCTCGTCGCCTCGCGCGGGGTGGGAACCGTGGCGTCAGGCGTGACGAAAGCCGGAGCCGACTACATCCACCTGGCGGGTGGCGCCGGAGGGACCGGAGCCTCGCCCCTGAGTTCGATCAAGCACGTTGGCGTGCCGTGGGAGCTCGGGCTCTCCGAGGTCCACCAGGTCCTGCTCTGGAACGGCCTGCGGGATCGGGTGGCCCTCCGGACCGACGGTGGTCTGCATCGGGGTCGCGATCTGCTGATGGCCGCGTTGCTCGGTGCGGAGGAATTCGCGCTGGGGACGGCGGCGCTCGTGGCGATCGGCTGCGACATGGCCCGCCAATGCCACCTCGATACCTGCCCGACCGGGATCGCCACCCAGCGTGACGACCTGCGTGCCAAGTTCACCGGGACGCCCGAGCGGGTCGAGCGTTTCGCGCTCGCCCTCGCCGAGGACCTGCGTCGTGAGCTCGCCGCCATCGGGGCGCGGTCGGTCGGCGAAGTGGTCGGTGAGGCTGCGTCGATCCTCCGTTGCGTGGATTCGAACGAACCGGGACTGCGCTCGATCCTGGCGGCTCCCCGCTGGGCGGCCGGCGCCGATCGCCGGGCGCACCCCGATCGGGCAGGGGCCTCGACAGCGCGACAGCCCGCCTCGCCGCTCGAGGAGCGACTGGCGACCGCATTCCTCGGACATGGCGACCTGCGGCTGGACGGCCTGGCCATCTCGACGGCCGATCGGTCATTCGGAGCCGCCCTGACCGGTGCCGTCGAGCGCGGGTCGATCCAGACGCCCATCCACGTCGGGTTGACCGGGGCAGCGGGCCAGTCCTTCGGTGCGTTCCTTGGCTCCGGCCTGGAGCTCGTACTGACCGGCACCGCGAACGACTACGTTGCCAAGGGTCTGTCCGGGGGAACCGTCATCGTTGCCGGCGATCCGCGGATCACCGGCAACGCGGAGAGTGGACCTCCAACCGCTCCGCGTGACCCGGCTGCACCGCGCCTGCCAACGCTGGCCGGCAATGCCTGCCTGTACGGTGCGACGGCTGGGCGCCTCCACATCGTCGGAAGGGCCGGCATGCGGTTCGGGGTCCGAAATGCCGGAGCTGATGCCGTCGTCGAGGGGATCGGACCTCATGGTGCCGAGTACATGACGGGCGGGACGCTGGTGATCCTCGGTCCGATCGGACCGAACTTCGGTGCCGGGATGACCGGTGGACGAGCCTATGTCCTTGACGATCTGGGTTCGATTCGGAATCACATCGATGGTGCGAGCGTCGAAGCTCGACCCCTCTCGGAGATGGCGGACGCCAGGGTGATCGGGGAGGTCGCGCTGCTGCTCCGCCACCACCGCGCGGCGGGTTCGGATCGGGCGGCCGAGCTGCTCGCCGAGCCGGGGGCCATCGCGGCTTCGTTCTGGGTCGTCCTCCCGCACGAGTTCGTCGCGGAAGCAGTGGACGGGCGGACCCACGTTTCAGCCGCACCCTCTGCCCCGAAGGCGCTCGCAACCCCGCTGCAACCGATTCGGTCCCGGGATGTCATCGCTGCGCGAGGCTGAT